>NZ_JAMYUP010000072.1:0-27379 GCF_040323155.1 Mesorhizobium sp. M0060
CCGCCTCCTGGCAACATGGTCGTCTGGCGCGGCATGACCCGCTTGCACGACATCGCCTTCGGCATCTCCATTGGATCAAGCCGACGATGTGGGTAATTGAAAGCCGGTGAAGCCCGGTGAAGACCGCAGACGTGCGTATCCAGCGGCCTTGAGCACCGCGGTGCTGGGGTCAAGCTTTCGATGGGGAGACGCGATGATATTCTTTGAGGAGGAGTTCGACCTCCTCGATCCCTTCATCGGTGAAGGCCAAGATCCCGTCGTCATCGTTGGCGCCGTAGACCCAGATGACGCCGTCCTCGGGCTCGAGACCGAGGGTCAGGTCCTGGATGAGCGCTTCGCTGACGCCGAGGTCCCTGGCGACACGATCGACGGTGTAGACGTGATGCACCTTATTGCGCTGCATGATCAGGCCGCCGCTGGTTGGGTCCGCAATTTTGCGGATCTCCAATTCCACGGCAGCAAATCATCGATCCGATGGGCCGGATAGGCGGGAAGTCGGGCGAGGACGTCGGCGAGCCAGGCCTGCGGGTCGATATCGTTCATCTTGGCGCTGACGATCAGGCTGTAGAGAACGGCCGCGCGCTGTCCGCCGCGATCGGAACCGCAGAACAGCCAGGACTTTCTTCCGAGAGCCATCGCGGTGTCATTCTGCCCATGTCGGGCAGATGGTGGAGTTTCATTATCGCTGGCATCCATATTACGGCGGTCGTTTTCGGCATGAAGGTCGCGAGGACCGGGCCAATGGCGCGATCATCCGGGTAGAGATCAGGCCGGGTGAGATCATCCAGGTGGCGGAGTGGATGCTGGATCGGGCGTTTTGCGCCGACATGGAGATGGGCGAACCGCGCGTTGCGGTGATTGGGCTTGTAGAGCTTCATAGACTGCTTACCGAGCGCGGTTTCAGGCAGACTTCGAGGGGTGGACTCGCGGCCATCCAGGAGGCGCGCCATGAAGGCTTTACCACTACCGCCGACATTACCAGTGCTGACCCAGCAGCTGAGCATGCCGTTCGATACGCCGCAGATGCGAGGCCTGAGCGACGGGGAACGAAGCGTCGTTGTCGCCAGGCTGGCGACCCTCCTGATGGCCGCGGCCGGCGTCGCGACGAAGGAGACGAGCGATGACGGGCAATAATCTCCTTCCAGCCACGGTGCTGAAGCGCAAAGCTGTGGTCTACGTTCGACAGTCGACCCCGGGTCAGGTCCAGAACAACCTGGAGAGCCAGCGGCGACAATATGAACTTGTCGATGTCGCGCGACGCTGGGGTTTCCGTGATGTCGATGTGATCGACGATGACCTTGGTCGTACCGCCAGCGGTGCTGTAGACCGCCCTGGTTTCGAACGACTGGTGAGCGGCCTGTGCACGGGCAAAATTGGCGCAGTGCTCTGCCTCGACGCATCGCGTCTTTCTCGCAATGGCCGGGATTGGCACCATCTCCTGGAACTGTGCGGCCTGGTTGAAGCGCGCGTCATAGATCTCGACGGAGTGTACGATCCTTGTCGGCCTAACGATCGATTGTTGTTGGGCATGAAGGGCAGTATCAGCGAGTTTGAGCTCGGCATTTTGCGAACGCGCATGCTTGACGCGGCTCGCGCCAAAGCGCGGCGGGGGAGCTGCGTCTCAGTGTCCCGATCGGTTATATCTGGCACCGCGACTATGGGCTGGGGCTTGATCCCGATTTGCGGGTACAAGAGGCGATCCGCCTCATCTTTTCGCGCTTCCGCGAGCTTGGCAGCGCCCGCCAGGTGCTGATTTCGCTGACGGCTGATAATTTCCATTTTCCTCGCCCTTCTGACGGGCGCAAAACGGTGTCCTTCGACTGGGTGCCGGTTCGCTATCGAAGCGTTATTTCGATCCTGAAGAACCCCTTCTACGCTGGGGTCTATGTCTATGGTAAAAGCGAGAAGCGAACCGAGATTGTCGATGGCAGGGCGCGTAAAAGCTACGGCCACGGCAAACCCTTTGGAACGTGGGACGTGCTCCAGGATCATCACGAAGGCTATATCGATTGGAGTGAGTTTGAGAGGAACCAGAGCCACATCGCTGTCAATGCCTTCGGCCAGAAAGGCGGCATCAAGTCTGGTCGTGGCGGCCGCGCGTTGCTCGCGGGCCTGCTCACCTGCGGCCGATGCGGAAGGCGGTTGGGCGTTGTCTACTCGGGGCGGCCTCCGGGGCATCCCTATTACCGCTGCGAACGTATCAATCAGATGCTGGCCAAGCCACGATGCATGACTTTTGGCGCATCTCGCATCGACCCTGCTATCGGCAAAGAGATATTGAGGGCCGTGACGCCGATGGCGATCGAGGCCGCAATGGAAGCTGATCGGGCGCATCGGGATAATCTGGAAGAACGACACCGCATGGTGGAGTTGGACTTGCAGCAAGCCCGATACGAGGCCTCTCTCGCTGAACGTCGCTATGCTGCTTGCGACCCTGACAACCGGCTGATCGCTGCCCAACTGGAGAAGAGCTGGGAGGCAGCGCTCAGGCGCGTGGAAGCCTGTGAAGCTGGTTTGGCCCAAGCGCGACAAATCGATCTTGTCACCCCAGTTCCCGAATTTGCTGGCATTGCCACCGATCTGGAGGCCGCCTGGCGCGCACCTAACGTCGACATGCGATGTCGTCAGCAACTCCTTCGTGCTCTCGTGACTGATATCATTGCTGACATCGATGAAGAGCAGCGTGAAGTCATTTTGACGATCCACTGGAAAGGCGGCCAGCACTCCCAGCTGCGCATTCGCAAACCCAAAGCTGGCGAACATGGCCAGAGTACTCCGGAGGCCGCCCTTGCCGTCATGCGGTCTATGGCGACCCGGTGGTCCGACACAGACATTGCCGCCACTCTCAACCGGATGGGAATGCAGACCGGGCAAGGCAAAACCTGGACTGGGCGCCGTGTCGGGGCACTGCGCACGGTCCATAAAATCCACGGCTACCGATCCGCCGAAAAGAATGGCGAGTGGCTCACATTGACCGAAGCCGCCAAAAAGCTTGGGGTTACTGCCCATCGGGTCCGTCGATTGATCAAGGAGGGCGTGCTCCCTACCGAGCAGGTGGTACCCGATGCACCGCACCAAATACGAGCTGCGGACCTGGAAAAGGATCAAGTGACCCAGTTTCCGCGTCACAGAGGCCCGTGTCGCATCAAAATGGAAAACCAAAAGTCCCTGTTTCCGGACGTTTGAAGAGGAGGTGCAGTATGAATCGGTCATTGCGATGCCGCGCAGGGCTCGCTCGGCTGCATTGTTGGATAGGCAGATCCGCCCATCGTCGAGGAACCGGGTGAAGGATGACCAGCGGCGCAGCATGTAGTTGAAGGCCTTGGTCAGGTCGTGCCCGCGCGAGAGCTTGTCGCGCGTCTCGATCATCCAGCGCTCGAGCTCGGTGACCAGCGGCGCGCTCCGCTCTTGGCGCACCGCGTGGCGTTGGGCCGGCGACAGGCCGTTGATCGCGCGCTCGATATCGAACAGGGCATCGATGCGCTTCACGGCTTCAACCGCGAGCGGATAGACCAGGTTGGGCTTGTCGCCGTGCGCCTTCTTGCGCGCCGCCGCTTCGACATCGGCCAGCTCAAACACTTTGCGCCGGCTGTGGGCCCAGCAGCTGGCTTCCAGAATAGGCGCCGGCTGACGACCCGCCGCATAGAGATCGCCATAACCACCAAAGGCATCGGCCTGCAGAATGCCGCTCCAGCCGGCGAGATGCGCCGCGGGATGTTCGCCTCGGCGATCGCGGGAATAGTAGAACACCGCCGCCGGCGGATCGGCGCCGCCGAACGGTCGGTCATCGCGCTTATGTAGATTTCTACATAAGCGCGATTATGCGCACCCGATGATTATGCGCAGCTCACCGGGACATTTATCCAGTTTTCTTCGGCAGATCAGTGAGATGGTGGCCGGCATTCAAACTAGGCGCTGCGCATAATCCTTCCGAGTCCCATCAACTCGGAGATCAACATGCAAAAAGCGATCATCCTTCAGCCACAGCCCCGCGCTTGGCTGGAGGGCAGTATTCTTCGGCCCTACGTTTCGCAGTACGGCGAGCACTTGCTGCGAAGGCGATATGCGCCGAACACGCAGCGCGTCTATTTGTGCTGCATCGCGCATTTCGCCTATTGGCTGACCCAGGAGGGGTATGACCTGGAAGCGATCGGCCAGGGCGCCGTCATGCGCTTTCTCTCGGAGCACTTGCCGGCGTGCGCCTGCTCCGACCCGGTCCGTCGTTTGCGCCATGAGCTGCAGGCGGCACTGGGCCATCTTCTGGAGGTACTCGAAGCCGGCGGGGTGGTGCTGCAGTCTCCTACCCGCAATTCCGCCATCGAACAGGAGCTGACGCGCTTCGATGCCCACATGCGCGACGTAAGGGGACTGGCGGACAACACCCGTCGGAAGCGTTGCCGAGTGGTCGGAGGATTTCTTGTCGAGCATTTCGGCGAGCAGCCGATCTCCTTGGCGACAGTCAACGCCGCATCCATCCGCCGCTTCGTCCTTGGCAAACAGGGGCGAAGACCCACCACCGTCGCCGCGATCGGCGTCATCATTGGCTGCTATCTCCGCTTCCGCAGCATGTCCGGCGACCGGGTGAGCGAACTGAAGGCCGCGATTCCCCGGGTCGCCCACTGGCGGTTGGCATCATTGCCTGAGGTGCTGACCGGCGCCGAGATCGACGAACTGCTGAGTTCCTTTGATCAGGCGTTCCCGTCGCGCCTGCGGGCTTATGCGATGGTGCGGTGTCTGATCGATCTCGGTCTGCGATCCAGCGAAGTCGTCAAGCTGCAGCTTGCCGACATCAACTGGGCCGATGGCACGATCAAGCTTGTCGGCACCAAGAGCCGACGCGCGGACGCTCTGCCGCTACCGTCCGAGACGGGAGCGGCGATTGCAGCCTATCTGCACGAGGAGCGGCCCGTGACATCGAACCGGGCCATATTTGTTCGCCATGTTGCCCCCTACGACGAGCCGATCACGACGAAGAGCGTCAAACGCGCAGTGCTGGCCGGCTACCGAAGATGTGGATGGACGCGGACCGGTGTCCACATTCTCCGCCACAGCATGGCGAGCCGACTTCTGCGCGCCGGCGCGCCGATGAAGGAGATTGCGGACATCCTGCGGCATCGAAGCCTCGACACGTCCGCCATTTACGCAAAGGTCGATCTGACCAATCTTGCAGCCGTGGCCCTACCTTGGCCGGGGAGCGCGCAATGACCGGCGCGCGCACCATGCTCTCGATGGCAGAGGACTATTTGTCCGAACGCCGCGCCCTTGGTTTCGCCCTCAGGATGCAGGGCCATCAAATCACCGCCTTCGCCTTGTTTGCCGACGAGCGCGGTCATAGTGGCCCGCTCACTAACGATATCGTCCTGAACTGGGTGCAAGGCCAGGCCAAACGGGCCAGTCCTTTCTCATGGGCCCGGCGCCTCGAGGCCCTTCGCCCGTTCGCGAGGTATCTTGCCCGGCTCGATCCCGGCACCGAGTTCCCACAAACCGCGACCTTTGGTCGTTCACATCGCCGCCTCGCACCGCACATCTATTCGGAGCAGGAGATCTGCGACCTTGTGACCGCCGCTTCGCGCCTCGCCCCTGAGGGCGGATTGCGGCCGGCAACCTACGCGACGATCTTTGGGCTGATCGCCGCTACGGGTCTGCGCCGGTCAGAAGCACTTCACCTGCGCTGCAGCGATGTCAATCTCGATGGAGCGTTCCTTACGGTTCGGAACACGAAGTTCCGCAAATCCAGGCATGTGCCCATACACGCCACCGTCGTAGCCAAGCTACGGCGCTATCTGGCGGTTCGGGCGCGTCCTGGTGCACTCACCGAGGACTCACCGCTGTTCCTGTCTCCGGCGGGTGGATTCATCGCGGAGCGGAGGATCAATAAGGTTTTCCAGAAGCTTCGCACCAACCTTGGTTGGACCGCGCGGGGCGGCCATGGCAAGGTGCGTATTCACGACCTGCGCCACACCTTCATTTGCCGCCGTATCCAGCTCTGGCACGAGCATGGCGCCGATATCGACAACGCCATGGCGGCGCTCTCGACCTATGTCGGCCACGCCAAGATCTCCGATACTTATTGGTATTTGACCGGCGTCCCGGAACTCATGGCTGTCGCTGGCAAACGGTTCGAGCTGTTCGCCTCTACGGTTGGAGGGGGTCATCATGACTGACCCCAAGCTGGCATCGTCCTTCCCCATCCTGCTGCAACGCTTTTTCGTCGAGCATCTGGGCAATCAGCGAGCCGTCAGTTCGCGCACCATCGCCGCCTACCGCGATACCTTCCGATTGTTGCTTGACTTCGCCGAGGCGACGATTGGAAAGGCGCCCACCCGGCTGACCCTGGCCGACCTCGATGCGCAGTTGATCCTGAGCTTCCTCGACCACTTGGAGAAGGAGCGGAGCAACGGCGCCCGTACTCGCAACGCCCGCCTGGCGGCACTTCGCTCTTTCCTTAAGTATGCCGCCCACTACGATCTGACCGCGCTCCCCGTCATCGAACAGGTGCTGGCCATTCCGATGAAACGGTTCGACCGGCCGGTCCTGGGATTTTTGTCACGCGAGGAGATGCAGGCGATCCTTGAGGCGCCGGATGCGCGGACATGGGCAGGTGAGCGGGATCGCGCACTGTTCAGTCTGATGTACAACACCGGCGCCCGCGTGTCTGAAGCCATCGGTCTGCGCGTCGGCGAGGTCGCCGTCGATGGCTCGGCGGTCGCGCACCTGCATGGAAAGGGGCGCAAAGATCGCAGCGTGCCGCTCTGGCGGACGACCGCCAACCTGATCCGCAACTGGAAGCGCCGGTTGGACTATGGGGGCGAGGAGAATTTCCTGTTTCCGAACAGAGGCGGCGGATGCATGGCGCGTTCGAACGTCACCCAGCGCCTTGAACTTGCGGTCTCGGCCGCCGCGGAACGTTACCCGCAACTCGCGCGTCGCTCGATTTCGCCTCACACCATCCGCCATACCACGGCAATGCATCTTCTGCAGTCCGGCGTCGACATCAGCGTCATTGCCCTATGGCTGGGTCATGAGAGCCCCGCCACGACGCACATGTACCTTCAGGCGGATCTCGCCATGAAGGAGCGTACGCTCAACCGGCTGCAGCCCATGACGGCCAGTCAAAGCCGGTATCGACCGCCGGACCAGCTCATGCAGTTCCTGTTGAGCCTTTAAAAATTATGCGCAGTTCACCAGTTGGAAATCGTTCGGGAAACCGATGGTTATACGCTCCTGTCCCGATGAGCTGCGCATAATCATCGGGTGCGCATAATCGCGCACATAGGTCCATAATCGGCCGGTATCGGTCTTGCCCTTGGCCAGAACCGGCACCGTCGTGTCGTCGCCGTGCAGACGTGAAGCGGCCAGCACATGGGCTTCGAAGCGCTTGAACAGCGGCATCAGCGCCGCGGCGCCGGCGCCGACCTGGTCGGCGAGCGTCGACAGGCTGAGCGGCACGCCTTCGCGGGCATAGCGTTCAGCCTGGCGGTTGAGCGGCTGATGCTGTCCGAACTTCTCGAACAGGATCATCGCCAGCAGGCCGGGACCGGCCCAGCCGCGCGGGGTGGCGTGGAACGGCGCCGGAGCCTGGCTGATCGCCTCGCAGTCGCGGCAGGTGAACTTCTCCCGGACGTGCTGGATCACCTTCCATTGCCGCGGCACCACCTCCAGCGTCTCGGTGATATCCTCAGCCAGCTTGCGCAGCCGATGACCGCCGCAGCAGTGGCAAGCGGCCGGCGCCGGCTCGACCACGCGTTCGCGCGGCAGATGCTCGGGAAATGGTTGGCGCGCCGGTCGTTTGCGCATATAAGGCGCCACCTCGGTCGTCCGGGCCGCTGCCTGTTCGGCGGCGATCTCGTCTTCCGTCGCCGTGCTCTCGAGTTCCTCGAAGGTGAGTTCCATCTGGTCGTGCAGGCGGGCTGAGCGTTCAGAACTTTGACCATGCAGCGCCCGCTGCAGCTTCCGGATCGTCAGATCCTGATGTGCGATCAGCGCCGCATCATCCGATGCCTTGGCCCTGGCGACCGCCAGTTCGGCCTCGACCAGCGCAGCGCGCGCGGCCTCGTCTTCGGCTCTGGCCAGCGCCGCGGTCAGCGCTGCTCTCAGCGCGCCAATATCGTCCGGAACAGCATCCTGGGCGGTGGCAACCATGCCCTGGAGTGAATCATAAAACGCGTCCGCTGACTCGCGGAAAATGGCGCAAACTCAAAGAAAAACTCAGCCCGCGAGCTCAGGGCGGAACGTGTGACGCGGGTTGCGCCAATCGATCCCGTCGAGCATGTAGGCGAGCTGCGCCGGTGATATGGAAACCGTGCCGTCAGCCGGCGACGGCCATAGAAACCGGCCCTTCTCGAGCCGTTTTGCATATAGGGACATGCCGAGCCCATCATGCCAGATAATCTTGACCAGATTGCCGCTGCGGCCGCGGAAGACATAAAGATCGCCGGCATGCGGATCCCGGCCCAACGTCTCCTGAACCTGCAGGGCGAGGCCTTGCATTCCGCGACGCATATCGGTCCGGCCGACCGCCAACCAGATCCGCACCTGGCTCGGGACCGGGATCATGAAACACCCAGCGCCTTCACCATCGCCGCCGCCAGTGTCGGCGGCGTGGTCAGCGGAATCCGCAGCCGCACCTTGCCGGCGACCTCCAGCTCGATCACCGCTGGTGGCGCCGCCGGCACCGAAGCGGCGAAAGGCTTATCGGGAACCACGACAACTTCGGCAAAGCCCGTCTCGCGGGTTCTCATCGTGCGCCGCCACTTATAGATCAGGCTGGTCGCGACATCGTACTGACGCGCTACCGCCGCCACCGTGGCCCCCGGCGCGAATGCCGCGGCCAGTATCCGGCACTGATCCTCTTCACTCCAACGACGACGACGCTCCGGTCCGGTCAATAACGTCACATGGCTCATGCTGTGCTGCTAACTACGCTCGAAAGGACGACCTTAAGAGCGCAGCCTCGCTACCGGGCCATGCTCGCGCAAGGCGGCCCTCGCCGGAGGGTATCATCGAGAGCGACTTGAAGGCCTTTCTTATCTCGATCGCCGAGGAGCTGAACCATAAATGGAGCTTGTGTTATCGTTGCGGTTCAAGATCCGGTGCGGGAGTCTGGCCGGATCGCGAAGCCGGGAAGCCTCAACGATGCTGCGGGCGATGCTGCCGGCCGCCATGCGCTTGCGCCACTCAAGAGGCCCGGAATTGTGAATGGAGTTTCCCTCAACATCGACAGCCATGATGACCGGCATGTCCTGCACCTCGAATTCATAATGGCTTCCATGCCCAGGTCTTCAAAGGCAACGATCCGCGCCGCCTTGATCGATTTTGAAATCAGGTATGCAGCGCCACCCACTGCAATGGGATAGCGTGTTCTGTGTCTCACAATCGACCCGATGGCCGCCGGGCCCCTTTCCCTTTGCCGACCATCGCAAATAGGCCAGTCTCGTCGAGTATCTCTTCAGTCAAACCGTCCGGCCCTCCTGGTCGGCGTCGTAAAGCTCGCTGAGCTCGTGTGTCAGGATCTTGCGCGAGCAGTCGTCCGACCATGCGGTGCTTGGTGATCAGCACCACATGACCCGCCGCCGCCAGGCGCACCAGCCGTCCGCGAATCAGCGGCGATCGTGTCCCAGGGAGTGGTGTAGCTGACGGCTTGGTCGCCGCGCTCTCCGGCATGGGCCGGGCTGATCAGCGTGCCACGGGTGGCAGGCTGATCAGAGGATCATCGCTCATTTGGCTGATGGTTTCCAGCGTCATGTATCTGGCGCGCTGCATGGCCCATTCGTCGTTCTGTTCGAGCAGGATCGCGCCAACCAAGCGGACGATGGCGTCATCATTTGGGAAGATGCCGATGACCTCGGTGCGCCGCTTGATCTCCTGGTTCAGCCGCTCCAGCATGTTCGTAACCGGTATGACGGTGCCATCCGATCCCCGCTGGAGATGAACGATTTTCGGCGTATGGTGCGACCATCCGCGACAGGGGCACCGGGAGCACGCCAAGTGCGGGCAGGCCGATGTATTCGATGAGCTGCGAGCTCGCGTTAGTAGCTGGCCGCCCCTGCGACCTGCCCGGTTGCGCCGAGAGCGCGGATCGTAGGTGTCGCGTCGCCCGCTGGCTCCCGATTGTTGAGGAGAGGGAGCCGATGAGACGTGTGATTGGAATGGACATCCACCGCACCTTTGCGGAGGTGGTGGTTTGGGAAGACGGCCGGCTGCGCCATCACGGACGGGTCGACATGACCCGCTCGGGACTGGAAGGGTTCGGCCGCAGTTTGCGACGGACTGATGAGGTTGTCGTCGAGGCTACGGGCAACGCCATGGCGGTGGTGCGGGGTCTGTCGCCCTATGTCGGCCGGGTGATTGTCGCCAACCCGATGCAGGTGAAGGCGATCGCTCATCCCAGGATTAAGACCGACAAGATCGATGCCGGCGTTCTGGCGCAGCTCCATGCCAGCCGCTGCTGCCGGAGGTCTGGGTACCTGACGAGCGGACCGAGCGGCTTCGCCGCCTCGTCGCGCGGCGCAACCAGGTAGTTCGGCATCGCACGCGCGTGAAGAACGAGGTGCATGGCATCCTGCAGGCGCACCTAGTGCCGAAGTGCCCGCATGCCGATCTGTTCAACAATCGCGGTCGCGCCTGGCTCGAGCGGCAGGTGCTTCCCGACGACGAGCGGGCCGCCATCGCCCGCCACATCCGCGAGATCGATCGCCTGGCCGAGGATCTGGCTGACCTCGATCGCGACATCGCCCGGGAAGCGGTTGATGATGCGCAAGTCCGGCGGTTTCAGACGATCACCGGCGTCAATGTCATCGTCGCGAGCGGTATCATCGCCGCGGTCGGCGAGATCCGGCGGTTCCGCGAGCCGCAGAAGCTGGTGAGCTACTTCGGCCTCAATCCGCGTGTGCGCCAATCCGGTCTTGGCTTGGCGCAATATGGCCGGATCAGCAAACATGGGCGTTCCCATGCCCGCGCCATGCTGGTCGAGGCCGCCTGGGCGACGGCGAAGGCGCCCCGGACCGCTCAGGGCCTTCTTCCTACGCATCCGTAACAAGCGCGGCCATCAGGTCGCAGCCGTGGCACTCGCCCGCAAGCTCGCCGTGTTGATCTGGCATCTGCTGACAAAGGAGCAGGACTACTTCTGGGCTCGCCCGGCGCTGGTGGCCGCAAAGCAGAGGCAGCTCGCTCTCAAGGCCGGTGCGCCGGGCGAGCGCGGTGTCGGTCGCCGCGGTTCGGCTTACGCCTACAACGTGAAGGAGTTGCGAAACAGCGAGAAAGCCGCGGCCGAGAATGCCGAACGTGCCTACGAGCTAATGGTTCGGCATTGGCGGTCACGAGGGCCGAAGCGGCGCACGGACGCCACAAACGAGGAACGACTATAACGGCTGCGTGGCGGCACTCTCATCCTCTCGCACCACTCTTTGCCACGTGGTCGTCCGTGCCGGACAAATATAGCACAAGGAAATGTGCCGGCACGACCGCCGCCTCGGTCCGCTCCAGACTGGCGCCGTGCTCGACGCAGTCAAGGCGTGGCCTGGAAACCTCGCAGCCGGCCGTGCCGCCATCGCACCGGCCAGCCTTGACTGCGTCTCGACACGCTCGCACGGGAAATCCTGTGGGCCGGGACGAAGAAACAGGCTCACCTGAGCCGAACAAAGAAACGCAACAGGAATCGAAAAGCCGAAATCAAGCTTGTCGATGTCATCCGTCGAGTGCAGCTTGGCGCGGTGCTCCTTGGGGAAAGTCATCTAGGCAAGCACGTCGGGCTCGGCGGCGTCCATGATTGTCGCCAGCTTCGGCACCTTCGGCCGGATCTGGTCGGCGACGGCGCGCCATTGGGCGCTTGCGGCCTCGGGTGTTTCCTGGGCGAAGGCGGTGGCGATGAAAGCCGAGACGACGCGGCGCCCGCTCTTGCCGGCATGGGCCAGCACGTTCCTCATGAAGTGGACGCGGCACCTCTGCCATGTCGCGCACAGCACCTTGGTGACGGCCGCCTTGATGCCTTCATGGGCATCGGAGACGACGAGCTTGACGCCGCGCAGGCCACGGCGGGTCAGCTTGCGCAGGAACTCCGTCCAGATCGGCTCGGCCTCAGACGTGCCGACCTCCATGCCCAGCACCTCGCGTCGGCCGTCCGCATTGACGCCGACAGCGATGATGACGGCGACCGAGACGATGCGGCCGCCGCGGCGCACCTTCAGGTAGGTGGCGTCGATCCACAGATATGGCCAGTCGCCCTCGATGAGTCTTTCAAGGAACGCTTTGACCTTGCGTCAAGGCGAAGTTCTGGAAGCTTGAGCGTCGCGTCTGGCCCGCATCGAGGCAACCGCGATGGGCCTCGATATCCGCTTCGTCGCTACCAATCTCGACAGCGGCTCGGCCGAGCACCTCTAGGAAGTCATCTATCCCGCCGCAGCCCGGCCGAGAACCTGATCAAGATGCACAAGGGGCCAACTTGCCTCCGACCGCTCCAGCTGCGGTTCGCCAATCGCCAACCAGGTCCGTCTCGTCCTACACACCGCCCATGTTGGCTGATGCTCACCCTGCGCGAGGCGGTGCCCGCATCCCCTCATCTCGGCAAAGCCGGGTTCGCCACGTTGCGGCTCGGGCTCCTCAAGCTCGGCGCCCTCGAACCCGTCTCGCGCATTCGCCTGGCCTTCCCCGCCGCCCTAGGCACCGTCCTCGAAGTCCGCCTCGAATACCGGTTCCAGCACCAGCTTGGCAGCGGTCTGAACCACCCGGTCCTGAATGGTCGGGATGCCGAGCGGGCGTTCGCCGCCCCCCGGCTTCGGGATCATCACCCGTCGCACCGGCTGCGGCCGGTAGGTCTTCGAGACGAGTTCCTCGCGCAGACCCGCCAGCCACCTTTCCACGCCTTCCGCCTCGATCTGCGCGAAGGTCACGTCGTCCACGCCCGGCGAACCCGCATTGGCCCGGGCCAGCGCATAGGCATGGCGCAGCATCCTCACGGGAGATCTTGTCGTAGAGCACGTAGAAGCGGAAAGCGGGCTACACCTTCGCCTTACGATACAGCTTCCTCTGCAGGCTCCTGATCTTTTCGGGTGTTTCCAGGCTCATCGCCAATCACCCCCTCCTCACCAACGTCGAAAGGACACCAGAAGTCAGGGCCCTTCCTCCACCGGCATTACCCGGCTTCAGTGGTATTATGACCCTGTCCGACTCCCTCCGGCACCGCCGCCCTGACGGCTGCGTTGAGGCCGCTACCCTCATGTCTCCCCCATTTCCCGCATCACCCTTCCGACGTGCCGTGCTCATTACCCCCGCGGATCGAACGGGTGCACATGTCGATTGCTTCCCCGTTCACGCGGCCTTCCCCGAAATTCAGGCGGGTCGGCATCCACATCATCACTTTCGAAGCCTGCTCGGGCTTTCGCGGTAGGGACGGCCATTACTGGCCGCCCCCCGCGCAGATCCGGACACGCCCAACTAAGGCATCCGGCTCCTACCTTGGGTGTCTGACGTCAAAGCGTTCGTCTGGCCAGGGATGAAGGACGCGGGCCGGCGGAAGCCAATCAGCAACCAACTTCGCCATGCGTTCCCATGTGAATCCGTCCTTCTGACTGCGCCGCCGAAGCGTTCGCCGCCAGAGGTCGGTCACATAACGCCGGAACGCCGAGAGCGCCCGGCTGGTTGGGACCGCATAGTAGGCGAAGTGGCCGGCCACGACTTGCCATAGCCATTTCCCCTGCTCAGGAATGGGATGATGCATCCGACACCGCAGCTCCGCCTTAATGTCCCCCAGCTTTCCTCGCATGCGGTCGCGCTGGGTGAAGAGCGTCAAGCCGAAGGACGGCCCAAACGGCGGTCACGGCGAGCCGCCGGCTCAAGGCGGCGGGCGCAACGCCGAAGCGGATTTCCATGGCCAGAAGAGGTCGAACGATACACATGGCTCGACCACCGATCCTGACGCCAAGCTCTACCGCACGGGCAAAGGCAAGGAGACGAAGCTCTGCTTCATCGGGCATGGGCTGATGGAGAACCGCCACTGCCTGCTGGTCGATTGCCTACCTGACGCTGGCCGACGGACATGCTGAGGGAGTGGCGGCATTGCACATGATCGAACCTCGCGCTGACCGGCCGCAGGCGATCACGCTCGGCGCCGACAAGGGCTATGACGCGGAGGACTTCATCAATGAGTTGCGCTCGCTGAAGGTAACGCCGCACGTGGCGCAGAACACCAGCGGCCGCAGCTCAGCGATCGACGGGCGCAGCACCCGGCATAGCGGCTATGCCGTCAGTCAGCGTATTCGCAAGCGCATTGAAGAGGCGTTCGGCTGGATCAAGACGGTCGCCGGGCAGGAGAAGACCAAGTTGCGCGGACGCGACCGCGTCGGATGGGGCTTCACCTTCGCTGCCGCCACAATCTGGTGCGGCTGCCGAAGCTCATCGCTGGGACCAGCTGACATGGCCAAGTTCCAGCCATCGCCAAGGCCTTTGCCGGTCGCTGGCGTATCGTCGAAATGGGTGTCTGGGACAACGATTTCCTCGATCTCGTCGAGAGGCGCATCTGACGTCAAAGGCGCGGCGGACGGCGAGATCGGCTTCGGCGCCCTCAAAGGCTTTCCTTGATGTCCGCTACGGCGCGCGAGACGGCTCGGCCTGCGCGGAATTCTCGTGGGAGGGTCACCACGAAAGCGATCCCGCTTGCGGTCGCGGATGGGCGATGATCGGCACCGCGGGTCGCCTCGTCGGCCGCTTCTACATCCACAATGCCGACGACTCAGGCTTCGTCTGCGAGCGCGCCCGGTGGGGTCTCGCCCGAGCCAAATTGAGGGCGGCTGCTCCTGTCGAGATGTGAGAACGTGGTCGATGTAGATCGCCACAAACATCAGGAGGAGCAGCCATGAAGTATTTTGCCGGACTTGACGTGTCTTTGGAAGAGACCGCGATCTGTGTCGTCGACGAGAGCGGCCGGATCGTGAAGGAAAGGCGGGCGGCGAGTGAGCCGAGGGCGCTTTATGAAGCCTTGCGGAAAATCGATCTGCCGCTGGAGCGCATCGGGCTCGAAGCCTGTTCGCTGACAGCCTGGCTTTATGACGGTATTCGCGCCGAAGGATTGCCGGCGATCTGCATCGAGACCCGGCAGGCCAACGCGGCGATGAAAACGATGCCGAACAAAACCGATCGCAACGACGCCCGCGCCTTGGCGCAGATCATGCGCACCGGCTGGTATCGGCAGGTGCATGTGAAGAGCCAGCAGTGTCGGCTCTGGCGATCCCTCCTCGTTGCGCGACGCACGGTCCTCAATGAAATGCGGACGATCGAAAATGTCGTCAGGGCGATTGTGCGGGAGGCCGGCATCAAGCTCGGCACTCCAGGCCGCGCAGCTTTCGCCCATCGCGTGCGCGAACTGATTGGCGCAGATACGGTGATCATGGCGCTTGTCGAGCCGCTTCTGGCGATCGTGGCAACGATGTTGCGCGAGTTCGGGCGACTGACAAAGCAGGTCTTCAATATCGCCCGCAAGGAGCAAGTCTGCCGGCGCCTCATGTCCGTGCCCGGTGTGGGACCCATCACCGCGCTCGCCTTTCGTGCCACGGTCGATCAGCCGGACCGCTTTCGCCGATCGAGGGATGTCGGAGCGCATTTGGGTCTGACCCCGGCACGCTATCAATCTGGCGAGACGGACATTCAGGGCAAGGTAAGCCGATGCGGTGACGAGCTCGCCCGCACGGCCCTCTATGAGGCGGCTCATTCGCTGCTTGTGCTCAGCAAGAAATGGTCGAGCCTCAGAGCGTGGGGTATGAACGTCGCCAAGCGGCGCGGTATGGCCCGAGCCCGAGTTGCTGTTGCTCGCAAGCTCGCTGTCATCCTGCATCGCATGTGGAGCGATGCGACAGAATTCCGCTTCGGCAAGGCACCCGGCCCCGTACCGGCATGAAATACGGGATAACGGACCAACGAAGGAGGAGTTGATTCCGCCCGAAAGGGCGTGAGCCCGGATCGTTCCCGTGGGGACGACGGGCAAGGCGATCTCGTTAGCAGGCACGATCCTGGGACGAACTCTCCCAAGGTCGTTCAACAGATTGAGAGGCCTCGCTCTACTGACCCCATCATGCGGCGGCTTAACGTCGACCGCGAAGAGAAGCGAGTGACCCGCGGGGCGACATGGTCCGGAAAAATATCAGGAGGAGCTTGACCTCAACGACCCCAATCAGAGAAGCCTGCCAGCTCGACGCACATCATTATATCTAATATATCTAATGCGTCGCTTTATCTCGAATCCAGATTAGGCCAATTCGTAAACTGAATTCGACATAGGACTTCGAGAGGAAAGAGCTCGATGATATGAACAGAACTGTTAGCTAAGAACCCCGACTACTGGACCCGGACGTAGGGCACTGACGGAGCGTAGAGCTCATGAAGCCCCCGTTTGATTAATGGCTGCAAAGACTAGGGCTGGCCGCCGCTCGGACCAAGGTCATAATGTCTAACTACGGTGGGATCGACTTCGGCGGCCGCCACGGCCTACAAGCTGGTACGGCGGTAAACTGAAATATGTCGTTTGGACACATCGGTGAACGCAACTCTCGCCCAGTCTCCCCAACGCTCCGTAAGCCCCAGTCCTACACATTCAGCCATGGCATCAAGCTCTTGTGGATAAACATAGCGCACGCGTTCTGTTATACGTCTGACCGATTCATCAGAAAACCACAGTAGAGTCGAGGTTAAATTCTGATTTATCGGATCGTGTAACTCGGCAACTAGGAATGTATTCTCTTCGTCTACGAGACTAGCACTCGTTTTCTGACCGCCGACAAACCCATCAAAGGATGGCACGCGCATTTCTATTACCAACACCCCCTCCTCATTCAGCACTTCCGCGGCAGATCGGAGGCAAGCGATTTGATCGTCGCGTGTGTAGAGCAGGGTGAACGTGCCATAAACACAATAGACCAGATCATAGCGTTGCTCTGATTTGAAATTGGCAATGTTCCCCTTGCAAGCCTTGATTAGGTCGGTACGCTTGGCGAGGAGTTTCAACATGCTGTCCGAATTGTCGAGGCCTTCGACTTTGACGCCCCGCTCGCTCAACGGCACTGCCACGCGCCCATTGCCAATGCCGAGTTCAAATGCACTCCTTCCGCTGGAAAATCGCTCAAGAAAGGTGGCAGCCTCCTCTGCCTCAGATATTCTTCCAACGAGGCTTGTGTGCTTTTCATACATTGAGGCCCAGTCCTCGTCGTAGCTAAACGAATTTGACATACCCAATTCTCCTTTATTTCTTACACACCTTTTTTAATCGGTGCGTACCGCACCAAGTGGCGGCATCGTCGTGACAAAGTACAGGCGAGTCTTACACTCGATAAGGTCTCCTCCCGTCGACCCGTTCCGCCGCAGCCACTAGTTGAGGACCAGTCCGGCCGCAGTTCAAACTGCAAATGCAATGCCAACTTGAAACTATGGTATTCCAATGCGTTGGCTGAAGGCGCCCAGCCATGTCTGTTTGCAATGGCACAATTTTGTTCGGCGTTCGACAAGGATCAGGGAATCGGGTTCGCAATGGAACTGCAGTGCCGGTTGCCGCAAAACTGCCGCAATTACTTATGGGACGTATAGTCGGGCGAGGCAGACGGCAGAATGATGGCGGAATCTCTGCCAATTTGCAGAACAAATGTCATACTAATATAACGATATATACTTACTTTCCGATCTCCGCGCCGGACCGACCGATTTGCCCGAACTGCATCCCATTCTTGCCGAACTGGAGAGGCTCTATGCAGTATCCGAAGGACTCGACCGATGCCCTGGAACTCATTTGGGGCGAAGGCATGCTATCTCCGGGCGGCCGGAGAAGGTCGCTCAAATGCTGGAAGGCTTCGACATTTCCGGACAGCACGTGCTCGACATCGGTTCAGGCCTAGGCGGCATCGACGTGCTGCTCGCGGCCGAGCACCGCGCGGCCTCAGTCGTCGGTATCGACGTCGAGGCACAGTTGATCAAGTCAGCTCGCGAGCTAGCGGCTAGGAAGGGGCTCGCCGCGCGCGTCACCTTCCAACTGGTCACACCTGGGAGGCTCCCGTTTTTGGATGCCAGTTTCAACCTAGTCTTCTCTAAGGACGCGATGTTGCACATAAGCGACAAACAGACGCTTTACGCAGAGGTCCTCCGCGTGCTGAAGCCCGGCGGCTGGTTCATTGCAGCGGATTGGCTCTGGTCCGAAAGCGCTGCCGAGAGCGACATTGTTTTCGCATGGCTGCAGGAATCGCAGTCGACATTCGCCTTCACGCCGCCTGCCACTGCCCTCCAAGCGCTCATCGACGCAGGTTTCGCCGAACCGTCGGTCACTGAACTTCGCAAGGAATTGCAGGAGCTCACCCGGAAAGAGGTAGCGCTGCTCAAGGGCCCCTTAGGCCTGAAGCTTGCGAAAAGGCTCGGTCCGGAAAGGGCCAAGTCTCGTCTCGCGGGTGCCAAGGGCCGTCAGGCAGCGCTCGATTCCGGCGACCTCATCCCTTGCCATCTCCGGGGCCGCCGCCCGGCCTCATGCGGAGCCTTCTGTGGTTGCCGCCCGTAATTTAAGAGGCTTCTTGCCCTTTCGACGAGTGATCGAGTGCGGTCTTCTGTCGGGCCTTCATGTGCGGCATTTCTAGAAACGCTGGCCGGTATGGTGATCTGCAGATCAGGTCCAAATCTCAACAGCGAGCACATCGGCTCTTTGGCTCCAGCCGGTTTCCTGATCCAGATCTGTTCGATCGTTGCGCCCATTCGGGTCGTCCCCTTTTCACCCCCTCTTTGCCGGCGCAGGGCTGTTTTGCTGCACGTCGATCACGCAGCCGCAGCCGACGCCGGATCCGATAGTCCTCATTCGTTCTCAGCATCCCCAGATCGCCCGCGCCATCTTGTTCGCCAGGGCGCGATCGCCACGGGCATTCGCTGCTTTCTCGCCAGTATACGCGCAGCCAAGATCCCTCGGAGATCGATCTGCAACCTAAAGCGTGCCGCGATTTAAGGGATTCAGGATTGATCGGGATAGGGGGACGCCTCGCGGCGCCGCCCTCGGATGCAGGATGCCTATGAGATCTCCCTGCTTCACTTCATCCAACACCGAGCAACGAGGCTCGAAGAATGCCCGGTATAGGTGATTACAACTCGTCAGACGGCGTTCCGAGTGCTTGGGCCGGATTTCTGTTGACCGAACGTAAAATACTCGGTCTTCCCTTCCACCAGCCCGAGCGCGATGAGCGCATCGCGTACTCCAGCCTCGTAGATCGCGAGATTGTCCGCGCCGACCGTGCCGCCGCCGAATTCAGTGCAAGCGAATGCCTGGATATCGAACATTCCAGCCGTATCCTTGTATTCCCAAACCAATCAGGAGCAGTTTGAACCCTTCCGCCATTCTCACCGTCCTGGCCATGAGATCGGGATTGGCGATGGAGTGCGTCGTTGCCGCCGGCGGAAAATCCCAGGTTGGTCCGAAGCTGTGGAGAACATATCCGGTGTCGGCCATTGAAACCGCGTCCGCGACTCGTTCGGTCACTGATTCGTCGGCGAGGCCCGGAAACACGCGATTGAGATTCAAACCGTCGAGCGGAGTATTGCGGCTCCATGCCTCCACGGCCAATGGATTGAGCACGGGTCGGACGATGACCCTTCCACAAGTTTGCGGTTCCGGTAGCCACTCACTAAGCAGCAAGGGGCATCTTGTTGTCCCCGGAAGTGCCGACCGCGAAGAGCCGCCCATCCGCGCAGGATGCGGGTTGAGTTCCCGGAGTTTTGTGCCAAGACTGACCGTCACCGTTTTGCGCTTGGTGAGTTGCTTGACCTTGTGACGGAAATCGACGGCCTTCGCTTTGGGATTTGCACGCGCGGGCCGTAGCCATAGCGCCTGTCCCATGGCATGGGGACATGGAATCCGAGAAACTCGAGCCCATCCGTCATGGCTATGACCTTCGTCTTCTCGGGTGACAATTCGAGCCCATGGTCGCCCGCAGATATTCGGCCAGCGCGGCTTTCTCCGCGACGGCGTCTTCCTGCGTGCCGGAGACCAGAACCACAAGATCGTCCGCATAGCGTATCGGCAGAAACACACAGCGACCTGCTGTCCGATCCCACATCCGCGCGTTGCGTGCCGCGATCATCCCGGATTTGGAATTATCAGCCCGGGCCTTGGCACGTTGATACGTCCACGGTTCGTAGCGCTCCTCGATGCACTGAGTGCGATGTTGGCAAGCAATGGTGCACGATCCCGCCTTGAGGGGTTCCAATGTCGGTACGGGAGAATTGTTCTTCCGCCAGCACGCCGGCCTTCAGGAACTGCCCGACCAATCCTGTCACCCGCCGGTCGGCGACGCGTGCGCGCAGCCGGTTCATCAGGTGATGATGATTGGTGATCGAAGCAGCCCTTGATATCCCCTTCAATGACCCAGGTGTACGGCATCCCGTCTCGGCGACCATCCTTGCCCATTTTACGTGGCAGAATGGCTCGCCGGATATACTCCAAGGCGGCGTGCGTGCTTCTGCCGGACCGGAACCCGTAGGAGACATGCCAGAATTGCGCCTCGAAGATTGGCCCCAAGAGAATCTTGACCGCGCACTGCACGACGCGATCCTTGATTGTTGGAATGCCCAGGGGTCGGAATTGCCCCGGTTTACCGGCTTTGGGAATGAGCTTGCGCCGCGATGGGCTGGGCCGATACGCGCCGGAGCGCAGTTCGGCCTGTAGCTTGTCGAGGAACCGTTGCTGCTTGCCCTTCTTCCGGATGCTATCCGCAGTCACCCCGTCGATGCCGGCAGAGCGTGCGCCTCGATTTGAGGCGACGTGCCGCCATGTATGGCGAAGCATGCGGGTGTCGGTAAGCCAAACCCACATGTCCCGCCAAGCATCGTCGGGATATGCCTGACTCCACTGATAGAGTTTGCGTTGAACGCCGAGTATCCAAGCCTCATCGGCTTGGCGATCCGCGTCCACAGATCATTCCTCCGTCTCGGGTCTATCTCTTCCTGCTTCCCTTCGCCATGTGCGTGGCTCTCCCACGCCCGGACTACGGAAGCTCCGCCCTCGGTGTCGTTCTTCTCCGGCCGCTGCGGCTAGATCTAGCCCAGTTCCGTACTGGGCGGACAATCCGAGTTCCCGTGTTCCGATCTTCAACCTTCGTGGCGGTAGGTGGTGAGCTTTACCCGTGGCGATGCAGGGGACAGACCGAAGAGAGTATGGTCGTCCCGGACGCGCTACGCGCGCCCAGCAGTGAGGAGATACCAGCCCCACCGCTTCAGATCGCAAAACCTCCGCCGCCATCACGGCCTGGGAGGCGATCATCTATAAATACACAGGCTTCCAGCGCCCAAATCGTTGTCTCACCCTGGACACTGCGGTAGCCCGGCCTGCGGTTGATGGTCCGCACCCGGTTCATTTAAGGCCGATCTGCTGATGACACCTGTCCGGCAGCACCCGGTCAGGCTTCCGGGTCCCCTTCCTCCTCCCGCTCTCCCGGCAGTGGGGCGGCATTGCAGCCGCCGGTCAAAGATCAGCAACTTTGGGAGATGAGATCTAAGTCATAATCACCTCCCGCGCCGCCACGGCGCACAACAACCATAGACATAGAGCCTGAGCAGATCACGCGGATCGTAAGCTGGTCTTCCCGTGCGGACGCGCACCGCCCGACCAAAACCGAGCCCAACGATGTCCAGCTCGTCGACGAAGGCATCGATCACTCGAACCGACGTATCCGTCGCCACATGGTCATCGATCATCGCAGGCAGCAAAGCTGCCTGGCCACGATCCTCTCGAGCGATGTATCTCATGAAAATGGCCAACCGTTGCCGATGCGACCATCATATCTGATTTGCTCAGTTAGTTCTCACACAGCCTGCTTGTTCAGGGGCTGCACCTCGAGAGGCACATCATGCTAAATGGCAACAGAACCTTTTACCACCTGCAGAGACGGTCGCCAATGCGCCAGAAGCTGGTGGCGCCCGGTCGAGGCCGCCAGCGAGAGTGCAAAGGCAGCTAATCCGAACATAACTACTGTTTAGAGACGAATTCGCTTCATCTCGAAACCAGATTAGCCCAATTCACAAACTGAATTTGACACAATGCCTCATCGCGCCTGAACATCATCCAACGGACTGGATGTTTAGCAGCCCAACACCGGTACGTTCACCTGCCCTGCGTTAAGGGCTTGCGAAGTAACCGAGTGGGCGTCAGCGAACCCCCGATGCAGCTTGAACGGTGGACGAGCCCTGTCATCGTCAGCGAAATGATTAACAGTACAATAGCGGACCTATGAAGATCGACGAAAAATCCGTTGCAGGAAAAGAGCTGATCGTACAGGAACAGATCCAGCTCTTGGTAATAGGCGCGGGTCCTGCCGGTCTTTCCGCCGCCATTGAGGCGGTTGGGCGAGGCCTCTCGGTCGTGCTCATTGATGAGAACCCGGTCGCTTTCAAGACGATGGGCGACGAGGTCCCACTGCACTATGGACAGGGTATGTCCGGGCCGGCGCGCAACCGTAATTCCATGATTGAGGCCTTCATCACTTCCGAGCCACTGATCCAGGTAGCGTTCGACGCGGGGGTGGACGTGCGGCTCGGTACCGCCTGTTGGGGGCTTTATGCAAATGGTCCCGGTGTCCAGTGGCTACCCGGCACGGTTGCCGGCTTGGCCGACGAGGAACGCGGCTGGCTGGTCGGCGCCGAACACGTCATCATCGCCGCCGGCCGGCGGGACATGGGGCTGGGCTTCCCCGGCTGGGAGAAGCCGGGCGTAATGGGCGCCACGGCGGCGGTTGCACTCGCAACGCGGTTCCAAGCCCTGAACCCTCGGCGTGTCGTGGTCCTCGGCACCTCGGCGGAGGCGCTGAGTGCTGCCGCAGCACTTAGGGACGCCGGCATTGAGATCGCGGGGATTGTAGAACAGGCGACCGAGCCCGTCGGCCCCGCCTACCTTGTGGACGAATTGCGCGCCGCCGGCTGCGAATTCCTGACCAATCACGTTGTGCGCGAGGCACTGGGGCGAGAATCGGTTGATGGAGTGCTCATCGCCGCCGTTGACAAGACAGGTCGAGCCGCTGGCGAAGAGCGCCGAATCGACTGTGAGGGCGTCGTGCTGGCGGTCGGCACGACTCCGGTCGTCGATCTACTCGCCGCTCTCGGCTGCCATATCGCTTTTCAGCCGGAACGCGGCGGCTATGCGCCGGTGGTGGATGCGGATCAGCGTACCAGCGTCCACAACGTCTTCGCGGTCGGCGACTGTGCTGGTATCTGGCCTGCGAAGTCGCTCGACCGCAGCATCGCCGCAGGCGAAGGCGTACGCGCAGTCGACACCATCCTTGGGGAAGACTTCGAGTCTCCCGAAGTCTCTGTTCCGGATCGGCCCACCTACGACTTGTCAGCTTATCGCATGGCTTGGGTACGCGCCAGCGTCATTGAGGCGCGCGGTGAGTTCCACGTATGCCAATGTGAGGAGGTCACCGCACGCGAGATCCTCGAGTTGCGTCCGCCACGCTATCTCGGCTGGCAAGCCGACTGCCGCAACAACCGGTCACTACTGTCCCTTCTGGACGAAGCCCCCCCAAACCCCGACCAGGTCAAGCGGCTCACGCGCGCTGGGATGGGACCCTGCCAAGGACGGCGCTGCCGCGAGCAGATAGCGGCCTTACTCGCGCTGCAGGCCACCGCCCCCCTCGCAGCTATTCCTCTCGCAGGCTACCGCACGCCGGTGCGCCCGCTGCCGCTGACGATCGCCAGCCAGCTCGTGGAATCTGCTGATCAGGCCCAATACTGGGAGCTTTGGTTCGGAATCCCCTCGCAATGGCAACCGCCATGCGAGCTTCCCGAATTTTATACGGTTGCGGCCGATGAAGCGACCGTCGCGGGCCTGGATGGTGAGCGAGGCAGCTATGAATGAGATCGCGGGTGCATCAGTCGTCATCGTCGGCGGCGGTGTAACAGGGCTAAGCGCCGCCTGGTGGCTGGCAAAATCCGGCGTCGATGTTCTAGTTATCGAGAAAGGTATCGTCGGTTGGGAGGCGTCTGGCCGAAATGGTGGCGGCTGTGGGCACGTCACTTCGCCTCTCTATCCAGAAATGCTGCGGCTGTGGCCGATTATGGATGAACTGCTCGGTTATCCGACAGAGTTCTCGGCGAACCGGATCCATGTTTCCGTGACCGAGGAGCAGTTGACGGTCCAAAACTTAAGCAGTGCTGCAGTGGAGCGTCACGGATATCGGTGCGAGCTTCTTGACAGGAAGCAACGCCGTGAACTTATTCCCCTCGTCGGCGACAACGTTGCCGGCGCGCATTTTTACCACTTCGGGGGGCACTCGAATCCACACCGCACGGTCCAGGGCTTTGCATGGGCGATGCAGGACCATGGCGGCCGGTTGATGCAACGCTGCGCAGTTTCGGGGTTCCGCACCGAAGGTGAGAAGGTGATAGGCGTCGAGACGGAGCGCGGCCTGTTTGGCTGCGATCAACTCCTGATTGCGGCAGGGCCGCACACTGGTCGCTTGTCCGCGATGCTGGGGCAGGAGGTTCCTATGCAAAGCGCGCGCGCCGAGATGATCGTTACTGAGCCACTTCCCCTGATGGCTTATGGTGGTGTGGACGGGAATGGCCTCCACGGCCGGCAGACGCTGCGCGGCAATCTCGCCTTTGGAGGCGGCCCGCACGAATGGCTGGACCTGCCTGAGGGAGGCGTATTTGCTAACCCCTCGACCCCGCTGATGGGCCATATCGGCCGCCGCTTGATTGAGATGATGCCGAAGGCCGCGCACGCGCGCATCATTCGATCCTGGGCCGGTGTGATCGAGAATACGCCTGACGGGCGTCCCGTGATCGACCGACTCTCGACGTTTCCTAATGTGGTTGTTGCGACTATGTCCAGCGTGGGCTTTGGTCTCTCGCCGTCCAGCGGGCGAGCCATCCGCGACGTCGTTGTCGACGGCACCTGTAGCTTTGCGGACATCTCTTCTTTTAGGCTTTCACGATTCGCGAGACTGGAGTCCGAATGGCGCGAATTGCAGGGATGGGTTGCGCTCGCGATGGAGGAGGCTGCGTAGAAACGTTTGTCCAATAGAAATGGGCTGAATCTCGCCACGGGGGGCGTCGAGCGTGGTGAGGGTGGCTGATCACCACACGCTGCGGGCGACGCGCTTTGAGCCGCAGAAAAAGCGGAACTTGCCGCAGAGGCGAACGTTCGCCTTCCATGCGATTGAGCCGATGCGGTCGCGGTCTGGGAAAGGTCAATGCCGTTCTGATTTGTTCAGCGTAAGGTGCGCGTGATCTCTCCGTTTTAATACGGTTGCCGCGGGAATGCTCGGCTGGCACGAGTATCCTAGAGCGTCGGACGTTCAGTTTGAATCGCGAGGGATTCCAGTGAGGCGTTCACTTCCTGTAGGAGGTGATTTGCCATGCCCAAGCCCTATTCGCTCGATTTGCGTGAACGTGTTGTGCGGTTTGTCGAGGCTGGCCACTCGCGGCGTGCGGCGGCGGCACATTTTGGGGTGTCGGTTTCGTTTGTCGTGATCCTGATGAGGAACTATCGAAAGACCGAGAGCCTGGCGCCCAAGGCCAGCGGTGGCCGCCGCCATTCCAAGCTCGACCCGCATCGTGCGTTCCTGCTTGGCCGTGTGGCCGAGAAGGATGACATCACCATGCCGGAGCTTGCCGCCGAACTGGCCGGTCGCAGCGTCGAGCCCACGATTGAGGTTACCGCAATTCCGTGAGTCAGGGCTGCAGCGTATGATGCTCGACTGAGTCGACAAGGGCTTTCACGACAGCCCGGATGATTGGGCTGGTCATCTTACGGGTTACGATGTAAAATGAATTGTGGTGTAGCCGCGACGTGGCGGTCAAGCGCACTACCCGTCCACGTCGAAGGTGCTCCTCAACATAGCCCGCCCAAGCGAGGGCGGCGCCGCGCCCCGCAATGGTCTCATGCATCATAGACAGATAGTTGGAACCGTGGGCCATCGAGTTTCTGCTTGGTGCCGATCCAAGATTCCCAGCTTTCAATGTCAGCAGGCTGCGAGGTCAGGTGTAGAAGCGGGACATCAAGGAATGCATTCGGGTTCTCAGACATGAGTGCCGGATGCCGCGCAAGGAGGGCTGGCGAGCAGACTGGAAACCACTCGCCGTCGAACAGCTTGGTGGCTGCGAGGCCTGGCCAATCCTCGGGCCTTCCGAAACGGAGGGAAAGTGCCACGTCAGGTTGATCGAAGTCCCTGTGATCATAGGACGTCAGCAACATCACCTGGCCGTTCGGAACGCGTGACACCACGACATCGAAACGGGGCATCAGCCACATTCTGTTGCAGGTCGTAGTAGCAGCCAAGCACAAGGGTCTTCCGATCCGGAGCCTGCAGTCTTTCCACGGCTTGCCTAATAGTGCCCATGCCGTCGCCGATCGCCAAGGCAAGGCTACTGCCCGCCTCGGTCAGCATGACCCGGTTGCCCCTGCGTGTGAAAAGTGCAACCGAAAGTTGCCGCTCAAGATTAGCGACATGCCGACTGACAGCCGATTGGGCGATGTTGAGCTCTTCGGCTGCTGGCGTAAGACCGCCATTTCGCGCTGCCGCTTCGAACGCTACCATTGCGTTGAGCAGTGGCAGTGATGTCTTCAGTGTCGTCAATGCTAGCTGTCCTAATGCATGCCTTTCTGATGTGGTAAACTATCAATTTTGTATTTGCAATATACGGCGTTGCTTCACATTATGATATTGGAAGAGCCCATTTTTGGCGACAAGTTACAGGATACCTCTGATGCAAGCCACGACATTACGCCCAATGGCGCGTGATCACGCTGCGCTCGTCGCCCTGATCGACGGTCATCGTGCCGGCTGGTCGCTCGAGCAGGCATTTTATCTCGATCCGGCAATTTTCGAACTCGAACGCGAATTGTGGTTCCCGCGCCAGTGGTCGCTTGTCGCCCATGCCAGCGAGGTGCCCGAAAAGGGGCACTACATTGTTCGCAAGCTTTTCGACGAGGAAATCATTGTGGTCCGTTTTGGCGATGGCGAAGAGGACATAGCCGCCTATTACAATGTCTGCACCCACCGCGGTTCCCGGCTTTGCACCAAAGATGGGCGTAGCCGACTTCTGGTCTGTCCCTATCATGCGTGGTCGTACCGATTGACTGGGGAACTTCAAACCCGGCAGGACGTGCCCGATAATGTCGACCCTGTAGCACTGGGGTTGCATCGAGTGCCGACGAGATGCGTGGGGAGCCTCGTACTGTGCGGTCTCGAAGGATCCGTTCTGCCGGACGTCCAGCCCCTTGCCGACGCGCTGGACGCCCGTTTGCACAAGATGGGCATCGACCGCGCGCGCATCGTAACCGCCCGATTGTCACCGCCTGCCTGACATCGTCGTGATGGCCTATGACACGTGTTTAACGACGTCGTTTGCGACGTGTCTTGTGCGAGGTTTGCGATGC
>NZ_JAMYUP010000073.1:0-27267 GCF_040323155.1 Mesorhizobium sp. M0060
ATTGGTACGCGGACTCCTATCTCGCCATCGATCAGGGGCCGATCGTGGTCATGATCGAGAACTACCGGAGCGGGCTCCTGTGGCAACTGTTCATGAGCTGTCCAGAGATCCGGGCCGGCCTGGCGAAGCTCGGCTTTTCTTAGCGGGCAAAAGCCTCCGCTGTAATTTCACGAGAAAGATGATGAAGGGACGAGCGGGGACAATTCGCCGAACTATCGCGGCAATCCGATACAAGTCCTCGCAGTCCCAACCAAGATCAGCCAGCAGGGAAGCCACATGTTGAGACCCTGAAACGATCTAGGTGTTAGGCGGCATGAGCAAGCAGGTAGCAGATATCATCGTTGAAACGCTGCAGAGCGCAGGCGTCGAACATTGTTACGGCATCGTGGGCGACACGCTCAATCTGATCGCGCGTTCGCTCGAGCGAAGCAAGATCGAGTGGGTGTCAGTGAGACACGAGGAGGCCGGGGCTTTCGCGGCACAGGCCGAAGCACAACTTACGGGTCACTTGACGGCTGTCGCCGGAAGTTGCGGCCCTGGCAGCCTGCATTTCATCAACGGGATTTTTGAAGCAAACCGAAACCGCGCGCCGGTCATTCTCATCGCAAGCCAGATCATTCGCGATGAGTTGGGCTTCGATTTCGTCCAGGAGGTCGATTTCAAGCAGATCTACAAAAGCTGCAGCGTCTTCTGTGACATGATCTACACGGCGGAGCAGGCGCGACGCAAAACCGTTATCGCCTGCCAAACCGCCTTGTCGAAGCGGGGTGTCGCCGTTCTCATCGTCCCGGCGGACGTTTCCGCCTCAACGGTGCACGATGACATTCCGTACGCAGTTCACGTTTCAGAGCCCGTTGTTCGTCCGAGTGATGCTGATCTCGACGAAATCGCAGGGATACTCAACAAAAGCGGGAACCTTGCCATTTATGGCGGATCCGGCTGCCAGGGGGCGCATCAGGAAATCCTCGCCGTTGCCGAGAGGCTGAAGGCCCCGATCGCTCATACCTCGCGCGGGAAGGACTTCCTGGAGTTCGACAATCCCTACAACATCGGCATGACCGGGATGCTTGGCAATGAGGCCGGCTATCACGCCTTGCTCAACTGCGACACGCTGCTGCTTCTGGGGGCCGATTTTGCGTGGCGGCAATTCTATCCCGACAAGGCGAAGATTGTGCAAGTCGATATCGACCCGACACATCTCGGCCGACGGCATCCGGTCACAAAAGGTGTTGTCGGCGACGTGAAAACAACCCTGGAAGCGTTGCTGCCGAAGCTGGGGGAACGCACTGACGCCTCCTTCCGTGACCAATACGTGCGGCGCTATGCCAAAGCCAGGCAATCGGAAAAGACAAAGGCTGTCGCGGGTCA
This sequence comes from Mesorhizobium sp. M0060, assembly GCF_040323155.1. NCBI lineage: Bacteria > Pseudomonadati > Pseudomonadota > Alphaproteobacteria > Hyphomicrobiales > Phyllobacteriaceae > Mesorhizobium > Mesorhizobium sp. M0060. Next base: position 1,369 of record NZ_JAMYUP010000073.1, read on the forward strand.
CGGTGGGTGTATTCCTGGAACCTACCTCACCGAGGCGATCAACCGCCATGCCGCGAAGGACGCGGTATTTTCTGCGGACGATGGCACACCGGCCGCTTGGCTTGTTCGCTACATCGAAACCAATGGTCGGCGCCGCACGTTCGCCAGTCTGCTGCATGGAACTATGGCTGGCGGTTTGCCATCGGCCCTTGGGCTGCAGAAGTCTCAGCCAGGCCGCCAGGTCATCTGTCTGGCCGGCGATGGCGGGCTCTCAATGCTTTTCGGGGACCTGATGACCGTGGTGCAGGAGGAATTGCCGATCAAGATTGCGGTGTATGACAACGGCAAGCTCGGCTTCGTGGAGATCGAGCAGAAGGCCGAGGGGATGCTCGATACATTCACGCGGCTAAAAAACCCGAACTTTGCCGAAGTTGGGCGAGCGTTGGGCCTCTGGGGCCAAACGGTTTCCAAGGCCGACGACCTTGAAGCGAGCGTCAAAGACTGGCTTGCGCAACCGGGGCCCGCGCTGCTGCACGTGCACGTCAGTCCATTGCAGCTGGTCATGCCACCATTCATGGCCGCGGCACCAGCAGTTGGCATGGCGCTTTATTCAGCTCGCGCCGTTTTGCACGGTCGGGGAGGGGATGTTTGGGAAATGGTGAGGGAAAACTTCCTGTGACCCGGCATCGTCGTGTCGAACAGGCAAATGCGGCCCTGCGGCTGCAGGCGATGCTGTCGCCAGGCCAACCATTTATCGAACTGCGCGTAGGGCTTCACGTCAGTGTCCGCTCGGATCGTGATCGTGCTGACCCGTATGACCGAAGCGAGGAGGCTTCCCCGAGACGTGAATTGGATGCGCCTGTCTTGCTGAGGAATTCACCTCTCTGAGGGGTAAGGCAGAATTGCAACCCAATCTTTGAGCATGATCGGTACCGGTTCAGCAGCACCGTACAAGCATAACTCCCCTAGAAGATGCAAGCTCGAGGAATAGTGACGACCTCGATGACGACGCTTCAATGGCCTTTATTCGAATGAACTCGGAGCAGCAGAAATGAGCGTCAAGACCATTGCTTATCAGTTTAGCCAGACTCGGGGCGAGGCCGGTCTATTGCACACCCGTGCAATTGATTTCTGCATGCTCATGAAGCCACGAGTGATGGTGCTTGCTGTCTTCACCGCGTTCGTTGGATTGGTTATCGCCCCGGTTGACCTGCATCCCCTCAACGCGTTCGTCGCAGTTCTCGCGATCGCTGCGGGGGCCGGCGCCGCCGCAGTGCTCAATATGTGGTACGACGCCGATATTGACGCCGTCATGGCGCGTACTGCGAAGCGGCCAATCCCACGCGGCAAGGTGTTGCCGATCGAAGCTCTCGTATTCGGGATTGTTCTTGCGATGGCTGCGATCGCGGTACTTGCCCTGGCGACCAACGTCGCAGCGGGCACACTGCTCGCGCTCGCAATCCTCTTCTACGTCATTGTGTACACGGCGTGGCTGAAGCGGCTCACGCCACAGAATATCGTCATCGGCGGCGCTGCCGGCGCACTTCCGCCGGTCATTGGCTGGGCAGCTGCGACTGGCCAAATCGGGATCGAGCCGCTGGTCCTGTTCCTCATCATCTTCCTCTGGACGCCGCCCCATTTCTGGGCACTGGCCCTCAACCGCACGGATGAGTATGCCGGTGCCGGCGTACCAATGCTGCCCGTCGTTGCAGGGCGCGCCGCAACGACGCGGCAGATCCTGATCTACTGCGCGCTCTTGTCTGCGGCTTCCGTGCTGCCCTGGGCGCTCGGGTTTGCCGGCCCAATCTACGCTGCGGCAGCCATCGGATGCGGAGCAAAACTTGTCGTGCTCGCGATCCAGTTGCGCATAAGCGACGAGGCCGACCGCCGCGCTCCACGCCGTCTGTTCGCTTTCTCCATTTTCTATTTGTTCGTGTTGTTTGCAGCGGTCCTGATCGACCACGCCGATCAGCCGCAGCGCTCCACGCCTGTGTTCAGTTCCCGGACTGTCCACGCCGAAGCTCTGCCCAATGCAGCCCGAGCCGCAGGCATTTCAATCACCACCGGCACAGATGAGGTTTGATATGCGGCTCAGGTTGCTCGCTACCAGCTTGATCGGTGTAGTGACGCTCGCGGGCTGTTCGGAAGGTGTTCTCAGTCCGCAAGGACCTGTTGCCGCCGCCGAACGACTGGTTCTGTTCAACTCGCTCGGCATCATGCTGGCGATCGTGATCCCAACGATCCTCGCCACACTCGGTGTCGCCTTTTGGTTTCGGTCCTCGAATGGGCGCGCTCGCTACTTGCCCGATTTCGAGTATTCGGGTCGTCTCGAACTGCTCGTCTGGTCGATCCCTGCCATGACGGTGCTGCTGGTTGGTGGCGTTGCCTGGGTCGGCGCGCATGACCTCGATCCGCGCAAGCCAATTGCTTCCGCCGTCGACCCTGTCAGGGTTCAGGTGGTCTCGCTCGACTGGAAATGGCTGTTCATCTATCCCGACCAGGGCATCGCAAGCGTCAATCGATTGACCATCCCGGCTGGTACTCCGGTCAGCTTCGAACTGACCTCCTCGGGCGTGATGAACAGCTTCTTCGTCCCGCAGCTCGGCGGCCAAATCTACACCATGGCGGGAATGGCAACGCATCTTCACTTGCAGGCCGACCATCCTGGAACCTATCGAGGGCTGTCGGCCCAGTATAGCGGCGAGGGTTTCGCCGACATGCGGTTTGCCGTTGATGCGGTGCCAGCCGCGGCCTTCTCGCAGTGGGTGAACGCAACGCGCGACGCCGGCCCGATGCTCGACGCACAAGCCTATGCCGATCTGGCCAGGCCAAGCGAAGCCGTATCGCCTTTCACCTACCGCGACGTCGCTCCCGACCTGTTCAATCACATCCAGAGCTTTGCTGCGCAGCCGAATGATCCGGCGCGGCTCGCAGTTCTGACGTCACAGAGGACAGACAAATGAACCTGCTCGGCAAGCTCGACTGGAGCGCCATCCCATTCGACCAGCCGATCATCATGGGGGCAGGGGCCTTCATGGTCCTGGCCATCGTCGGCATCCTGTCATGGGTCACGCTGAAAGGATATGTCCCCTATCTGTGGCGCGAATGGATCACGTCCGTCGACCACAAGCGGATTGGCGTCATGTACTTCCTGCTGGCGCTGGTCATGCTGCTGCGCGGATTTTCCGACGCGATTATGATGCGGGCGCAGCAGGCCGTCGCTGCCGGCGGCTCCCAAGGGTATCTGCCGCCGGAGCATTTCGATCAGGTCTTCTCGGCACACGGCACCATCATGATCTTCTTCGTGGCGATGCCGTTCGTCATTGGCCTGATGAACTTCGTCCTGCCGCTGCAGCTTGGCGTCCGCGATGTTGCTTTTCCGACGCTGAACTCGGTGAGCTTCTGGTTGACCGCCTCGGGCGTCCTGCTGATCAACGTCTCCCTGGTTGTCGGTGAATTCGCCAAGACGGGATGGATCGCCTATCCGCCACTCAGCGAGCTGCAATTCTCGCCCGGCGTCGGCGTCGATTACTATCTGTGGTCGCTGCAGATCTCGGGCGTCGGCACTCTCCTGACCGGGATCAATTTCGTCACCACAATCCTGAAACTGCGGGCACCGGGAATGGGCTACATGCGCATGCCCGTCTTCTGCTGGACTTCGCTTGCGGCCAACTTTCTCATTGTCGCGGCCTTTCCGGTTCTGACCGCCACCTTGGCGATGCTGCTGCTCGACCGGTATCTCGGCTTCCACTTCTTCACGGTCGACGGACAGGGCAATGCGATGATGTACGTCAACCTGTTCTGGGTCTGGGGTCATCCGGAAGTCTACATCCTGATCCTTCCGCCGTTCGGCATCTTTTCGGAAGTCGTCGCAACTTTCTCGGGCAAGCCGCTGTTCGGCTATCGCTCCATGGTGGCTGCTACAATGGCGATTTGCATCCTCTCCTTCCTCGTCTGGCTGCATCACTTTTTCACGATGGGCGCGAGCGCCGACGTCAACGGCTTCTTCGGCGTCATGACCATGATCATCGCCGTGCCGACAGGCGTGAAAGTCTTCAACTGGCTGTTCACGATGTACGGCGGGCGCATCCGCTTCGAGGTGCCGATCCTGTGGTCGGTGGGATTTATGGTGACCTTCGTCATTGGCGGCATGACCGGCGTGTTGATGGCAGTGCCTCCGGCCGATTTCCAGCTCCACAACAGTCTCTTCCTAGTCGCGCATTTCCACAACGTCATTATCGGCGGCGTCGTGTTCGGCGTCATGGCGGGCTACAATTATTGGTTCCCCAAGGCATTCGGCTTCAAGCTCGACGAGCGCTGGGGCAGGGCATCGTTCTGGTGTTGGCTGATCGGCTTCTACGTCGCCTTCATGCCGCTCTACGTGCTGGGCCTGATGGGCATGACCCGGCGCATGCAGCACTATGACAATGTCGCCTGGCAGCCATGGCTGGTCGTGGCGACGATCGGCACCGTGATCATTCTGGGCGGGATTGCCTGCCAGATCGTGCAGCTGGTTGTCTCGATCCGCGACCGCGACCTGCTTCGCGTGACCGGCGATCCTTGGAATGGCCGCACGCTGGAATGGTCCACGGCCTCGCCGCCGCCGGCCTGGAACTTTGCGGTCCTGCCGCAGGTGGCCGAGCGGGACACCTACTGGGTCACGAAACAACGCGCCGGCGAACAGCAGGCTCAACCCGAGCCACCGCCCCAGTACGAGCCGATTGAAATGCCAAAGAACAGCCCAGTCGGGTTCGTCAACGCCTTCTTTGCCGTCGTCATAGGTTTCGCCCTGATCTGGCACATCTGGTGGATGGCCGGGCTGGGACTATTCGGCACGTTCCTGACGATACTCATCTTCGCCTTTCGCGATGGGGACGAAACCGAGGTGCCGGCAATGCAGCTCGCCCAATTCGATCGGCTTTACCGGGCGGGGGTGGCGATATGAACGTCACCGTTGCCGTTGAGGCTGGTAAACCTTTGCCGAGCGCGAGCGAAGCCGGCCCGGCGCCAAAGCGCGTTGTCGTTGCTTACGGCTTCTGGATCTTCCTGCTGAGCGACATCGTCATGTTCTCGGCGCTCTTTGCCGGCTACGCAGTGTTGCGGCATGCCACCGCGGGCGGACCGACCGGCGCCGAGTTATTCAGTCAGGGTAGGGTCGCCATCGAAACCGCTTGTCTTCTGGCGTCCAGCTACACATGCGGGCTGATGGCATTGGCGGTCAACTCGCGACGCCGCCACGGCACATATCTGGCTGCCTTGCTCACCTTCGCGCTCGGCGCTGCGTTCCTCGCTCTGGAGATGCGCGAATTCGCCGACATGATCGCACATGGCGCGAGCCCCCAACGCAGCGCATTTCTCTCATCGTTCTTCGCCCTCGTTGGCTGTCACGGAATTCATGTCGCCGCCGGTCTGATCTGGCTGGGGGTGATGATGGCGCAGGTCGCGGTGAAAGGGCTTCAGGCACCCGTACTGCGTCGGCTGCAGTGCTTTTCACTCTTCTGGCATGCGCTCGACATCATCTGGATTGGGCTGTTCACGGTGGTCTATTTGATGGGAATCGCTCCATGACTGCAACACGTTACGATCGCGCTCCCGGCGACCGGTCGATATTGACCGACAAGGATGAGCCAATCTCCTCCGGGGTGCTCGTCTACACCATTGGCCTGCTTCTGGCGGTGATACTGACAGGCCTGTCGTTCTGGGTGGCCAACACATCACTGCTCTGGGCAGCCGGAATTCCTCTCGGCCTTGCCGTCCTCGCGATTGCCCAGATGGGTGTCCACCTGGTGTTCTTCCTGCACCTCACGACCGGCCCGGACAACACCAACAACGTGCTCGCGCTCGCCTTTGGCGTGCTCATCGTGTTCCTGGTGATGGCCGGTTCCCTTGTGATCATGGCCAACCTGAACGGCTCAATGATGCCGCCTGCCGGCCCGATGGATATGCAAATGCACTACTGACCCTTTGAGCGGGCAGCCTAGGCTAGCTCACCGCCTATGGCGCCACACCGCCGTGATGGTGCCACAGGATTGCCTCTCAATGCTGGCCTTCACCGTCGAACCAGAGGGTGTCGATCCGGCAGGCGAGCGATCACCCAATTACCAGCGCGGCCGTCGATGGGATGACCGCTTAACCCGAGAGAGAAGGACCAGACCACGAACTCCAAAGCCATCAGCCTTGCTGCTGCATTTGCTTTTTCTGCTATTGGCAGCGCCGCACTCGCCGGCGCGCTCGATGAATCTGCCACCACTGCGCCGTTTTACATGATTCGAATCTGAAGACGTTGAGGCCAATGCTTGAATTGAAGGCGGCAAGTCGATGCCCAAGGAAAAGGAGGAGGAAGTGGTCAGGCTTTGCAATGACCCCTCCACGCGTCTCGAAGAGTTCTGCCCGGTCGTGAATGCCCTGCACAAAATGCAATAGTCCTCGATCGGGGCTCAAAGGGGTGGCGGGTTCCAGCCCGCCATCCGATTTTTTGTTTGATATCCCGATGCTTTCTGGGTGCGACCTACCACCCCGAATAAAAGCACGATACTATACGGTGTCCTCGTGCCGCTCTCTTGCCTGCTGAGCTTCCGGAAAAGAATTTGTGACTTCCTGTTCCGCGGTTGGCAAGATGAACTGAAAAACAGCGCCGCGAGGCTCATTCGTATCGGCCCATAGGTGGCCCCTATGGGCATCAATGATCGACCGGCAGATCGACAGCCCCATCCCGACGCCGCTGGACTTCGTGGTGTAGAAAGCCTCGAAAACTGTATCGAGATGGTCCGGATCAATGCCCGGACCTGAATCGCGCACAGACACGAGAACGCCACCGGTCTGCGCTTGCTCCGTGCTGATCGACATCTCCCGTAGCCCGGCCTGGAGCGTACTCATGGCTTCGACAGCGTTCAGGATCAGGTTCAGCACGACTTGCTGCAGTTGAACACGATCCCCCTCGACGGGAGACAGCCCCTCCGCGAGGCGGGTTCGGACCGAGACTCCATTCTCGGTGACCGCACTTCCCGCCAACAGAATCAACTCGTTGATCGCTTCATTGAGATCAAAAAGATGCTTTCGCGGAGGCGCTTTCTTGATTTGATCACGGATCCTGTCGACGATGTTTCCCGCTCGATCGGCGTCGCCCACGATAGAGGCGAGCGCTTCCCGGATTTCGCCCAGATCCGGTGGATTTCTGTCCAGAAAGTGCATGGCCGCACGGGCGTTGTTGCGTGCCGCGGCAACCGGCTGCGTGATTTCGTGAGCCAGCGAAGCAGTCAGTTCTCCCATTACGCTCAGGCGGTTCATGTGCGCGAGATCTGACTCCAGCTGACGCAGCCTCTCGCGCTCTGCCTGGGCGCGCATGAGTGCTGTCACGTCGGTGCCGGTGCCGCGATAGCCACGGAATTCTCCCTCGGCGTCAAACACTGGCTTGCCGCTGGCTTTCACATAGATGGGAGAGCCGTTACGGCGAGCGGAGCTATATACGAAGTCGCGGAACGGTTTGCGTGAATCGAGAGTTGCCTGGATAAGCCGCCACTTCTCCGGCTCCGTTTCAAGATCGAGCGCGTGATCCCAGCATCCCGTGCCCATTCGGTCAGCCGCGTACGAACCAAACGCATTCTCGGTCAGCAGCGTGAACTTGTAGTCAGGACCGATTTCCCAAAACCAATCGGAGGCGGTCTCGGCGTAGTCGCGGAACTTCGCCTCGCTCTCCCGCAATCCTTCCTCGGCGCGCATGAGCTCTTCAATATCCAGAGTCGCCCCGACCCAAAGCTGCAGCGTTCCATCGCTGGCCCGAAGGGGTTCGGTGCGAGTGAGCAGCCAGCGGTAGTTTCCTTGAGCGTCGCGGACACGATAGCTGTGCTCATAGCCCTCGCCCGTGCGCAGACTGTTCGACCAATATTTGCGGCCCTTTTCCTGGTCGTCGGGGTGCAAAAACGGGATATGGGCGTCCCACGGTACACCGATGTCGATGCCGAAACGCAAGGGATGATCCTTCGGAAGACCAAGGAAATCCCCTTGTCGTTTACTCACAAAGGTAAGGCCGCCTGATGGAGGCGCGTACCAGGTAAGCGCCGGAAGCACATTTAGGATGGTCCGTAGCTGGGCCTCGAATCTGGGTCGCTCTTCGGCCTTCTTGCCTTCATCGACATCAACCGTCACACCGTACCACTGGACGATGCGGCCTTGCTGATCCCGCAGAGGCTCAATCCTGAATTGATGCCAACGGAACTCGCCGTCCGCTCGGCGTAAGCGCGTCACCCATTGGTTCGGCGTTCCAGCGTGAATGGCTTGATAGAAAGCCCTCGCGGTTTCTGGAAAGTCATCCGGGTGGACAAGCACTTCCCAGCCAAGGCGCTTGAACCCCTCAAATCGCATCCCGCTGTAATCTAGGAGGCGCTGGTTCATGTGCGTCGGTTCGCCGGCGGGATCCGTTGACCAGAGGAAGGCTGGTACCGTTTCGAAGATTTGACGGAGCTTGTATTCGCTCTCCCGCAGCCCTTCCTCGGCGCGCTTGAACTCTTCAATATCCATAGTCGCCCCAAGCCATAGCAGTAGAGTTCCATCGCTTGCCCGAAGCGGTTCGAAGCGAGTGAGGAACCAGCGGTAGTCTCCTTGAGCGCTACGAACTCGATAACTATGCTCACCACCTTCGCCCGTGCGCAGACAGATTGACCAGTATTTGCGTGATTCTTCGTGGTCGTCCGGATGCAATAACGGGATCCAGTCGTCCCACCGTGCGTCAGTGCCGATGCCGAAACGTAGGGGATGATCTTGCGGAACACCAAGATAATCCGCAGTTCGTTTGTTCACAAAAGTGAGGGCACCGGACGGAGCCGCGTACCAGGTATATGCCGGAAGCACGTTTAGAATCGCCTGCAGCTGTGCCACGAATCTGGGCCATTCTTCGGCCTTCCTGCCTTCGGCGATGTCAACAGACAGGCCGAAAATTGCCTCCTTAGCTCCGTCACCCTTCTTTGGCATAGATCGCTCCATGGCCGCTACAGATTCGGACCTGCCTTTGTCGGAGACGCCATGTCGCAGACGATCGCTACGCCTCAGCAAAGGTGGCGGTGATCTTACCCCTTGCGCCAGAGACGGACCATAGGATCCTTTCGACCTCGGACGACTGGCGTAGCTTTCCGCGAGATGCGCCTCATAGGCGTTCTGCGGAAGCAGCCCGCAATGATCGGTCTCCTCCATGATCGGCGGCCTCCCCTATGTCTGAGTTCGAAGAACACTGGAAGCTATATGACGTCCACTTCAGCAAGTTTCATGTGCATCTCTATTTAGAATCAGAAACATCGGTGACCCACTGGTCAATTGACTCGAGCGGCAATGAGACCGGGTCCGAAACGGTAACAACGCTGATAAAGGACCTGGGCACAGCGTCTACTTGGTCACGTGGCAGGAGGCCGATGGCGAAGCGGTCGTGCATATCGAGGACTTTGGCGCGGGGCAGATCTATACGCATATTGTCTGGTGGGACCTGGCGACGAGCCCCCCAGCTTATGACGGACCATGGCCATTCGTGCAAATCTAGGCGGAGTTCCATCGTGAAATCATTCGATATCCCCTAACGCGCCGTTCGCTGCTGCGGGCTGGTGCTACAGCTGCGGTTCTATCCGGTGTCGCCAGCGCCCAAGCCGCCACGCCCTCGACGAGGCTTCGATACTCCATTCTCGACCCAAATCTTCCAGGAAACATTGTTCCGGCCCTGAAGACGGCAATCGCAAAGATGCTGGCTTTGCCACCGTCGGATCCGCGGAACTGGTACCGAATGCCAATTGTTCATGCACTCGATTGCCCCCATGGGAACTCGTGGCTTCTACCTTGAGCCTTCGTTCGAGGCCATCTGCCGTGAACTGTCGGGAGACGCCAATTTCAGTTGGGATTGGACGACCGATCCGGCCGTCCCTAGGGTCATGTTCGAAGGGGATTTGAATCCAAACGACAGCTATCAAGGGGAAACGGCTGCGCTGTTCCGTGCGGCGTTCGAGCCAATCGTCAAGGCAACCGACTTGTGGGCGGTCGTCAAAGATGCGGATGGCATGCTCGATGCGGCAAGCCCTTATTATAAATTGCCATCGCGGGCCGTCAGGTGTGCAGTTTCAAGTTCGTCAAACGTCAAAGAAGGCAGGGTCAAGTTATTGTTGCTCATCTCGTCTGGCGTTCCGAGACGGCCGAGAGGAACGTTGCGGAAGGCGGCGGCCTCCTGCTCTTGGTTGAACAAATCCGAAAGCCCTGGGGTCGCTATATGGCCCGGGCTCAGCATGTTACGGACGATTTCGTCGAAGAGAGTGCTGCCGACCGCTTGGCGTTGCGATAGTACGCGACGACCGCTGCACGGGCCGCTGCCATTGGCGATCTCTGCACCGAGGCCTGTAGATGTGGCAGCGCCGGTCACCTCGCGATCCAGCCGGTCAAATCATTCACCGTCATTCCTCCCGATTGGGAATGATTTGCCGCTCGCCCCGGTCGGCGGCGCGCCTTACAGCCTCGATGAGACGGGCGTTGTGAACAGCGTGTCCAAATCCGGGCGTGCTGTAGGTCCCCGCACGCAGATCACGGGCAAGACCAGCATAGATCTCTCCGACGTTTACCGCCGCCCCCATCAGCCCACCAGTGACTGTGGCTCGGTCGGGTGCCACGAATGGGATGTTCGAGACGAGCCTGAGGTCCCCCGCCTGGAAGCCATAAGGGTGATCGCTGGTCAAGCTGAGCCATCCTTCCGATCCCCTGATATCGAATGTGAAACGAACCTGTTCCCCCTGACCCCCGGCGTCGAAATCGGCCGTGAACGCGGTGCCGGAGCGCGTCTTTCCGATAACGCCGACGTAGTCGGCAGTTTCGCGGACGCTCTCTTCGCCCGTCTCTGTCAGTTTGACCATGGGCCAGCGAATCTCGGTCCGGGCGTCAACCTCGACAATCTGTCCTAGGACCGCTTCCACCACATCGACCGTATGCCCGCCGCAAATGGTTAGCAGGTTGGCGCCAGAAGATGCCTTATTAAAAAAGTCATGCGCCGAGGGGACTTCTGGTCCAAATCCAAAGGTTGGCGAGACGATTCTGGCGCTTAGCGGCCGCCCGATCTTTCCAGAGGACACTAACTCGGCCGCGCGTCGTGCGGCGGGATTGTGCCGGCCTTGCAATCCGATCGCCGTGTGGTTTGAACCCACCGCGCGCGCCATCTCCTCAGTCTCTGCGACGCTGCGTCCGAGAGGCGCCTCGCAATAGACCGCTTTGCCAGCATGGAGCGCCGCCAGAACGAGCTCGCGGTGTGCGGGCACCTTGACAGCGATCGTGACGAGATCAATCCGCTCATCTCGGATCATCTCGAAGGGATCGGAAAACCAGCGCTCCGCACCGAAGGCCTTAGCTGCCTCGCGTGCGCTCTGCTCGTTGCGCGTCGCCACAGCCGCGAGCTTGAGGCCGGGAAGACCATTGATGGCCGGAATGTGCGAGACCTTCGCCCAACTTGATCTGGTGTCCGCACCGATGATTCCGACGCGAATTTCTTCATGGGTCACTGCTTTACCTTTTCATTCAAGTGATCAATTGAAATGACGTAGCCAGTACTGACGCACTGCGTCTTTCTCGGTTACTCGCTGCCGTCCTGGGTGAGGTCGAAAGTGCACATTGCCGAACGCGGACTAGCATCGCTGCCGGTCTTGCATCTCATAAGCAAGATATGCGTAGATCATGGCCACACAATCACGCTCAACCCGAACACGCTGTCCGAAATTTCCTGACAATAGGGACCCCGATGGACCGCTTCGCAAGCATCACGGCATTTGTGCGGGTCGCTGAGAGTGGCGGCTTCTCGGCTGCAGGCCGCCGCCTGAACCGGTCTAAGGCGACGGTCAGCGGCCAGGTCCAAGCGCTAGAAAATGCCGTTGGCGCGCGACTGCTGAACCGTACGACCCGGCGGATTAGCCTGACCGAGATTGGCCGTGGCTATTACGAGAGCTGCGTACAGATTCTCCAGGATCTGGAGGAGGCCGACGAAGCGGCTGGCGCACTGCAGGCTATCCCACGCGGCCAGCTCCGCGTCTATTGCCACCAGAGCATCGCCCGGTTCGTCGCACCGGTAGTCACCGATTTCCTGACCCGGCATCCTGAGGCGTCGGTGGATATTCGCATCGGATACGGGATGATCGACCTAGTGCAGGAGGCGTTCGACTTGGGGATCAGCCCGCTCTCGCCGCCCGACTCCACCCTCGTCGGACGACGCCTCGGGAGTTTGAGTCCAATTGTCTGCGGCGCTCCCGCATACCTCGAAAAGCATCCGGCACCGCAATCCCCGGCCGATCTGGCCGGCCACAACTGTCTGCGCCACCCATACGCACCACCGTCTCCAGACGAGTGGCATTTCTTGGACGCCGCCGGCAAGCCGGTGGTGGCGCGCGTATCGGGAAACCTGATCACCAGCAACCTCGAAACGATGCGCGCCGCCGCCGCGGCCGGGATCGGTCTGGTGTTGACGGTCCCGTATCTGATGGCGGACCTATTGGCCTCGGGAGCGCTAGTGCCGCTACTACCCCACTACCGAGCGCAAAGTTTTGATATAAAAGCGCTTTATCCCCATCGCCGGCACCTGAGCGCCAAGGTTCGCGTGTTTATCGACATGCTGGTAGGCCGGTTCGCCGAGCAAGAGCGCTGGCTCGAGCGAGCCTCCGGCTAGGTCATCGACGGGAAGTCCGGTTTCGCAACTTGTGCCGCTTCGTCGAGCGCATGATCGCACCGCCCGCCGTCGAGCGCTGGGCAGAGAATGTAATCAAGCGGACCATGGCGTCGTACGTTCAGGCCTGGGCCATGCTGCGCGAGGCGCGCGAATTCTTGGCCCAAGACGACGGCCGGAAAGCAGAGGTAAATCACATGGACCAGAACAGCCGGTTCGCCACCTTGGCGCACCGCAACCATGTCGCGCTTTGCGAGGCGTTGGGCGGGTTCATCTGCGCGCCAGCGGTTTCGGCGGCAAAGCTGGACCTCCATACGACCGTTGTTACACCTCGAGCAAACGTCACCAAGGAGGAAGTTGTTGAGGTCCAAGCGACGGATCGTCGTCTGTTCGGTGAGTTGGGCCGACAGTCCGTCCGTACTGTTCGCTTCCATCCGCGGGAACTCGATGACGTCGCGAACCGCATCGAACTCCTTGAGTGCCCAAAACGGGAAGACGTGCTCTCGCGACCGGCTTCGCACAGTTTCGGGGTCCCTGACGGGATTGCGGCAGAAAACGCAGGTCTTTTCTTTCTCAGATATAAGCACCAGCCAGTTGGCCACGGCCTGGCGGCAAGGTTTACTTGCGGGTTAGCACAGCGCGCACTCTCGAAGGAGAGGAGATGAAGGCTGCACTTCATGGAGGCCGAGACCTCGCCCTCGACGCACTAGGTGACCTGTCTCGCCCACGGACCCGACTTCGAGCGAACCGCCGCTGTGGCCAAGACGCGTGGATGGACACCACTATCCGGTGACGCAGCGCTTGTTCCGGTCGATGACGTCGATGCCTTCCAAGGGTGGAAGGTGACTGGCAACGACTACCTGCCGGAACCATGATCGCGGTGATCAAAGCCACTTGAACGGCAAGGTTGTGCAGACCTGCTCCATCAGGCTGTTCGAAGTCGACCGCGCGACATTCGAGCAGCGCTTCTTCGCCCGGACGGACGCCGAAAAAATCGGCGAGGACCGGAATGGAGATCAGGTTTCCAAACTCTACATATTGATTGCCGGCAGTCGTAAGCAGCTTGTCCACTTGACATCGCCGATCGACAACGGGGGATCGAACACACTATTGCAAGCTCGATCGCCGAGGACTGAGAGGACGCTACTTATGGCGCCACACTTTGTAAGCCGAGATGACAAAGATTGCCGCCAACAGCGGCAGCAGCACTTTCTCTGGCACGATGCCCAGCGACATGCCGCCAATCGACGTTCCGACGATCGATCCCATTGCTATAAGGATCACGAACGATCTGTTGCGCGCGATCACCCCAAGGAGATCCTGCGAATAGCGGGTGAAACCAACGATCATCGTCGGCAGGCTCACGGCAAGCGACATGCTGCCAGCTAGTTTTATGTCTATCCCAAAGAGCAGGACAGTGTCGGGATAAGCAATTCCCCACCGGCTACGCCCAACAGTGACGCGACCACTCCGATGACGAAACCGGCGATGACCCCAGCAATGATCAATGCTGCCCCACTGAAAGGCGGAAGGCTCGTCGCGCTCGGATCGTGGGCGAAGACCAAGACGATGGCGATAAGTAGCAGTAGCGCCGCAATCAATCATTGGGTGAAGGGCGATCTTTTGGCTGCCTCCGTGTGAGCAAGGGAGATAGCTGGCAAGGATTTCGGCCCGTCCCATTTCGGCCTGCTTGCAATGGGAGACATTCCGCCTGATTCCGAAACGATGAAATGTGAGCGAAAAATGCAACTGACAGGCATGGTATCAGGCGCGGCGCTGTTGCTCGCTTCCGCCGCGGCAGCGAACGCCCATCCGCATGTGTTTGCCGAAGCGACGCTGGACCTGACCGTCGGTCCAGACAGAACGCTCAAGTCGCTTCGGCATCTCTGGCGTTTCGACGACCTCTTTTCCAGCACCGTGCTGATGGAATTCGACAAGAATTCCGACCTTGTCCTTGATGCGAAGGAACTCGATGAAGTCGCTCTCACCGTCCATGCGTCGTTGGCCGAGTACAACTACTTTCAGATGGTGACCTTGAACGGCAAGGACGTGACGATGGCGCCACCGCCGAAGTTCAGCGTCAGCTATGAAAACGATCAACTCGTCGTCCAGTTCGAAACGCAGCCGAAGGACCCGCTGACCCTTGCTGGAAAAGTCAGCATCGGCGTCTACGACCCGACCTTCTACACGGCGATCGATTTTACCGACGACGAAAAGATTGCTGTGACTGGCCTGCCTGAAGGCTGCTCACGCGCCGTCGTGCGTCCAGATCCGGACACGGCCATCGCGCAGAACCAGAAGAGCCTGACAGACGCGTTCTTCAGTGACCCGACGGGGACCGATCTCGGCAAGATTTTCGCGACGCGCCTTGAATTGACGTGCAGCTGACCCGGAGCCGGTTCGATGGCCATGTTCCAGACGCTGGTCGAGTTCCAACGCACGATCTACCTGGCGCTGGCCGAGCAGATCAAACTGCTTTCGGCCGGCGGCGGCTGGCTGGCCTTCATGGCCTTTCTGCCGATGGGCGTGCTGTTCGGTGCGGCGCATGCCCTGACGCCGGGTCACAGCAAAGCCGTCCTGGCCACGTATTTGGCCGGTTCGGATGCAAAGGTTTCGCGCGGTCTTCTGGTGTCGCTGACGCTTTCCTTCACGCATGTGACGATCGCGGTGCTGATCGCGGCGCTCTCGTTGCCGTTGGTGTCGATTGCCCTGGGCAGTGTTGGCCGTGCGCCTCTACTGGAAGACGTCAGCCGCGGGTTGCTTGGCCTGATCGGCGCCTGGATGCTCTGGCGCGCATTGAGCCACGGCCATCACCACAAGCATGAAGGCGAGGCTGTGGGTGTGATGGCCGGCCTGATCCCATGCCCGCTGACGCTTTTCGTGATGACCTTTGCGATATCCAGAGGCGTTCCGGTCGCCGGCATACTGTTTGCAATTACCATGATGGTCGGCGTGGCGCTGACCCTGTCCTGCGTGGCGGTGTTGTCGATCCTGTTTCGGGAGCGCCTGGTGCATTTCTTCGACAGCCGGCCACGCCTGTTTGATATCATATCCAGGACCATCGAAGGTATCGCCGGCCTCATTCTAGCTGGCGTAGCCGTTTGGCAAATCTCGTCGAACTAAGAGGTATTTGACCCGGGCGACCGATGCCTGATCGGCATCATGGCGAAGGGCGGAATTCGAGGATAGCGGCCCGGGATCCAAGCCATCCAGCACGCGCGGCAACAAAGAGGCGATCGAGTTCCGGTGCGAAGAGCGAGGTTCGGGCTCCGCTGGAAGTCGCCACACGTTCGACCGGCCCGAGCCCTTTTGGGCTGCGCTGCACAACATCGATCGCGCCGTCTCCGCAGCTCACATAGATTCGATCGCGCTTGCCGTCGAAGAAAACATCGTCAGCATCGCCGCATGTATCGAGGCTCGCGGTCACCGCACCACTTGCCGGATCCAGCAGAGCTAGCTTTGCCGGACAGCGGAACACAACTGCAAGCCGGCCCCCCGCGCTGTCGAGCGCCATCGGAAAATTCGCCGCCAGGCCTGGCAATTTCCAGGTGGCCACCTGCTTGCGCGATTTGAGGTCGACGACGGCGATCTGCCCGGCGTCCGGCACATTCGCGAACACCCGGGTCATCTTGGAGTCAAGCTGAAAGCTTTCGGGATGGCCGGCCAGTCTTATGTCTTCAAGCTTGGCTTGGGTCACAGGATCGAGGATGGCCAATCCGCCATCACCATATCCGACAAAAACATGGCCGGAAGACGGATCGATGCGGACATTGTCCGCGTCGTTGCCGAGAGCAGTGCTTCCCAGTGACGACATATCTCCTGCATGAAAGAACCGAACGGACCCGTCGCCGCCATTGGCAACGGCGACCACGTCCTGATCGGCAAGATATGCGACGCCCTGCGGCTCCTTCAGGCCGGTGATCCTATGGAGGATCTTACCGGTGTGAAGGTCGACAACATCGACGCTGTCGTTACCGAGTTCGGCGACGAACAGCCGCCTCCCAACACGATCGATCGCCATGTGATCGATGCGGCCCGAGACGTTTTCGAGCGGGATTGTTCGCTCGAGGATCAGAGGCGGCTCCGCCGCAGCCGGGCCGACTGAGCATACGATCAGGCGGATCGTGGCGATGAGCCCAAGGGCCACACTGGCGGCGCGCACTGGACCCGATCCTAGCTGTTCGCGAGGTTCATCTTGTCGAGAGCCGCCTTGAGGCCGCGCGCAAGCTTGGCGGCGTCGTCATTGGCCCAGAAATGCATGAAGAAGAGCCGCGGCTGCTCATCGATCATGTGGCTATGCAGTGCCGTGATCTCGATGCCGCTGTCTTGCAAGGCTTTGAGGACAGGATTGACCTCCGATGCGATCAATACAAAATCGCCCGTGATCGCCGCCTTGCCTCCTCCGGTTGACTGGAAGTTGATGGCAATGGCGGTACCCATGGACACTGGGACCGTCATGCCGCCGTCCGTGATCGTTTCGGCTCGTGGGATAGTGAACTGATAAACTCCGCCATTGGCCTTGCCTTTATGACCAATAGCCTGGTCGACGGCCGCCGTGTCGAACTCGATCTGCTGGGGGGCGGGTTGCGGCTGTTCGGCACCGGACGCGGCATTCTCCATCGGTGTCTTGCTCAGCGCCAACCCGGCATGAAGCGCCGTGGCGAGCGTGGCCGGGTCGCCCTGGCCAAAGACGTGCATGTACAGCGTCATTGGCTCCGCGCGCAGCAAATGGTTGTGCAACGCTGTGATCTCGATCCCACCTGCTTGAAGCTTCTTCATGACCGGGTTCACCTCGTCCTGCGTCAGAACG
This sequence comes from Mesorhizobium sp. M0060, assembly GCF_040323155.1. Classification (NCBI taxonomy): domain Bacteria; kingdom Pseudomonadati; phylum Pseudomonadota; class Alphaproteobacteria; order Hyphomicrobiales; family Phyllobacteriaceae; genus Mesorhizobium; species Mesorhizobium sp. M0060. Next base: position 18,822 of record NZ_JAMYUP010000073.1, read on the forward strand.
AGGTCACCCATGACCATGGCCTGATTCCCCATTGGTTCGAACGCTATCCAGCCTCCGAGGGCAAATCCTGGCTTCAAGGATACGCCATCGAGCGATACTTTCAGGTCGGTTCGTGGCAAGCCAACTCTATAGACGCCGTCGGCCTGCGTGGTTCCTCCTTTTCCCAGCGCCTTTCCGACCTGGCTCCAATCCAGATTGGCGGCGAACGAGGGGGTGACGAGGGTTGCGGCAGCAATGAGAACTGCCAAGCGGGTCGATAGTGTCATGGCGGTATTCCTCTTTCTTCACTGCGAATTGATCAGTCGGCCGTGATCTTCGGCATAGAGACAGGTGCGGTATTCGACGGCTGGATTGGTTACGGCGTATCTGCCATCGCCTGCGCTGGGGCAGGATGCGCGTCGCCCTTCGGCAGGACTGCCGAGGCGATACTGGTCGGGAGCGGCAGCGGTCGCTCGAAAATGCCAAGGAGCGGCATCACGACCAGGAAATGGAAGAAGTAATAGAACGTGCCGACGCGGCCGATGAGAACGAAAAAGCCCTCCGGCTTATTGGCGCCGACCCAGCCCAAAACGATGACGTCGATGACCAGGAGCCAGAAGACCCATTTGTAGATTGGCCGGAAGCGGGCACTGCGGACCTTCGATATGTCCAACCAGGGTAGGACGAAGAGGACCCCCACCGCCGAGAACATGGCGATTACGCCGGCAAGCTTGTTCGGGATCGAGCGCAAGATTGCGTAGAACGGCAGGAAATACCATTGCGGCACGACCTCGGCGGGCGTTCGCAGTGGATTGGCCGGGATGAAGGCGTCGGTGGAATTCAGGTAGTTCGGCAGGTAGAAGACGAAGAAGGCGAACACCAGCAGGAAAGCCGCCAAGCCGAGCAGGTCTTTGACCGTGTAGTAGGGGTGGAAGGGGATGCTATCTCCCGGCCCGTTGCGGTCGATGCCGAGCGGATTGTTGGAACCCTGCCGATGCAACGCGACGAGATGCAGCATTACGACGCCGACGATGACGAACGGCAGGAGGTAGTGCAGGGCATAGAAGCGCTGCAGCGTCGGATTATCGACGGAGTACCCGCCCCAAAGCCAGGTGACGATGCTCTCTCCCACAACCGGAATTGCGGAGAACAGGTTGGTGATCACCGTAGCGCCCCAAAACCCCATCTGGCTCCATGGCAGGACATAGCCAAAGAAGGCGGTCGCCATCATCAGCAGCAGGATGACGACTCCGAGCATCCACAACAGTTCGCGCGGCGCCTTGTATGAGCCGTAGTAAAGGCCGCGAAAAATATGGATGTAGGTCGCGATGAAGAAGAACGATGCGCCGTTCAGGTGGATGTAGCGGATCATCCACCCGTAATTGACGTCGCGCATGATGTGCTCGACGGAGCCGAAAGCGAGGTTCGAATCCGCTGTGTAGTGCATTGCGAGCACGACGCCGGTGAAGATCATGACGACCAGCATGAACCCGGCCAGCGAACCGAAATTCCACAAATAGTTCAGATTTCTTGGGGTCGGATAGTCGTTCAGTTCATGATTGACGAAGGTGAAAACCGGCAAGCGGTGGTCGATCCACCGAACGACGCGGTTGCTTGGCTGACGTCCTGCGACGTCCTCATTCGATTGGTCTACCATTCCGTGTCCTCTGCTCAGGCCGCCGGCTTCGTGACGGGTGGCCAGCTGTGCGTTTCCGCTCTGCGGCCCGAAGCCCACGCGTAGAGCGCGTCGTAAATGACGAAGTCTTCAGCACCTCGTGGTCGTCAGGCGTCAGGTCCCGCAAACCCATGGAGATCGCGAGCAATCCTGCCGACTGTGGCGTGAGATCGTGCCGGTCCGTGTCGGCGCCGCGCACGATCGCGGCAATGGTCACGATCGCCGGATCGCGATCGAGACCGTGTTTGGAAACGAAGGTGTCGAAACTGCAGCCGTCACCGACATGGGTGAATTCGACGCCGGGCACGTCATAGGGCGTCGCGCCCGTTTCCCGGGCAACACGGATCACCTGGTCAGGCGCCACGAACAGAAACTCCGGTTCCTTGTCGATGAAGCGCGCAATCAGCCAGGGGCAGGCAATGCGGTCGATGACCGGACGTTCGCGTGTAACCCATTTCATGACACAATCCTTTCTTCGCTCACCACCAGAGGGACAGTTGGCGCGCCGATCGCATGCCAGGCAGCGATGCCGTCGCCCGGCACGCTGGCATAGACCTTGTGCAACTCCGGAACGGCAAGCACGCCGGTGACCTGGGGATACCCGTTCAGCTTCGTGAGCAGCTTGTTGGTGCTGTCGAATACCAGCAATTTGCCGATGCTCATGCCAGAGATGAACAAACGACCGGTGCCGGGGTCGAGGCTTTGATAATCGAAGCGGTCGATCTTCGGCCCGAGCGGCACATCGCGCTCCAGCGCGAAGAACTTGTCCGCGGAAGGTGGAGGGGCCGCGAGCGTCGGCACGGAAGCCATGCCTCCGCCCGCGACTTCCAATCCAGCAAGCAGGGCGCGCCACACGCGCGCCGTCTTCAAACGCATCATGAATGACGTGCCTTCCGTGTTTTGCGCCCTCGCTGAAAGTTACCCTTCGCGACTGTAGCCCTCATAGAGCTTGGCTGCATTCTCCCACCGGATCGCTTCCATGTAGACGTCGACATAAGAGGCGGCCTTAGCGCCGTAATCCATATGATAGGCGTGCTCGTACATGTCGAGGACAAGCACAGGGCGCCCCCCCGCCAAAGTCGTCGTATGATCGGAGGCCCATTGGTTGACCAGCCGCTTGTCGCGCGGCGAATAGGCGAGGATTACCCAGCCCGACCCACCGCCCTCGGCTTTGCCCATAGCCGCGAATTCGGTTCGCCACTGGTCCACGCTGCCAAAGTCCTTCGTGATCGCGTCCGCCAGAGCCCCCTTCGGCGCACCGCCGCCGCCGAGACCTTGGAAATACGCTTCGTGCAGGATCATCGAGTTCGTGGCGATTAGCTCTTCCCGTTTCAAGCCGTTGATCATGAAGACGGGCGCCTTGGCGAAATCTAGTTCCGCCAATTGCGTGCCGATCGCATTGAGCCGCTTTACAGCGCCGACGTAGTTGTTCTCGTAATGGCTCACCAGCACCTTCTCGGATATGCCCTTAATGTCCTTGGGGTCGAACGGGAGCGGTTTAATCTCATAGTTCATGGGCTTGAGCCTCGAGGTGGAAGATGTTTGAGCCAGAGCTGGGCTCTCAATCAGCGTCGCCGTCGCGGCAGCGCCAACAATGAGTCCGGCATTCCGCATGAAGTCGCGTCGTTTTATTCCGTCGGTCATATGCTTACTCTCTATGGTGATGTGTAGAATCAAGCCGCGCCAGAATGGACGGCCGGCGGTTAGGTGTGAGTTTCACCTAGTAGGGGAGCGCGCCAGGCATACAGTTCGTCAGAGACGGTGATCCCGCAGCGTAGCATTCATGGTCGTCGTTGAGATGGTTAAGGTTTGAGCGATCGAGGGGCGGATTGAGATGGAGATGGTGCCAGGGCAACATGGTTGATTTTCGGCTTTTTGAGGGTTGCCGAGTCATGCCTGGCCTCAAACGCGTACAAGTTCTCGAGTGATGCTTCTGGTGTGGCATCGGTTTCCTCGCTCGGCGGCACGGCTCATCCCGTGAGGAAGCGAAAGCTATGCCCAAATGAAAAGTGATACAAGTGTTGCATTTGGATTTGTTCGTGATACGGTTCACTTATGAGTGAGGGGCAATCGCAGGAGCAGCGCTGGCTGCTCCTGATCCATCAACTGCCGAGCAAGCCCGCCTACTTCCGGGTGAAGATCTGGCGACGGTTGCAAGGCATCGGCGCGGTCGCAGTCAAAAGCACCGTTTACGCCCTGCCGGCGAATGCCGAGATGCAGGAGGATTTCGAATGGCTTCTCAAGGAGATCGTCGCTGGCGGCGGCGAGGCCATGATGTGCGAGGCACGCCTTGTCGACGGTCTTTCGGACGCCCAGGTCCGGGCGCTGTTCGACGCCGTTCGTGACGCCGACTATGCGGAGATTGTCAAGGAAGCGCGCGATCTGGCCGCAGCGATCAAGACCAACGCGACAGCGGAAAAACATGCAGAAGCGCGTTCGCAACTCGGCCGCTTGCGCAAGCGGCTCGCGGACGTCGTGACGATCGACTTCTTCGGCGCCAGCGGTCGCCTCGCCAGCGAGGGACTGATCGCCGAGCTCGAGGCACAGCTTGTAGAGGACAAGGCCATGACCAAGGAACCGAAGACGGCGGCCGAGCCGAGCGAGCTCAAGGGCCGGATCTGGGTCACGCGCCGGGACGTGTATGTCGACCGGATCGCCTGCAGCTGGCTGATCCGTCGCTTCATCGATGCCGATGCGATCATCCGCTTCGTGGCGGGCAAGGGATACGTGCCGAAGGAGGGGGAATTGCGCTTCGACATGTTCGAGGGCGAAATCACCCATGAAGGCGACCGCTGCAGCTTCGAGGTGCTGCTTGCCCGCACCGGCATTGCCGATCCGGCGCTGCAGGCCATCGCCGAGGTCGTCCACGATATCGATCTCAAGGACGGCAAGTTCAGTCGCGAAGAAACCACCGGCATTGCCAGCCTGATCGCCGGCATCGCCATGGCGAACGCCGGCGACGAGCAACGGATCGCCGAGGGCGCTTCGGTTTTTGACAACCTCTACCGATATTTCCGTTCGAAACGCGAGTGACCTGAACCATGGCCAATGCAGAGAGCACCATAAAGGCGCCAAATCGATCAAGCGACACGCCCGGCCATGGCATTTCGTTCGCTGAGGCCACACGGGTGTGGGCTCGCGTGGCCGTGCTCAGCTTCGGCGGTCCGGCCGGTCAGATCGCCATGATGCACCGCATCATCGTCGAGGAAAAACGCTGGATAGGCGAGACCCGGTTCCTGCATGCGCTCAATTACTGCACGCTGCTGCCCGGACCGGAGGCACAACAGCTTGCGATCTACATCGGCTGGCTCATGCACAAGACCAGAGGCGGCCTCGTTGCCGGTATCCTGTTCGTGCTGCCTGGTGCGATCGCCATCATGGCGTTGAGCTGGATCTATGCAATCTTCGGCAACGTCGGCGCGGTTCAGGCCCTCTTCTTCGGTTTGAAGGCGGCTGTCCTCGCCATTGTGCTGGAAGCGGTGTTGCGGATCGGCAGGCGGGCGCTCAGGAACAATGTCATGGTCGGGCTCGCGGGGGCGGCCTTCATCGCTCTCTTTTTCTTCGATGCGCCGTTTCCGTTGGTCATCTTGATCGCTGGTATCATCGGTTTCGTCGGAGGGAGATCTGGCTGGGCTTCATTCCTCTCAGGTAACGGACATGGCAAGGTCGGCGGCAAGCAGGTCGCCGATGCCGATACCGCGCTCGGCGAGGGGGTGCCGGCTCACGCCCGGCCGTCTGTCAGTTGGTCGCTGAAGATCGCGGCAGTCTTTCTGGCGCTCTGGTTGGTGCCTGTCCTTGGGCTGCTAGCATTTTTTGGCCAAGGCAATGTCTTCACCGACATCGCCATCTTCTTCTCCAAGATGGCAATGGTCACCTTCGGCGGCGCCTATGCGGTACTCGCCTATGTCGCGCAGCAGGGCGTGGACCACTATGGCTGGCTCAAGCCGGGAGAGATGCTGGACGGCCTCGGCATGGCCGAGACCACGCCGGGCCCGCTGATCATGGTCACCCAGTTTGTCGGCTTCATGGGTGCCTACCGCGCGCCGGGAGTGCTTAGCCCGCTGGTCGCCGGAACACTCGGCGGTCTGCTCACGACCTGGGTAACCTTCGTCCCCTGTTTCCTATGGATATTCCTTGGCGCGCCGTTCATGGAGACGATGCGCAGCAACAAGGCCTTATCAGCAGCGCTGTCTGCCATCACGGCGGCGGTGGTCGGTGTGATCCTGAACCTGGCGGTGTGGTTCGCGCTTCACGTGCTGTTCCGCAAACTGCATGAGGTCAGCTGGCTGGGCATGACGCTGGACGTGCCGGTGTTCAACTCCATCAACCTGTCATCCCTGGTGCTGACACTCGGGGCGCTGCTCGCGGTATTCCGTTTCAAGATCGGCATGATCCCGGTGTTGGCGGCATGCTCGATCCTCGGTGTGCTCTATGGCGTTGCAACGGGCTCGATCTAAGCCGTGGGCGCAACCACTCTGCGGCAGGAGTACCCTCGTCGTCGATCTGGCTCAAGCGGCCATAGCCGACGACATCGGCAATCAGGACGGCTGCGAGATGACGTTCCATCCCCCAATCCTTCGCGGATTGTTACCCGCTTTCCAAGCTTACAGCAGGTCGCAGGTTGATGCCATTGCCGCCGCCCCTGAAAGACAGCTTTTCGGGTCTGTGTACCTTGCTGCATGAGAGCCCGAATGTCGGACAAGGGTCATTCCTTCGCCTCCAGCAGGATTCGGTACTCGGGCGGCGCCTTCAGCAAGGAGTCGATAGCGCCACCTGCTGACGTTTGCGCCGGACGCAGCCAAGTTCACGAGTGGACTCCGAAGCGGTCTATAGATCGGGCGCAGGGAAACGGCAACTTGGAAGCCTTGTTGCGTCTCAGGTCCATAAAGCGTCAGAAGATGAAAGCGCGTGGAGCCTTTCTGATACGTGGCGAATAAAGTTCCGTTCTATCCTTTGACCTCGACCGGCGATCGGCAAGAAGGTTCCGAACGGGTCGATCAGGTGTCCTCTCCTTCCACTAGTCTGCTCCGTCCTTTCTCGCCCGCTCGATGAATTTCTCCGCGACCGCTTTGCCGAGCGCGGCACCGGCCTTGTTGTCCATCGCGTAATGGATGCCGGCCCAGATGCGGGAATCGCCGGCCTCTTTGCCAACCTTGCGGATGAATTCCGCATGGCTGGGAAACAGGTACGCCAGGATCTCGCATCGGGCAGTTGAAAGAGTGGAATGGTTGGACGGATAGCTGGGAAACGGCGGCACCGCGAACAAGGGAGTGATACTCGGGTCAAGCATGTTGGGGCGCGGGTACCAATATGCGAACTTACCGTCGTTGCTTGCAATGAACGCATCGAAATGGATCGTTGCGAGCATCGCGTAAGCCCGCGCGGCGCGCGGCGCGTTCGAATCTGTCTTGTCCTCAAACATCCACTTGCTGGCATAGTCATACCAGCTGGTGAACAGGCCGGCTGGACTTTGCCAGTAGAACGCTTTGGAGCTGTTGGGGAATTTTCGCTCAAATTGTCGGACAGCATCCGTCTCAGCCTTCACGGCCGCGGACTGACAGTCGGGTGGGGCCGGCGGCCTGAATTCATCGGGCGATGCCAGCACGATCGGTTTCCAGTTGGGCATGGTTGCATTGCCTGGTTTATCTCCGACCCACTTGCACGGCCCGGTCGGGACTTTGCCGGTCCAGACAGCGTCGGAGCCATCGGCTTTTGCCCGCGCAATCACCTGCTCTGCCACTCGTCGGCCCAGTTCAAGCCCGGCGGAAGAGTCGCTCGGGAACTGGACACCGGCAAGGACACGCGACTGTGCTGCTTCTTCAGCCATTGCTTGGAACGAGGACGCCTCGTCCGGAAAGAAATGGGAAAGAATCATCGCGGCGGCTCCGGCGGCTGCCGCGTGTTCAGATGGATAGGAGGGACTCCGAGGCGTAGGCAGCGCAGTCGGTAATGTCGCATCCGCCTCGCTTGGGCGGGGGCGATTGTAGAAGTACTTCGATTCCCATGCTGCAATGGTGGCGTCGTAGATCGCCATCGTCAAATAGGTGTATATGCGGTGCGCATTGGGCGGGATCTTTTCGCCTGTAAGAAGGCGATTGTTGACGAGGTCGATCCATCGGTAACCGGGCGAGCCGGCATCCCAAAACGTGATCATCACGGCGGCCTGCGCATCGTTCTTTGCGATGATATCTCGGAGCTGCTCCAGCTCGGCTGTGGAAGTATCCGGTGGGGGCGGGACTCGGAAGTCCTTACCCGACGTGATCACCCACGTCTTCCACGTTCCAGCCTTTGGCTCTATCAGATCCGATTGGGCGAAAGCGCAGTTCACTGACAAAAGGATCACTGCGCAGGCCTTGCATAAAGCGCTGAGCATGTTTGGCCTCCATGGTTAGTCCCCGGCCCAAAGACGGACGCTTTTCTGGCTTTATATCTGCTCCGTCCTAATTTAGCGATCGCTAATTATAATGCCGGACACCGCCGGGCAAAAGGATCAAATATGCGAATAGGGCAGCGTTGTTGGTGTCACATCGGAAGACCGCTGTCTTCCTGATTTGCGGCCCGATTGCCGCTGTGACGGCGGCTGAAAATCCCTCGCGAAGTCGATGTTTGCCAACCGGCTTCTTCAGCAGGGCAACGTCAGCTTCCCAGCCCTTCGAGACGTTCCGGTTCGATTGCGGGAATGTCCGCGCTGGGTCAGATCGCGTCATGCGACGCTCGCAACTGAACGACCGCCAAAAGGGTCGAACTCGGTCGTTCAGAGCGATTTGGATGGTTTTGGCGGCGAGAGCAGCC
>NZ_JAMYUP010000074.1:0-26967 GCF_040323155.1 Mesorhizobium sp. M0060
CGAGCTGGAAGACCCCTACGTCCTCATCCACGAAAAGAAGCTCGGCAATCTGCAGGCGCTGCTGCCCATCCTCGAAGCCGTGGTGCAAAGCGGCAGGCCGCTGCTGATCATCTCGGAAGACGTCGAAGGCGAGGCGCTGGCGACTCTGGTCGTCAACAAGCTGCGCGGCGGCCTCAAGGTCGCGGCCGTCAAGGCGCCTGGCTTCGGTGACCGGCGCAAGGCGATGCTGGAAGACATTGCCGTGCTCACCGCCGGCCAGATGATTTCCGAGGATCTCGGCATCAAACTCGAGAACGTCACCATCGACATGCTCGGGCGGGCTAAGCGCGTGCTCATAGAGAAGGATACGACGACGATCATCGACGGCGCCGGCGAGAAAGCCACCATCCAGGCGCGCGTCCAGCAGATCAAGTTGCAGATCGAGGAAACGACCTCGGATTACGACAAGGAGAAACTCCAGGAGCGGCTGGCGAAGCTGGCTGGCGGCGTTGCTGTCATTCGCGTCGGCGGCGCGACCGAGACGGAAGTCAAGGAAAAGAAGGACCGCATCGATGATGCGCTGAACGCCACTCGTGCAGCCGTGGAAGAAGGCATCGTTGCCGGCGGCGGTGTTGCGCTTTTGCGCGCCAAGGCAGCTTTGACTGAGCTTACTGGCGCGAATGCTGACATGACGGCGGGCATTTCGATCGTGTCGAGAGCGCTCGAAGCGCCGATCCGCCAGATTGCCGAGAATTCCGGCGTCGAAGGTTCGATCGTCGTCGGCAAGCTCGCCGACAGCAAGGATCACAATCAGGGTTTTGATGCCCAGAACGAGATCTACGTCGACATGATCAAGGCCGGTATCGTCGACCCCGCCAAGGTCGTTCGGACGGCCCTGCAGGATGCCGGCTCGATTGCCGCGCTCCTGATCACCGCTGAAGCAATGATCGCGGACATTCCGCAGAAGGATGCGTCCGCTATGGGTGGCGCAGGAGGTATGGGCGGAATGGGCGGAATGGACTACTGAGCGGCGCCTGAAACTATAGCCAGGACGACGGAAGGCCCAGCACGCGGGCACATGCGAGCCGATATCTTGGCGATCATCGGCTCGCTCGACATCGTGTTCGGGGAGATCGATCGATAGGCGCTCGTCGCTGTCGTTTTTGCTGCTAAAAATGGTCTTGGAGACAAGAACATGACCGACACTCTTGCCGAGAAAACATGTACGCCTTGTCGCGGCGGCGTCCCGCCGCTCACGCGTGATGAAGCCCAACGCTTCCAGGCACAGGCTCCTGATTGGGAGCTGGGTGACGATGCCCACCGCATCCAGCGGAGCGTTCGATGCCGCAATTTCCGGGACGCGCTCACCCTTGTTCAGGAGATCGGTGAGCTCGCCGAAACCGAGGGCCATCACCCCGACATCAGCTTCGGCTGGGGTTATGTGACGGTGTCCCTGAGCACCAAGAAGATCAAAGGACTGCACGAGAACGATTTCATCATGGCGAGCAAGATCGATCGGATGCTCGATCGCTCGGGCCGGCCCCTCGACCGCCAGCAGTGACACGGCAAATCCATCGCCAATCTAGCGAGGTTTCCATGACACAGATCCGAACCGACAACCAGCCCGTCACCCAAATCACCATCGTCGATTCTGAACCGGACAAGCAGGCCGAGGCATTGTCCGTCATGACCGAGCGGGCGCGCTTTATGGCGCGCCAGCCTGGGTTCATCTCAATCAGTCTGCATCGCAGCCTCGACGGGCGGCGCATCGTCAACTACGTCCAATGGCAGAATCGCGATCTCTTGCGATCGGCTCATCAATCGCCGGAATTCCGGAAGGAGTGGGGTCACTTCGATCAGTTGACGGACGAGATCGATCCCAATCTGTACGAGGTAGCCCAGGTGATAGATAGTGGTCAGTAGGCGTGCCGTCTACGTGACCTGAACCGCCGGGTCGAGACACCCGACATGAGCTGACAAAGTCTAAGCCATGGCTGCCATGAACCATCGCGTCGTCACCGTGTTCGGTGGAACCGGGTTTCTCGGCCGCCGCGTTGTTCGGCATCTCCGCGATGGTGAGTTTTTCGTTCGGATCGCATCAAGACATCCGGAACGGGCCAAGAAGCTGTTTGGTTCTGATGATCCGCAACTTCAATCGGTCGAAGCCAATATCCACGATGAGCGGGCGATCGCCGATGCACTTGCTGGTGCTTACGGTGTTGTAAATGCGGTCAGTCTTTATATCGAACAGGGACAGGAGACCTTTCATTCCGTACATGTCGAGTCAGCCCGGCGGGTTGCAGCTCAAGCACACCGAGCTGGCGTCGAACGGCTCGCTCACGTTTCAGGAATCGGCTCCGATGTTGCGTCGCCGTCGCTCTACATCCGCAAGCGTGGCGAAGGCGAACTGGTGGTGCGTGCCGCGTTTGCTGACGCCACTATCATCCGCCCGGCGGTGATGTTCGGACCGGATGACGCGTTTCTCACCACCATCCTCAAACTTCTCCGCCGGCTTCCAATCTATCCGATGTTCGGTCGCGGCCTGACGAGATTGCAGCCGGCCTATGTGGGCGATGTGGCAGAGGCGACCGCAAGAGCGCTGCAGGGGACGGAAACGCATGCGATCACGCGTATGAGTGCGGCGCTCCTCGCGTCTACTCTTACAAGGAATTTCTCAGAGCCGTTGCGCACGAAGCCGGTCTTAAGCCCAAACTGATTCCAATCCCATTTGCCGCTTGGCACGCGCTGGCTTGGTTCGCCGAAATGCTCCCGGGCCCGCCCGTCACTCGGAATCAAGTGGAACTGATGCAGGTCGACAACGTGTCATCGCCGAAGATGCCGGGATTTGGAGAACTTGGAATTTCGCCGTACTCGGTCGAGGAAATGCTCCAGGAGATATTGTGGGATCACTGATCAAAGAGCTTCTTCGGCTAGTGCGCTCCCGCCAAGGGGAACGACAAGGGCAGCGGCGGCGAGCGTCGATGAGGCTTCGGTCTATCGTCTGCTCAAGGCGCACGACCTGATCAACAGTCCGGCCTTCATCGTCATGAAGGCTGCCAACGAGTTCAAATTGAGTCGTATGTACCAAACCGGCACACTATATATCGATGGTCGCCTGCACCTTCCCGGCAAGCCGGCGAGTGGAAGAGACCAACGCTTTCGCCCAACAAAGGGAGAAGCGATAATGACGTTCAATGACTCAGCGGACTCAAAGCAGCTTTCAATACTGGCCACAGTGGTCGATGATTATTGCCGTCAGGCCGGGATAGCAGTGGGCGATCCGGCCAGGGAACGTCTTGGCCGTCAAATCATCGAGTTGTTCCAAAGCGGCATGGATCAGCCAGACGAGTTGTTGTTGGCCCTAAACCATCACTACGACGAGTGGCTTGGTGAGGTTGGCCTGCCGTCGTCTTGTGCCGACCAAGCTGCATCGCTGATCTCTGGCGCTGCCCCTTCTCCTGCGGATCACCCGTCGATGTCGCCGCAACGCTTCCCCCAACGAAAAACCCCGCAGGAGCGGGGCTTCTAGTATTTTTCGGCGCGGGCTTGCGCTCCACTGAAAACAGTGACGGAGCAGTTAGGCGACAGGGCCAGCGTCTGCCGTTACGGCGAGTCAGGATATCGTTGCATCATCGGCGTTCCGAGCCGCGTCGAACGCGACCGGTCGATTGATGACATTGCTGACGGCAGAACCAGCGAGTGTGCGCGTCACGGAAGCCGGAAAGCAGCGGTCGTTCAATTGCGGAATTCGGATGGAATTGTATCGACTCCGACTATCCTTACACACCCTGCGAAGCTACGCCGATGGCGCTTGCAAGGACGACAGGAAAACACCACCTATAGATTGATAGCGAACAAGCTGGAAACGTCGGTTCAAGTCCGACGGCCCCGACCAAATCGGGGTTTCGTCTAGGGTAGGACACCACACTTGGTAAACGCCGCTCCCTTCCGGTCGAGCGGCGTTTTCGTATCTTCTGTAAAAAGGCAACAAACGGCCCGTATTGTGGAAGGCTAGCCTTGTAGCGCTGGCTAGTGCGTCCGCAACTCGAACTTGATCAGGACTTGCATAAGCTGCCTGTCTGTCTCGTCACTTTCGCCATTTCCAGGTGACATCGGTGAGCGTTGCGAACTGGCTTAGCAATACCGTCTGAGCGGCAAGCGATGCGAGATTCCTCTGCTTGATAAGCGCTGACTAACAGGTTGTTTGCAATCTTTGAGGGGATGCAGAAGCCCTTGAGGCCTGCGAAGTCGGAGCCTGTCAGTGATCATGATGCACGGTGCCCAACCTCGGCAATTCTGAAGTGTCCGCATTAAGCATTTGTTGTCAGCAAACCGTGCGCGCGGTCTGAAATAAAGGAACTCGAACGCTGCACCAGTGCCGCCCGCAGCACTTGAAACCATGCCCGGGTCTTCCATGTAGCACGCAATAGCGCACAACTTTCCGAATGAGGAAGCGCCGGCAGATGAGTCTGCTCCCCACCAGCAATTCAACAGAGCATCGCCGTGCCGACCATCGTTGGCCGGCAGCGTTAACAACAGAGCGTTTTCCTCTTCGTTGTCAGACGAAGGAGATACACAATGGCAAAGGTCGTTTGCGTCCTCTATGACGATCCGGTCGACGGTTATCCGACAAAATATGCGCGGGACGGCCTGCCAAAGCTCGACCGCTATCCCGGCGGCCAGACACTTCCCACGCCGAAGGCCATCGACTTTGAACCGGGGATCCTGCTCGGCAGCGTGTCCGGCGAACTGGGTCTCCGGAAATTTCTCGAAAGCGCGGGCCACAGCCTGGTGGTGACCTCGGACAAAGACGGTCCCGCCAGCATTTTTGAACGCGAACTCGTTGATGCCGAAATCGTGATCTCGCAGCCGTTCTGGCCGGCATATCTGACCGAAGAACGAATAGCCAAGGAAAGCAGACTGAAGCTTGCGATCACCGCCGGCATCGGATCCGATCATGTCGATCTTCAGGCCGCCATGGACCGCGGCATCACGGTCGCCGAGGTGACTTACTGCAATTCGATCAGCGTGTCCGAGCATGTGGTCATGATGATCCTGGGGCTCGTGCGCAACTACATCCCGTCCTACCAGTGGGTCGTGAAAGGCGGCTGGAATATCGCCGACTGCGTCGCACGCTCCTACGATATCGAGGGAATGCAGATCGGAACCGTCGGTGCCGGCCGGATCGGCAGCGCGGTGTTGCGCCGGCTGAAGCCGTTCGACGTCAAGTTGCACTACACCGATCGCCACCGCCTGCCTGAGGCGGTCGAGAAAGAGCTTGGCGTCACCTTCCACAAGGACCCCGCATCCATGGTCGGCGTCTGCGACGTGGTGACGATCAATGCGCCTCTGCATCCGGAGACGGAAAACCTCTTTGACGAGACGATAATCGCCAGGATGAAACGCGGCGCCTATCTGGTGAACACGGCGCGCGGCAAGATCTGCAATCGTGACGCCATCGCCCGCGCGCTGGAGAGTGGCCAACTCGCTGGCTATGCCGGCGACGTCTGGTTCCCGCAGCCGGCTCCCAAGGATCATCCGTGGCGATCGATGCCGCATCACGGCATGACGCCGCACATTTCAGGATCGTCGCTCTCCGCCCAGGCGCGCTACGCCGCCGGCACCCGCGAGATTCTGGAGTGCTGGTTCGAAGGCAGGTCAATCCGCGAGGAGTATCTGATCGTCGACGGCGGCAAGCTCGCCGGCGCCGGCGCGCATTCCTACAGCGCGGGAGACGCCACGCGCGGTTCGGAAGAGGCAGCACGCTTCAAGGCCAGGAGTGATCCGCGCTAGATCGATTTCCGCTGCGCTCGACTCGGACGAGAACAAGACAAGGGTGACGTGGGGGCAGATCGACATGGGTTCTGGTGCGGTTCCGATTCCTATGCGCGCACGACAAGGAGCGGGCAGAGCGAGCGCACTCGGTTCGGCGATTCGCGGACACCACAGACATCCGGAATGTCGCCGCATGGCGACAATGATGTGGAATGTTGCCGCTGAGATGTTCGCGACGATCCGTTCGTCCAACATGCGGTCGCCGATGGGTGTCGCTGTCACTGACCTAACTGCGGTCGAGCCCCTGCCGGGTAGCTTGCCCGTTGACGCTGTGCCCGAGCCAAAATCCGTCGCGGATAGCCTGTTCGTCCAGCGTATTCCCGTACCAGCGCGATGATCCCCGCATTCCTGGGCAATTGCGTTCCGACCTGCTCCGTCGCGAGAATTTCGGCGAGAGGGTTGGCTGCGAGTGAGGGCGAAGAAGGCGAGAAGGCAGAAGGCGAGAAGGCGAAGAGGGATGGCAAGATAAAGCGAGCTGGCGCTCGCCCTCGCTTCGCTCGTAAGTGTCTGTCTGCACATTGTTTTTTCCGGCGCGTGCGGACACCGAGCGGCACGGCGCGAGGTGCGAAGGGTGCTGGTTGGTCCGTTATCCCACTGATCTGAACAGGAAAGTTTAGGTGCCGCAGCGATGTGCGATCCGCCATCCTACGCCACAGCAAGTCATTGCAGTCCATAGCATGCTCAGCGCTCCGGCCACCTTGAACCGCGAATTCTGACTCCCGATGCTGTCGTCATCGCAGATCGTGACAGCGACAGGTTCCAGGTTCGCACCGGCCGGACGCGGGATGGCGGCGCGCCGGTCAATTCGCGCACGCTGCCCTTCGTGCGCCAGGTCGAGATCGCTGTCCGCAAGCAAGGCGGCAATCCCTATCGCATCGGCGCAAGCAGCGGCGCCGGGAAGGGAGTGGCCGCTTCAACGCCCGCGGCCGCGGCGGCAAGGTGGCGTCAGCGTTGCCAAAGGACGCCGGCGGGTGGCGGCAGGACGGCAATGGCGTCCGTTTTCGCTCCCGCCGCGTCGTGGTGAAGGCGCGTGTCGTCAAGCTGCCGGGACGAGGAAAGGCGAGCGGGCGCGGCCAAAAGTTTGTGACGACGAGCAAGGCCGTTGATGCCCATCTGCGCTATCTCCAGCGCGACGGCGTCACCAGGGATGGCGAGAAGGGCAGGGTGTACTCGGCGGTTGACGACGAGGCCGACGGCAAGACCTTTGTCGAGCGCGGGCGTGGCGACCGCCATCAGTTCCGCTTCATCGTCGCGCCGGAGGATGCCGCCGAGATGGAAGACCTGCGGTCCTTCACGCGCGATCTCATGCGGCAGATGGAAGCCGATCTCGACACGCGCCTCGATTGGATTGCCGTCGACCACCACAATACCGGCCATCCGCACACCCATATCCTGGTGCGCGGCATCACCGACGACGGCAAGATCCTGAACATCGCCGGCGACTACATCGCCCATGGCATCCGCCATCGGGCAGGCGAGCTGGTGGAACGTGAGCTTGGGCTACAAAGCGAGATCGAGGTCGCCCGCAAGCTGGCCAACGAGGTCGGGGCCGAACGGCTGACCCGCCTCGACCGCATGTTGGTTGCCGAGCAGCAGGAGCATGATCTTCTCGACCTCCGTCCCAATGCCAGCGACAGCTACACCATCTCCAGCAACCGCTATCTGCTGATCGATCGGGCAAAGACACTGGCGCATTTCGGCCTGGCAAGCGAGATCGAGCCCGGCCGATGGGTGATCGCCGACGCAGCCGAAAGCACGCTGAGGGCGCTTGGCGAGCGCAACGACATCATCACGACCACGCACCGGGCGCTGGAGGAGCACGGTCTCGACCATGAGCGGGGCCCAGCGCAATACGCAATGCACCGGGGGACCATCACCGAGCCGGTCGTCGGCCGCGTGCTCGCCAAGGGTCTTGCCGGCGATGAGATGAGCGACCGGCTGTCGCTCGTCGTCGACGATGTGGACGGGCGTACTCACTATGTCGAGACCGCGGATGCTGCAAAGCTCGATGACATTCAGCGCGGCCATATCGTGGCGCTCGATCCAATCCTGCCGAAAGAGCACCCGCGTGCGGCCGACCGCAACATCGGCGTCGTAGCCGGCGAGGATGGCATCTATCGACCAAGCCAACACCTGGAGGCGATCCGCGAGACGTTTTTCGAAGAGGGCAAGGACCCGGACGCCTTCGTCCGTTTCCATGTCCGCCGTCTCGAAGCGCTGCGCCGGGCCGGCCACGTCGAGCGCATCGACGAAGACCACTGGCGCGTTCCGCAAGACCTGTCCGAGCGCGGCATCGCCTATGATGCCCGCACCCGCGGAAAGGGCTTCTCCGTCCGCGTGCTCTCGACGCTCGATCTTGACGCACAGATCGGCAGTGACGGCGCCACATGGCTCGACCGGGAGCTGACGGCCAAGAACCCTGTGCCGCTGGTCCGGTCAGGTTTTGGTCTCGACGTGGACAACGCCCTCGACAGACGGGCTGCCCAGCTCGTCAGGATGGGCCATGCCGCACGCGATGCGACGAGCGGGACGATCACCTTCTCGCGCGACCTTGTTGCCACGCTGGAGCGCCAGGAGGTCGCGCGCGCGTCGGCAAGGCAATGGCCGCTGCGCGCGGCCTCATCTTCGCGCCCGTCCAGCCCGGCAATCATGTCAGCGGCACGCTCCTCAGCCCGGTCAGTCTTGCCAGCGGGCGCTTTGCCATGCTGGACGATGGTCTCGGCTTCCGGCTCGTGCCCTGGCAGCCGATGCTGGAAGGGCGCATCGGCCAGCACATTACCGGCTTCGTGCAAAACAGCGGCGGCATCGACTGGAGCTTCGGCAGAAAACGCGGCCTGGGGATCGGGATGTGAGGGCCTGCCGCGCGCAACCCTGCAGGAGATCGCGCTGACGCCGGCTCGAGATCGTCACCAGCACGTTGGCCAGCCAGCGTTTCACGACTACCAGCTCTTTATTCCATCCTGAGTTGGCGGGAGGCCTTTTTGCTCATAGAGACCTGGCGCGAGCCATGCCGCTCGCCGCTGGTCTGGCAAGCGGCCTACGGTACAGAATGAGCCTGCGCTGCCGGGGCTGGCTGAAGCGGCGCCCGCAATCCTGCGCTCAACTGATCAACGGCCGACTACGGTCGCCGCAACCTGACGCCTGGGCGATCGCCATTGGTAAACTCCACGCCTTCGGCTTCAAGAGCGGCACGAATTTTTGCTTGGGTTTCGGCGGATACCATCAGACCGTTTTTGCCGTCGCTTTCGCAGCGCTTGATCGTTGGAATAGATACACCAGCCCGGCGAGCAAGCTCTGCCTGGGCGATACCAATCAACGCGCGCGCTGCCCGCATCTGTCCTGCTGTTACCAAGCCTATTGATCCCTTTAGATCATTCCTATATGATCCAAAGGTATCAGCGATACCCTTGGGCCGATGGTCCGAGGTGCGGCTAGGCGCGGTGTTGGCGCACCGTGCCCGGCCTGACCACAAACCAAGCTTCCGAGGAGCTCGGATCATGGGTGATTCCGACAATACCACGACTCCGCCGTTCGTCACGCGCAGGGAAGTGCTTGCGGGAGGGATGATCACGTCCACTGCTTTGGTGCTTGAGAAACGCGCGCTCGCCAGCAATCCAGCGATGACGAGTATGCCCGCCGACCCGGCGCTGGCGCTCTGGCGAGAATGGCGGAAAGCCCACAAGTTAGCCGAACGGCTTTGCCGCGCGCAGCAGCGCCTGGAGACGAGGCTCATCGCAGGCGTGGGCTTTCCTTGTGTGGCCGTTCGCCTGCCCGAGGGTGGGGACGTGACCGTCCACTCGATCGAGGCGCTCAATGAAGTGCTCGGCAAAGGGTCGGATATGGCGGTTCTCGGCGAGAAGACCGAAGCGGATTTCGCAGCGCATCAGGCACGCTGGGATGTGGCTGCCGAGGAGACCGGTTACACCGCCGCGCTCAGGGCCGAGCGCGAGGCTGGCGACCAGGCACAGGATCTGCTGGAAGCGTTCTCAACGACGCCTGCCACGACTCTCGCCGGTGTGGCAGGCAAGCTTGATGCCGTGTTGCGCGAGGGCGAGGCCTGGGAGGAATGCTCCGAGTTCCCCTGGCCGCAAATCCGCTCGGCGCTCAGCATCATGCAAGAGAATATGCCTGAATAGTTTTTTCACTGCGGGCGGTGTCCCAAGCTCCGCAAGTGGCGGGCTGGTGCTGTGCAGTCGCATAATATGCGGCGTGGAACTCAACAGAGGACCTGATCAGGTTCCTGATCCATCACAACTTGCCCACCTGGCAAATCGAGGTAGAAATCATAAGAGGCGGACCGTGAGTGGGGGTCGTTAGCGAAAGAAGGACCAGATTTGCATGTTCAGGAGCGCCGGCCGGCGGCCGACACCTCCGAAGAAGGATAATTGAGACGATTTCGGGGCAAGCCCGCGCAGGAGCCCGACCTCATCTGGCGCCAGCCGGCATCACCGAGAAGGGCAGGCGAATGGCGTCTCCAAACGGTTTGCTGCGCCTGCGTGAGTTCAATCCTTATGGATGCGAACCCTAGTTGGTCTTCAACTGGCCGACGCGGTTTTCCGCGATCCAGCGGGCGGCAAGCACCAGCGCGCCCATGCTGAAATCCTTGCCATGCTTGGCCACCATTTCTTCTGACAGTTTGGCGAGCCGGTCGAAAAATTCGTCCTTGCTCTCGTCTTCGGGGGTGGGTTCGGTTTGCATTTTCTCCTCCTCTTGCATGCGGCCTGCTTTTGCTATTTGAACATCTGCGCGGGAAAGGTGACGATCGCGGCGGTGCCGTCGACGGCGCCCACCGCTAGGTGCCGTCCATCGCCGGACCAGGCAAGCGCGGTCACCGAGCCCCCCAAAGGTCTGACGAGGAGTTCGTCTCGCGCGCCGATCTGGGCGATGGTGATCCGACCGTTGGCATAGCCGGCCGCAATCAGCTTCTTCTCCGGATGCGCCGCCACCGCCTCGACCAGGACCAGCCCGGCGCGACCTGTCTCCAACGCGCCCGAGGTTTTGCCGCCAACCGGCGGGGCGGCCATCGACCAGCCGGCGATCCGGAAGGCGCCCGAGGCAAACAGCGCATTTGCGGTTGGGCTCCAGCACACTGTCCGGACCGGCGATGGAAATCCCGCGACGATCTCAGCTCGGCCATCGTTCACGCTGACCAGAGCAAAGCCTCCGGTTTCGAGCCCAGAGGCCAGCCAGGTGCCGTCGCCACTCCAGCGGATCGATATCGGACGCGCTGAAAAGGGGATATCGCGTATCGGCGTGGCGTCGCCTTCTATCATCCAGATCGACAATCCGCCGTCCAGGCCATAGGCGAGGCGCCTTCCGCCTGACGAAAAGGCAAGCGCATCCGTGGACGGTGTCGCACCGTGTCGCAGTCTCACCGCATCGCCTTGGCCGCGTGACAGGAAAACATCCTGCCCATTGCTGACGGCTGTCATGGCCGTCCGGGGGCTGTGGTCGACGGCGACGACCGGTCCGTCGATCTTGACCAGCGTCTCCATCAGATTGCCGTCCGCGGTCAGATGCACCGCTTCGCCGGCCGCCGTTCCGACGAGGAAGCCGGACCGAAGGTAGTTGGCGAGTGGAACGTCGCCATCTCCCAACGCAGCGGTGGCTATCAATGGCAACGGCAATTTTTCCCTTGGGCGGATCGTCGTCTGGCCGAGATCGCCGCTCACCCTGATCCGCGACTCCGGCGGCTCCTGGTCCGCGACCGCGGCTATGGCGACTGTTCCATCCACGCAGGCGAAAGCGACAGTCGAGCCATCGGCGCTGAAGCGCAGATCGGCGATCGCCGACGGACGACGCCAGCTTCGCGCCAGCAGGTCGAACAAGGTCAGGTTCTGTATCGCGTGCTGGTTCATGACGATTCCCTTCGTCAGTTTCCATCCGTCGCCGCGAGGCTCCGGTCGACGTCCTCGACGTCACCTTCCGCAGCGACGATGCTGTCATCGCACGCCGCGCATTCGTGCATGATTGCCGCGGCTCTCTCCTTCGCCTCATGCAAGTCCCGCACCAGTTGCGCGCTGGCGCCGTTCCTGCCGATTTCGAGTTCCAGGCGCAGCACCTCCATCTCGATACCTGCGCGTTTCTGATTGAGCCGCAGCGCCTCGGCAGTGAGCGCGGAGACGTAGGCGACAAGATCGAGCCTGCGGGCGAGCAGCGCGTCACGCCTGGTAGTTTTCCCCATCGGATCCTCCCGTCATTTTTCGCTCCCAGCCATCGGTCCGGATGGTTTTTCGAAAGCCGACAGCAATTTGGGCAACGTGCCGGCCTGGGAATGGAACTGTTTTTCAGCCGTTTCGATGTGGCTCTTGAGCTGGTCCCAGATGTCGACGCGGATCATCGACGTCCTATCGCCGGTGAGGCGCTCGATTTCGTCGACGCGGAACTGGCGTGACAGCGAAACGCCGGAAAACACGAAGTCCCGCAACAGGATCGCATGGTTCTCGATGAACAGATGGATCATCGGATGCGTTTCCGTGGTGACGCCGCCGGCGGCTAGCTCGGCCCGGATGAAGTCCTGGAAGTGGCTCTGGAGGCGATATTGGCTCTCGCCCATGAAGCGCATGACAAAGACCAGATCCCGGGGCATCAGCCTGACAAGATCGCCGGTGACACCGTCGGCCTGGCTGGACATTGGCTCGGGCGGCCTCCGGCTGTCTTTATCGTTCGGCATGGTCTCTCTCCAGCGCGAGGCCCATCCACGGGCCGTCGCCTTCAAATAGTAGAGAAAGACGATGAATTGAACAGATAATATTGGTTTTGATATTTGCTGCACATGCTAAACTAAATATATTGCAGATGCGAATAGATGTTAAATATTACAGGCGTACGTTACAACTGTAAAATAACGTTACAGTTGGTTATTTTCTCATGTGCCGAAAGAGCAGCGATTTTGTTTTTTGCGCCAGCCATGGACATTATTTCGAGTTGGCACGGCGCTTGCTTTGTACATTTCCACAAGAAGCCCATCGCGCTTTTGACGCGGTGCCAAAAGAACGAAGGAACGGAGGAAGCAGGCCGCTTCGATACGCCCATCGCATATGCGGTTGGCGTCGCGGATCCCTGCCAGACGCCTCCAACACCTTTGCCGCGATCCACTTGAATGGCCGGACCATGAGTCGCGCCTGAATGCGCAACCCTTTGTCGTGCCGTTCGCACTCTCACTGGCGGTGCCGTGCGCCGCTTCATGCCGGGGTCAAGGGACCCGGGCTCAAACCTGGTGGAGGCTTATGACCATGACGTCTCTGACGCTCAACAAGATTACCTCGCAACGCGGAATCTCCGTCGGCGAGGCAACCAAGAAGATTGCCGATCTCGGCTGGAATCCTTCCTACGTTCAGGAAGCGATGACGTTTCCGACCGACTACAAGATCAACAAGACGCCGCGCGACCCGATGAAGCAGGTTTTGCGGTCGTACTTTCCGATGCAGGAAGAGAAGGACAACCGCGTCTATGGCGCACTCGATGCGGCATTGCGCGGCGATATGTTCCGCAACGTCGAGCCGCGCTGGGTCGAGTGGATGAAGCTCTTCCTGGCGATCATTCCCTTCCCGGAGATTTCCGCCGCCCGCTCGATGGCGATGGTCGCCCGCATCGCGCCCGGCGAGGAACTCAGGACCGGCTTCACCATGCAGATGATCGACGAGTTCCGTCACTCGACGATCCAGATGAACCTGAAGAAATGGTACATGGAGAACTACATCGATCCGGCGGGCTTCGACATCACCGAGGAAGCCTTCGGAAAATGCTACGCCACGACCATCGGCCGGCAGTTCGCGGAAGGCTTCATCACCGGCGACACGATGACCGCCGCCTGCATGTACCTGACCGTGGTGGCCGAGACCGCCTTCACCAACACGCTGTTCGTCGCCATGCCTTCGGAAGCCGCCCGTAACGGCGACTACGCGCTGCCGACCGTCTTCCTGTCGGTGCAGTCGGACGAGAGCCGGCATATCGGCAACGGCCACTCACTGCTGATGGCAGCGCTCAAGGAACCGGAAAATCACCTCTTGCTCGAGCGCGACCTGCGTTACGCCTTCTGGCAGAACCACGCGATCGTCGATGCTGCCATCGGCACCTTCATCGAATACGGCACCACCAACCGCGACAAGAACAAGGAGTCCTACGCGGAAATGTGGCACCGCTGGATCTATGAAGACTACTACCGCACCTACATGCTGCCGCTCGAGAAATACGGCATCAAGGTCCATCACGACGACGTCCAGGCAGCATGGGAACGCATCACCAAGAAGAATTACGTCCACAAAGTTGGACAATTCTTCGCGGTCGGCTGGCCGGTCAACTTCTGGCGCATCGAGGCCCAGACCGACAAGGACTTCGAGTGGTTCGAGCACAAGTATCCGGGCTGGTACGCCGAGTTCGGCGACTTCTGGAAATGGTACGCCAAGCTTAGCCACAAGGGCGAGAAGGTGCTCCTGTTCAACAGCGACGTCGGTTATGTCTACCCGCACCGCTGCTGGTCCTGCCTCGTGCCCTGCCTGATCCGCGAGGATATGGTTGTTGGCGAGATCGACGGCCAGTTGCACACCTTCGCCCATGAGCTCGACAAGTGGACCGCGACTGTGGCCTTCGCCGACGAGTATGAGGGCCGTCCGACACCCGCGATGGGCCGCTTCAGCGGCAAGCGCGAGTGGGAGACGCTCTATGATGGCTGGGATCTGGCCGATGCCATCAAGGACCTGAACTTCGTCCGCTCCGATGGCAAGACACTCGTCCCGCAGCCGCATATGCGCTTTGACGACAAGGAGATGTGGACGCTGGACGACGTGCGCGGCAACAAGCTCGGATCGCCGTTGAACGCGCTCCGTGGCATGACGCCGGAAGCACGCGCGCAGCACCTGGCGGACTACGCCAAGGGCTTCACCATCAATCCCTGCAACTGATCAGGCCAAGGGGGCGGGTCCGTCCCGCCCCCTTCCTTTTACTGGAGGTCCGTATGTCGGAAACCCACACGGTCAGGCTCAGCCCGGTCGGCGTCGAATTCGACGTCGAGGATGGCGAGACGGTGCTCAACGCCGCTTTCCGCCAAGGCATCGCCCTGCCGCACGGCTGCAAGGAAGGGCAATGCTCGGCCTGCAAGAGCGTGTTGCTCGATGGCGAAGTCGACATGCTCAAATACTCGACCTTCGCGCTGAACGACATGGAGAAGGAGAGCGGCCACGTCCTTTTATGCCGCTGCATCGCCTACTCCGATCTGGAAGTCGAGCTTCTCAACTACGACGAGGAGATTTTGGCGAAAGCGATCGCCGTGAAGACGTTCAAGGGCCGGATTGCTCTGATCGAGCACTTGACCCACGACATTCGCGGCATCGAGATCGAACTCGGCTCGCCGATAAAGTTCTGGGCGGGGCAATATGTCGACATCACGGTTACCACGCAAAAAGGGGAGACGATTACGCGCTCGTTCTCCATGGCAAATACGCCGGACCAAACCCAAAAACTCTCCTTCATCATCAAAAAATACCCTGAGGGAAAGTTCTCCGGAGAGCTCGATTCCGGGGGCATCGAGGTCGGAGCCGAAGTCACCGTCGTCGGACCCTACGGAACCTGCTTCCGCCGCGACGAACGACAAGGACCCCTGATCCTGGTCGGCGCCGGCTCGGGTATGTCGCCGATCTGGTCGATCCTCAATGACCATCTGAGGAGCGGCGAGAAACGCCCGGTCTATTTCTTCTACGGTGCTCGAACGCGCAACGACCTGTTCTACCTCGACAGGATCGCCGAGCTGATCGGTCAGCATTCGGACGTCACTTTCATTCCCGTGCTGTCGCACGCGACTGGTGACGCCGAATGGGAGGGCGAGCGTGGCTTCGTGCACCAGAGTGTCGACGCCAAGCTCAAGCAACTGGCGGTCGACGGGCAGGGCGATGTCCATGCCTGCGGCCCGCCGCCGATGATCGATGCGCTTCAGCCGGTCCTGTTCATGAATGGGTTCGAGACGGAGCGGATCTTCTTCGACAAGTTCACCACATCGGCGGGTGCAACGCCGGCCCATTGAGGGCGGCCACGCCAAGCCAACCACAACTGCAACAAGGGAGTGAAGACTATGCCAGCTATCTCGAGTTCAGTCGGATCCGGAGCCGCCGGCGCGGCGATCTTTGCCGACTCCGACAGCCGGAAATATCGGTATTTCGACCCCAAGGGCCAGCGCGCCACGCACTACGAAGACATGACGGTCGACGTACAGCCTGACCCGGAGCGTTACCTGATCCAGGACTGGATCATCTCCTTTGCCGACGGCAAGGGCGCTTATGTCAAGCAGAACACCGCCGCGCAGAGCTCCAACTGGCATGCCTTCCGCGCCCCCGACCAGGAGTGGGAACGCACGCACTACCAGCGCCAGTCGAAAATTGAGACGATGGTGCAGAGCGTCATCAACAATGCCCGCAAGTCGGGGGCGCCCAGGACCTTCGACAAGGCCTGGGTCAAGATCCTGCAGACGCAGCTCGGCGCCTGGAAACATGCCGAATTCGGGCTCGGCACCTCGCTGATGCAGGCGCAGCGTTACGGCTACACCCAGATGATCAACAACGCGACGCTGACCAACTCGTCCTACAAGCTGCGGCTGGCACAGGACATCACGCTCTACCTTGCCGAGATCGGCATGGACCTTCCCGGCTGGGACGACGAACTCGGCAAGAAGGCCTGGCTCGAGGACAAGAACTGGCAAGGAACCCGCGAAGCGGTCGAGACCATCATGGGTGCGGCCGACTATCTCGAACAGTATTTCGCCATCAACATCGTCTTCGAACCGCTGGTCGGAGAAGCATTCCGGTCTGGTTTCCTGATGCAGATCGCCGCCGCCAACCATGACTTCATCACGCCTGCGGTGATCTCGGCAGCCGAGGCCGACTACGAGCGCAACCTCGCCAACACGATCGACCTCATGCACATGCTCGCCAATGACGAGAAGCATGGCGCGGCGAACAAGAAGCTCTTCCAGGGCTGGGTCAAGAAGCACGGCGTGCTCGCCGACAAGGCAGCCATCGGCCTGCAGCCGATCTGGTCGATGCCGCATTCCAAGCCGGTCGCGTTCACTGACGTCCGCGCCAAATCCGAGGAGCGGATTGGCCAGATCCTCGGCGAACTCGGCCTCAAGCGCTGACACAGGGAGAAATCGTCATGTCAACTACAGCACGCGACGCATCGCATTCCAACATCTTCAAGGCGATGAAGGACATCACCTTCGAACAGACGATTTCGCATCAGTGCGGCGTCACCATGAACGACTCCGTGGAAGCCAGGGCCATCGCTGAATTCATGGGCCTGAAGCCGAACGTAACCGTCACCTACCAACCGGCGATGATCCGCATCGATGGCACCGGCAAGCTGATCTTCAAGATGGATGAGATCAGCGAATATCTCGGCCGCGAGATGACGGCCGAAACTTTCGAGGTCAATAGCTCCACCCACTACGGGCGGATGGTGCGCATCGACGACAACACCGTGATCCTGTTCGGCAACATGGACGAGATGTTCGAATATATCGAATAGACGACAAAAAATAGGCGCGCCGCCTGGTTGCGGCGCGCCGAACCGATCAACACCCATCTTGCGGAGGGAAGAATGTTTAGGACACCGGAAGGCAAGGACATTTTCGTGGTCGATGGCCACACCCATTTCTGGGACGGCAGCCCGGAGAACCAGAAGAATATCCACGGCAAGCAGTTCATCGACTGCTTCTACGCCTATCACACGGGGCTGAGCCCCAAGGACCAGCTGTGGGAGAAGAGCAAGTTCGAAAAGTACAGCGCCGACGATCTCTATCGCGACTTGTTCATCGACGGTCCCGATGATGTGGCGATCGTCCAGTCGACCTATCTCAAGGACTTCTACAACAAAGGCTTCAACACGATCGAGCGCAACGCCGAGGTGGCCAAGCGCTATCCGGAGCGTTTCATCGTCAATGGCGCCTTCGATCCGCGCGATGGTGAGAAGGCGCTCGAGTACATTCACTTCCTCAAGGAAACCTACGACGTCAAGGGCGTGAAGATGTACACGGCCGAATGGAACGGCGCTTCCAAGGGCTGGAAGCTCACCGATCCCGATGCTTACAAATGCTTCGAACTCTGCGACAAGCTCGGCATCAGGAACATCCACGTCCACAAGGGCCCGACGATCCTGCCGCTCAGCAAGGATGCGTTCGACGTGCATGACGTCGATCACGCGGCGACGGATTTCCAGGGCCTCAACTGGATCATCGAGCATTGTGGCTTGCCGCGCCTCGACGATTTCTGCTGGATCGCGACGCAGGAAACCAACGTCTATGGGGGGCTTGCGGTGGCGCTGCCCTTCATCCATTCCCGCCCGCGCTATTTCGGCGAGGTCATCGCCGAACTGCTGTTCTGGATCGGGCCGGAGAAAATCCTGTTCGGTTCCGACTACGCGATCTGGACGCCGCGCTGGCTGGTGGAGAAATTCTGGACCTATCAGATCCCCGAGGACATCGCCGCGGAACGTGGTGTGCAGCTGACCGACGAGATCAAGGAGAAGATCCTCGGCCTCAACGCCGCGCGTCTCTACAACATCGACATCGAAGCCAAGAAGAAGGCGCTCGCCAGCGCGCCCTTCAGCATCGCGGCGGAGTAGGGGCCATGGCAACCGCCAGCGTTTCCGGCAACCGCGAGAAGGAACTCTGGCGGCGCCTTGGTGAGGTCAACGACCCGGAGCTCGACGAACCGATTACCGAGATGGGCTTCGTCGAGCGGGCGCAGGTGACGAGCGATGGCAGTGTGGGGATCGACTTCCGCCTGCCGACCTACTGGTGCTCGCCCAACTTCGCGTTCCTCATGCTGGACGGCGTCCGCAAGGCGCTCGACCAGCTCTCATGGTCGCCTGTCTATCGCGTCAAGCTGCACGATCACATGTTCGCGGAAGAGGTCAATCGCGGCATGGAAGCCGGCAAGACATTCGGCGATATTTTCGCCGGGCTCGCCGAGGATCAGGATCTCGGCGCTTTGCGCGAAACCTTTGGGATGAAGGCCTTCAAGCGGCGCCAGGAGGCGCTTCTGCGCGGCCTGCGGCAGAACGGCCTGACGGATCGGGAAATCCTCGGCATGGACCTGCCGGCATACGACGGCGCGCGGTTCGAACCGGGCGAAGCGGCCAAACAGAAGCCGAGGTACAGGGCGGCTCTGCTTGAGCGTTTTCCCGACCGCCAGCCGGATGATCCTGTCTTCGTGACCTGGGAAGGGCAACGCATACCGGCTGGCGCATTCGATGCCCATCTCGCCGAACTGCGCGGTGTCCGCGTCAATATGGAGTTCAATGGCGCGCTTTGCCGTGGGCTCAAGCAGACCAGATACAAGGAACTGGACATGGTCGACGGCGAACCGACGCTGGTCGATTTCATCATGGATCGCGTGCCGGCACGGGCCGCGCCGACCGCCTGAAGCAGAGCTGAAACAACGGCCTCCCTTGCACGAGGCCCCTAACCAACAACCCGCCCGTAAGGCGGAAGGAGGAATCATGCCCAAAATAATGCTTCACAATTCCGAAGCCCGCCGTGCTCTCGCCCGTGGTGTCTTTCGGTTGGCCGCTGCAGTCGAGCCGACACTCGGCCCCAAAGGCATGAACGCCATGATCGACCGGCCGATCGGCACGCCGATGGTGACCCGCGACGGCGTCAGCATCGCCTCCGAGATCGAACTGCACGACCGTTTCGAAAACATGGGCGCGCAGGTCGTCCGCGAAGTGTCGATGCAAACCAACGAGGTCGCCGGCGACGGCACCACGACTGCCATCGTGCTCGCCAACGCGCTCATCCAGGGTGGTGTGGAGGCGAATGAACGCGGCGCGAAATCCGTCGATCTGTGCAAGGGCATCGACCTTGCCGTGGCGGCGGTGGTGACGGCGCTCAAGGCTTCGGCCAAGCCCGCCAAGGGCAACGGCATTCTCGCTTCGGTCGCCAACATCGCGGCGACCAATGCCAAGCTTGGCGCGCTGGTAGCGGAAGCCCATCAGCGGGTAGGGGCCGAAGGCGTCATCACCACGGACTTCAGTGTGACCACCGAGACCACGCTCGATGTGGTCGAGGGCATGTCCTTCGAACGCGGCTATCTCTCGCACCACATGGTGACCGATCAGGAAAAGATGGAGGCGGTTCTCGAACGGCCTTACATCCTGATGACCGACCTCAAGATCAAGGAGCCCGGGCAGCTCGATGCGGTTCGCCGCATTGCCGACGAGGATGGTCGGCCGCTGCTGATCGTGTCCGAGGAAATGTCGCCGGAAGTGGTGGTGACGCTGCTCGGCAAGCAGGGACCGGGAAAATACCTCGTCGTTCACCCGCCGGAATATGGCCATTGGCGCAAGGCGATGATGGAGGATTTGGCCATCATCACTGGCGGCAAGGTGATCGCGCGCGATCTCGGCGGCCGGCTGGAGGACATCACCGCCGACGATCTCGGAACGGCTGACCGGGTGAAGACCAGTTCGTCCTACACCTCGATCATTCGCGGCGGCGGCGACCATGCGGCCATCGCATCGCGCCGCGCCCAGGTGCAGCGGCAGTATGAAGCCTCGCCGCCGAACATCGATCAGGACAAGCTGCGCGAACGCCTGGCCAAGCTCTCTGGCGGGACCGCGATCCTTTATGCCGGTGGTGTCACACCGGTCGAGCAGAAGCGAACCATTCAGCTCATCGAGGATTCGCTGAATGCGGTGCGCGCCGCATCCGAAGAGGGCGTCGTTGCCGGCGGCGGCTCGGCGCTTGCCCAGATCGCGCCGCTGCTCGACAAGGTGGCGGCCGGCGTCGACGGCGATGTCGCCGAGGGCGTGCGCCTGGTGCGCTCCGTGCTGACGCGGCCACTGTGGCGCATTGCTGCCAATGCCGGCGCCGATCCCGAAGCGGTGGTGGTCGAGGTCACCCGCATCAACGGCGGCTACGGCTACAACGCATCAACCGGTGCGTACCAGAACATGTTCGAGGCAGGGATCATCGATCCGGTTCGTGTCACCTACACTGCGCTCGCCAACGCAGCTTCGGTGGCAACGCTGATCCTGACCACCGAAACGCTGATTGGCCATCTCGCCGAGGATGAGGATCCGACGGCCGGACCGGCTCGCGGCGGCGGCTCTGAAAAGCTCGGCCGCGCCTGAAGCAATCCAAACAATCTCGACGTTGAAAGGATACGACGATGAAAGCTGCCAGACTGTACGAATACGATCCGCATACGAACATCCAGCTCAGGATCGAGGAGGTCAAGGCGCCGACGATCACCGCGCCCGACGAGGTGATCGTGCGGGTCGGTGCCGCCGGCCTCTGCCGCACCGACCTGCACATCATCGAAGGCGTGTGGAAGCCGACCATGGATCCTGAAGGTACGCTCTTGCCCTACATCATGGGCCACGAGAATGCCGGCTGGGTCGAGGAGGTCGGCAGCGGTGTCAGATCGGTCAGGCGCGGTGACGCGGTAATCTGCCATCCCTTCCGCTCATGCGGCATCTGCCTCAACTGCCGGCATGGCGAGGACATGTATTGCGACAATGGCCAGTTCCCCGGCCTTGGCATGAATGGCGGCTTCGCCGAATATTTCATCACCAGCGAGCGTTCGCTGATCAAGCTGAATGCCAATGTCACGCCGATCGAGGTGGCGCCGCTGGCCGATGCCGGGATCACCGCCTACCGCGCCGCCAAGCGGGCGGCGAAGCTCTTGAGGCCGGGGAGCTACTGCGTCCTGCTCGGCATTGGCGGGCTCGGCCATATCGCGCTGCAATCGCTGCACGCGATTTCGGGCTGCCGCATCATCGCCGTCGATCGCGAGCCGGCAGCACAGGTGCTGGCCAAGGATCTTGGCGCCGACTACGTCCTTGATGGCGGGCCGAACATCGTCGAGGAGGTCAGCCAGATCACCGGCGGCGGCGCCCATGTGGTGATCGATTTCGTCGGTGAACTCGGTGTCGAGAACATCTGCTGGAAGATGGTGCGCAAGGGCGGGCAACTGTTCGTCGTCGGCTATGGCGGCAATATCAACGTGCCGACCGCGCATCTCGTCATCGAGGAGATCAACATCGGCGGCAGCTTGGTCGGCAATTTCACCGAGCTTGTCGAACTGATGGAACTGAACGCCGACGGCAAGGTGAAGATGCACTACACCGAGTATAACCTCGCAAGCATCAACACCGCGCTCGACGATTTCAAGAACCGGCGGTTCACCGGACGCGGCGTCATCGTTCCCTGAAACATTTGGACCGAACGTGGCGGAACGGCTACCGCGTCCGGTTCGATCTGACTGCTTGCCTGACCCGGCAAGCCTTCCTTCTGAGCTCCGTGGCTGATGCCATGGCATTTCCGTATCGGGACGTCAGCGAAGCGCGATCCTGAAACGAGTTTCCTTGCTTCGTGGTGTGGAAAAGGGGAGGACAACATGGATCTTGTTACAGGGCTGGCCGTCGTCATCGGCATTATGGGTGGCATTGCAACGTGGGCAGCGATCACGATCGGCAACCCCTATCTGCTGATCTGGGCGGTATTTGTGGGCTGGGGGAGTTTCTATCACTGTGGTGGCAAGGCAGCCGGGTTCAAGAATTCGGCGGTTGCAAACCTCTGGGGAGCGATCTGCGCCGCCGGCGCATTGATAGCACTGACGTCCATTGGTGTTACGGCGATCATGGCCGGCATTTGCGTCGGCATTTCAATCATAGTCCTGATTCTTGCCGCCAAGCTGCCTTTGCTGAGCGCCATTCCGTCAGCGGTCTATGGCTACGCAACGACCGCCGCGCTTTTTTTGCTTGGCGCCACCGCTTACGGCGAAGGCATCAGCGGCATCACCAGGGTCGCGGCCGCCGTGGTTATCTCGCTGATCATCGGCAACATTCTCGGCTACGTCTCGGAGAAAGTGACCGGTGCTGTCGTAAAGGCCTGATCATTCCTGCGACCGCTGCCTGAAGGCAAGCTAGGCGACGAACTTCCCCAACCCCGCGGCGCGAATGCCGCGGGTTTTTTGTGTCGGCGCGATTGGGTCTAGAGGAAGCCGCGTCGGATGCCGTATTGTCCGAGCTTGCGATAGAGCGTCGGCCGCGAAATACCGAGCCTCAGCGCGACCTTGCTGAGATTGCCACCCTCTGCGGCGAGCGCGTTCTTGATGACTTGGCATTCTGCATCCTCGAATGTGCACACCGGTGCTGCGAGCATGGCAGCGGGATGATCGCCATGCATGGTCATATTGTTGCGATTGCCCGCACTGATTTCCCCGGGAAGATCCTGAAGCTCAACGGTGCCGCCGCGCGCCAAGATGTGCAGCCGCCCAACGAGGTTCTTCAGTTCCCGCACATTGCCCGGCCAATGGTAGGCGAGCAGGGCCTCGAGCGCTTCGTGCGAGAATTCCAGCGGGTCCTCGCCTGCTGTGGCGGCGATCTGCCGGTTGAAATGTTCGATCAGCAGCAGCACATCCTCACCACGCTCGCGCAGCGGCGGGACCGTGATCGAGACCGCACCAATTCGATAATAGAGATCGCGGCGGAAGCGGCCGGCGGCAACTTCCTGCTTGAGATCGCGATTGGTCGAGGCGACCATGCGCACATCCACTGGGCGACCCCGGCTGTCGCCAATGCGGTTGACCACGCGCTCTTCCAGGACACGCAGCAGAAACGGCTGGATCTCGAGTGGCAATTCGCCGACCTCGTCGAGACTGAGGACGCCGCCGTTGGCGAGCTCGAAAACACCTGGCTTGCCTTCCCGCGAGGCGCCGGTAAAGGCGCCGGCGACATGGCCGAACAATTCGCTGCCAAAGAGATCCTTGGTGATCGCCCCGCAATTCATCGCGATGAACGGATCGTTCGCCGCGCGCCGGCTGCCTGCATGGACGAGCCGGGCAAACAGCTCCTTTCCAACTCCCGTCTCACCTTCGACCAACAACGAAGCCGCACTGTTCGATTGAGCGACACGACAGGCGATTTCAACGGCGGCCAGCAGCGCCTCACTCTTGCCAACGATCATGGCGACAGCATCCTGAAGGTGCTTGCTCGCTTCCCTACGGACCACCGTCACGCTGGAGACTGCCGGCACGGACGGGAACACCAGTGCCGCGCCGCGGAGGTCGCCGTCGAGCTTGAGTGGCGTGATGTGGCAGGATCGCAGATGTGCCGGCAGCGCCTTGGCGAGGTCGGCGTCCGACCCGGACGACGGAAGGTTCATCAGCCAACGGCCACGACCAGGTTCCATCGGACCGTCCATCATTTCTGTGGTCTCGCCGTCGGGCACGTTGTTGCAGAAGATGGCGCGGCCGCGATGGTCGACGATCACCAGCCCGTCTTTTCGGCGGTAGCTGGGAGCCGAAGAAATGAAGGCTTCGAGCAGGCGCGTGCGCTGTTCCTGCTGCTGTTCGGCCAAGGCCTTTTCGATTTGCCGGGCTGTGGCGGCAACGAGCGCGGTGTTGTGCGGCCGGAAGATCGGCGAATAGCCTGACAGGTCGACGACGCCGATGATCTTGCCGTCGAGCGGATCGCGGATCGGCGCGCCAGCGCAAGTCCAGGATTTGATGCCGGCGCAGAAATGCTCGGCCGCATGGACGAAAGTCGGCTCTCCGGTCCACAGCGCCGTGCCGATGCCGTTGGTTCCGACGGCATCCTCGTTCCATTTGCCGCCGATGGCGAGGTGGATATCCATGCCGTCATGCAGCGTCTTCTTGTCGCCGATGGCGTCGATCAGCACGCCGTCGCTGTCGGCCAGAACCAGCATCGCGCCCGTCCCATCCAGCAGCTGGCCAAGGGAGGCGAACGACCGCCGCGCCGCCGAAAGCAGTTCGGCATTGGCGCGGGTCAGATATTCGATCTCGTCGCGATCACTGCTCAGCGGCGCTTCAATACCTTGAGCGTTGATGCCGCCGGTGGCGCTGCGATACCAGGAATCGTGAATGAGGGAGCGGACGTGGTTTGGGTGGATTGGACCGCTGGCACATTTGGGCTCGTCGGCCAGAAAAGTTTCCCAGGCGCGCATGGTAGCGCGCTCGTCATAGTCAATGTTGTTCAGAACCATTTGCCCCGCGGCCGGCGACGCACGCGCCGGAAGAGCATCGATCTTCATCTGATTGGGGCCCATCTCGCGTTTCATTCAGTCATCACAGAACCTTGAGGCATGCCATTTCTGTATGCTGTCGCGTTCGTATGCTGTCGCGGATTGGACGTGCACAAGCGCGCCCAGGCGTCTGCAAGTCAGTCAATGCCAAGCTTCGCGCCGATGTCGGCGGCAAGCTGCTCTTCGGTGTAGGCGGCGGCAAGACGGGATCCATCCAGGTCGGCAAGCGCCTCGGCGACGGTTTCGTCCACCGGCGAGAAAAAGCCATTCTGCTTCGTTGCCAGGACGAAGATCTGTTCGCCACTCCGGTTGCGGATATCGCCGATGTGACGAAGCTGGCGGCCTGTGTTCTGATCCTTCGAAATTACGCGGCCGTTCATGGTGACCTGGATGGACGGCTTGGCTTCGGCCACCGGTGCAGCGCCGCCACCAACATGGATGATCAGACCTTCCGCCTTCGGTTGCTGGCGTGGCTTCCTCGAAGCCGAATAGCCGCCGCCGCTGATCTGGTCGGCAAGGCGAACGATGGTCGAGCGGTTCTGCTCGATCAGTCTTTTGACTTGTACGTCCTCGCGCCGGGGGCCATCCCGCTTGGAGATAATCTCAACCATGAATCCTCCCAGATTCGCTCAGGGTTGCCGTTCGTACGGCTCATTTCTTGTTTTGTCGTACGGCTCATTTCTTGTTTTGAGTGAACTCTACACCGCCTCGGTCAAGTTCGCCATTCATATCACATAGCGCCAAAATTCGGGTCGCTGGTAGCAGGCCGCTGCTACACGGAGTCTTCGGTAATCGGACGTTTTGACTAATGCCTGCGTGTCAGGCCGCCTTGTTCGTGAATTCCGAGGGTTCGCTTTCGAGTGATTGCCTGTCACGCAGATAGAGCGCGCACGTGGTGCGCAGCATGGAGGCAAAGTTCGGGATGTGGCCGTTGATCTCCAGCGCTTCGTCGTAAAGCGTCGAGAGGAATTTTGGCGCCGTCATCCTCTGTGCATGGGCGATCTCGTCCAACAGCGTCCAAAAAGTGGCCTCGAGCTGGATGCTCGTCGAATGGCCACCTATTCGAACTGAGCGATTGACCAGCCGATACCCTTCCGGATCCTGCTCGGCAAAGACCTTACACATGCGAAGACCTCCCGTTTGATGTTGCTTTAGGCCAAAGCGGTTTCTACGCCCATTCGCCGGATGATACCAACCCAAAGCGCATTTCCCACTCCCATTTGCAGTGACTACAATCGGATTTGGTGCGTAGACCAGCCTCAAGCCAATTTCTCGACGTGGTAACCGGCTGCCACCCATTTTTGCAACCAATGGGCCACGGTTGGCGGTATCCGAGACCGCGCGGCAGACAGGAGGCTCCTTTGGCGAAAGCAATTCATTCGATGATCCGGGTGGTGGACGAGAACCTGTCGGTCAGTTTCTACAAAAGCGCATTCGGACTCGATGTTGCGGACCGGTTGGATTTCGTCACGTTCACACTGGTTTATCTGCACAATGCGGAAGCCGATTTCGAGCTTGAACTGACGATCAACAAGGGCAGGGAAGAGCCCTACGCGCTTGGTGACGGCTATGGCCACATGGCTCTTTGCGTCGACGATATCGAGACAGAACACAAGCGCTTGGCGGCGGCAGGTTTCAATCCGCGAAAAATTGTCGAGTTCAACCACGAAGGCGAGCTGCTTGCGCGGTTCTTTTTCGTGAGCGACCCCGACGGTTACCAGATCGAAGTGCTGCAGCGCCACGGCCGCTACCAATAGGGCGTTGCGCGCCGCATGTGGCAGTGCAATCTGACTTGGCTGTCGGCCCAGGGCATGAGTGCCAGCGTGCGGCTCAGCTGGCGGCCGATCGACGCCTGGAGCTTACTGAATCGGCGTCTCGCCGCGAAACAGTGGCTGGTGCGACCGCATCAAGGCGGTAATCCGGTCGGCGACTTTTCGTACCGGCGGGGAGTGACGTTCCTCGTGATGGGTGACGATCCATTGGTCGGTTTCGAGTTCGGGGATAGGCTGAGCGACGCGAACCAGCCGCGGATCGCTGTCACCGACGAAGCACGGAAAGATCGAAAGCCCGGCGCCCGCAGCCACCAGTTCGCGCACCGAATGGGTGTTGTTGCCGCG
>NZ_JAMYUP010000075.1:0-26451 GCF_040323155.1 Mesorhizobium sp. M0060
GCCTCTTGCACCTCATATCCGCCGTACAAGTGCCTCGACCGCCGATCGGATCGGCGGGCTGCAGCTTATGTCAAAGGCCATTGTCAGCAATCATGAGAGTGGGTGGTTCGCCAAACCGTTTCCTTCGTATGTTCTCGTATTCGGTGGCGAACCCTGTGGTGATGATTCCGAATGATGCTCCGCCCGAGCCCTCGCGCAGTCGGAAGCAAAACAACTCTAAGCGCGTAAGACTACGAGTGCTTTGTTTGGGGCGCGCGCTATCGCAGCACTACGGCGATCCGTAGGCGCCGTGATGATAGATCAGCGCAGGACCGGGCTCTCCGCTCATCACATGGCGGACACTGCCGAGGATCAATGCATGGCTGTGGCGAATGATAGTATCCTCAACCGTGCAATCGACCGCGGCAAGCGCGCCTTCAAGTGCCAGTGCGCCGGTCGCAAGAGCAGACCAGCGAGCTCCGTCATAACGTGCGGAGCCCTTCAAACCACCTCGACCGGCGAAGCGGTCGGCGATTGCACTCTGGTCGGCACGCAGCACGTTCACGCAGAAGTGCCGGTGCCGGTTAATGGCTGCCCAGGTCGACGAGCCCAGATTGATGCTGACGACCATCACCTCAGGTTCGACTGACAAGGAATGGGCGGTGGTAACGGTTGCGCCAGTCCGTTCATCGCCCACACCCGCGGTGATGACGGAAACGGCTCCGGCCAGATGTCGCATCGCAAATTTCAAGGGAATCCGGGATTCAACCAGGGGGATGCGTTCCGTCAGTGTCATCTCGATAGCCTCATCGTTTGCAGATTCACGACGCCTTGCGGCGCAACGCCGTTTGATATCCAAGCCATTGGTAGATTTCGGCGGCGATGCGCTCGGCATGCGCGGTGACTTCGGGAATTCCCATCAATTCGCCGACGCTGCCGCGCGCCAGCGGTCCGCTGACGAAGATATTGTCGGTCGGGCGCCCGGATGCACCGACTGCACGGCCTTGCGGATCGGTCTCCAAGCCGAGACCAATCGGGTCAAGCCGGACCAAGCCCAACTGTCCGAGCTCGGCAATCGCCGTGTTGGTCCTGAAGAGATCGGCATGTGCCGGACCTGTCGTCACGATCACCCTATCGAAAGCCTCGACAACGAAGCTGCGTTCGCCACGCAGCCGCTGCGCAATGCGAATGCGCCCGTCGACCACCTCGGCGTCGGCAATCGATGCCGCGCGATAGGCGAGCTTGCCCTCGGCAACGCGTCGATCGAGCACGTCCGCAACCTGCGGCGCGAGGCGGAAGCGATGCACGTCCCAGAGCGCACGAAGATTGCGCGCCACACGTCGCTGCTCGGCTAGCGGCAAAGCCTGCCAGATGGCTTGTCCCTGACGTCGAACGGCATCGAGCACCGGATGCCAGTCTTCGCCCCGACGCTTGGCATCAAGGATCGTTGCCCGGATGCGCCTGAACAGTGCCGTTGCGCTGCGTGAAGGAAGGGTCGTGAAATCACCAATTGGATCGGCCAGCATCGCGGCTTGGCTGCGCGAGCGATAGCCGTGGCGTGACAGCGCGACGATGTGGCCGCGATGCCCCCTGCGGTCGAGCATTGCAATCACGTCCGCCGACGTCAGTCCGGTGCCAACGACCAGGACACGGTCGTCGCGGCCGATCGCTTCCAGCCTCTCGAGATCATAGGGATTGGCCAGCAGCCCGGCTGTGCCAGCCACGGACTTCAGGAGCATCGGCAAGGCCGGCGGCGGATGCGTCGTCGCAATCACCACGGCGTCGGCAGCGAGCGTCCCGCCATCAGCGAGGATCAGACAGTAGCCCTCGCCGGTGCGCTCGACCGATGCGACGGCGGACCTGACATGGCGGATCGTTTTGCTGAGAAGGAAGGGCCGGAGATGAGATTCCACATAGCGCCCGAAAACGTGACGCTGCGGGTAGAGTGCTCCGTAGGCGGCAATAGCCTCGGCATCGTCTACAATGGCTCTGGTCTGCTCCAGCCAGTCGGCAAAGTGGCTGTCCTGGCCGGAGATCAGCGTCATTCTCGACGCCGGCACATTGATACGATGCGCCGGATCGGCCGTGGAATAGGCCAGACCATAGCCGAGCCCCTCGCGGGGCTCGACGACCACGATATCGGATGCACCGGCCGGGAGCAGTCGCGCCAGATGAAACGCAGTCGCCGCACCTGAAAAGCCGCCGCCGACAATCGCTATGATCGGTCCGCTGGCGCTCAAGACTGGCTCGCGCGCAGCGCCGACGGGCGATGGTCGCCGGCCACGGTTTCGCCGAAGGGGCCCATGTTGACGGCCGTCGGCCGCGTTGAGATCTCGTGATCGAGTGGCAACTGCGGCAGCACAAGTTCGCCGAAGCGATAGGCTTCCTCCAGATGCGGGTAACCGGACAGGATGAATGTATCGATGCCTATGCGCCGGTATTCATCGATCCGTTCCGCCACCGTAACCGCATCGCCGACCAGTGCGGTGCCCGCACCGCCGCGCACCAGGCCGACGCCAGCCCACAGGTTCGGGCTGATTTCCAGCTTGTCACGGCGGCCGCCATGCAACCGGCTCATACGCGACTGGCCAACCGAGTCCATGCGCGCGAACACCTTCTGCGCCTCGGCGATCGTCTTGTCGTCCAGACGGCTGATCAGCCGATCGGCATCGGCCCAGGCTTCGTCATTGGTTTCACGGACGATGACATGCAGCCGGATGCCGAAGCTCACCTGGCGTCCGGCTTTCTCGGCAAGGCCGCGCACATGATCGAGCTTGGCGGCGACATGTGCGGGTGGTTCGCCCCAGGTCAGATATTTGTCGATCTGCTCGGCGGCGACCGCATTCGCCGCCTCCGACGAACCACCGAAATAGAGCGGCGGATGCGGCGTCTGCACAGGCGGGAACAGCAGCCTTCCGTCCTCGATGCGGAAGTGCTTGCCTTCGAAGGCAACGGTCTCGCCGCTGAGCACCGCCTTGTAGATGTTGAGGAATTCCCGCGTCACCTCATAGCGCTCGTCATGGCTGAGGAAGATGCCGTCGCCCTTGTTCTCGACTGGGTCGCCACCGGTGACGACATTGATGAGCAGGCGCCCCCCGGAAATGCGATCGAGCGTCGAGGTCATCCGCGCGGCGAGCGTCGGCGATTGCAGGCCCGGCCGCACTGCAACGAGGAAGCGGAGCCGCTGCGTCAACGGCGCCAGCGCCGACGCCACGACCCAGCTGTCCTCGCAACTTCGGCCGGTCGGCAGCAGCGCGCCGTAGTAGCCGATGGCGTCGGCGGCCTTGGCGACCTGGGTCAGATAGGGCAGGTGGACCGCCCTGCCCCCCTCGGAGGTGCCGAGATAGCGGCTGTCGCCATGCGTCGGAAGAAACCACAGGACCTTGATCCTGTCGGGGATGGCAGTGCTCATGAATAGTCCTTTGTGACTTTACGGCGTTCTCGCTCAGCTCCAGGCGTGGAACGGCGGATTGACGTCGTTCAGGTAATAGTTGCCGAGGATCGCGTATTTCCAGCGCACCGGATCGTGCAGCGTGTGGGTGCGGGCGTTGCGCCAGTGACGGTCGAGGTTGTACTCGGCAAGCGTCGAGCGGGTTCCTGCGAGTTCGAATAGCTTGTTGGTGGCATTGATGGCGATCTCGGTGGTGAGGATCTTGGATTCCGCCACCGCGATCTGTGCTTCCGCGACACTCTTCTCGTTGGGGCGGGCCACGGCGCGATCGACTGCAAGCCCGGCCTTATCCAGAACCGCCTCCGCCGCATTGGCCCGCAGGCGGAGGTCACCGACGGCCTGGATCGTATAGGGATCCTGCCAGGCATGATCGACGCCGCTGTCGATCCACGCGCGCGACTTGGTGCGCACGAAGTTGACGGTTTCGTCGATCGCCGCCTTGGCGATGCCGAGATCGACCGCGGCCTGGATTATCTGGAAGATGGCGCCGTCGGCCGTCGGCCGGTCATAGCCATTGTAGCCCGGGACGAGATGCGTCTTCGGAACCTTCACATTGTCGAGCAGAACGGTGCCGGACAGTGTCGTCTTCTGGCCGAAGCTCGACCAGTCGTCGATGACCGTCAGTCCGGGCGCGCCGCGATCGGCGATGGCATACCAGGCCCGGCCCTCGTCATCGAGCGCCACGA
Organism: Mesorhizobium sp. M0060; assembly: GCF_040323155.1. Taxonomy (NCBI): domain Bacteria; kingdom Pseudomonadati; phylum Pseudomonadota; class Alphaproteobacteria; order Hyphomicrobiales; family Phyllobacteriaceae; genus Mesorhizobium; species Mesorhizobium sp. M0060. The sequence continues at coordinate 4,117 of NZ_JAMYUP010000075.1, forward strand.
TCGGCACCAGATGGGCGAGCAGCGCGCCGCTGGAATAGAATTTCTGGCCGTTGACGACGACATGGTCACCAGCATCGACGAACTTGGTCTCGAAGTCGGCGGCGCGCTTGGAGCCGAACTCGGAGAACGCATTGCCGAAGCGGGTGCCGGACAGAACCTCGGCGAAGAGCAGCTGCTTCTGCGCCTCGTCCGAGACGGTGCGGATGGCGGCGACGACGCCGAGATGGTTCTGCGGAATCTGGCCGAGCGACGGATCGGCCGCCGAGATGATGCTGATCACCTTTGACAGCGTCACATAGGAGAGCTCCGGTCCGCCATAGGCCTTCGGCACATTGATCGACCACAGCCCGCTCTGCGAGAAGGCGTCGAGTTCCTCCTTCGGCCAGATGCGCTCGCGGTCCCGCTTTGAGGCTTCCCGGGCGAAGTCGGCAGCCAGTTTTTCCGCTAAAGCGATCGCCTCGGCATCGGTCTTGATCACATGCGCTTTGGCCGACGGACGCTCGACCGGCGGCACAGCCTGGCGGATATCGGACGGCTGCTTGGATTGGATGGTCATGCTGCGGTCTCCTTGGGGATATGGTCGGATGGAAGCGGCGAGCCGCCGAGATAGTAGGTCTTGATGTCGGCGCGCTGCCGCAGTTCGGCCGCCGGTTCCTCCAGCACGCTGATGCCGTTTTCCAGCACAGTGGCGCGGTCGGCATATTTCAGCGCAACCGCCGAATTCTGTTCGGCGACGAGGATCGACAGGCCCTCGTCGCGGTTGAGCCGCTTCAAGGCGTTGAAGATCTCCTCGACAATCAGCGGCGCCAGCCCCATCGAAGGCTCGTCCAACACGAAGAGTTTCGGCCGCGACATCAGACCCCGGCCGATTGCCGTCATCTGCTGCTCGCCGCCGGAGGTGAGGCCGGAACGGGTTCGCCGCTTCTCGGAGAGCCTGGGGAAAAGCGCATAGACACGGTCGAGGTCGGCCTTGACGCCGGTGCGGGAGGACGAGCGCCCGAGCGCGCCGGTCAGAAGGTTCTCCTCGACGGTCAGCGAGCGGAAGCAGTGCCGGCCCTCGAGAACCTGGACTAGGCCCTTGCGGACGAGGTGCGAGGGGCTTGCCCTGGAGACATCCTCGCCGTCGAAGGTGATCCGGCCGGAGGTGATGGCGCCGCGCTCGGCCGGGAGGAGATTGGATACGGCCCGCAAAAGCGTCGTCTTGCCGGCGCCGTTGGAGCCGAGCAAGGCGACGATCTCGCCCTTGCCGACAGTCAGGTCGACGCCGTGCAGGGCGGCAATGGCGCCGTTATAGACGGCTTCGACGCGACTGACCGACAGGATCGGGCTTTCCGGGCTGGACATTGTTGACTCCGCTGGGAGGATGGATGGCGCGGCCGGCCAGATTGTCGGCCGCGCCATGCCGAACTCAGTTGCTGACCACCGCTTCGGCATCCTCGGCCGTGCGGATCTTGATGCCCTTTTCCTTGGCATAGTCCTCGGACGACTTCTCGATGATCGGGCGCAGCAGCTTCCAGTCGGGCGCGATCCAGTCGGAGACGACGTTCCACTTCTTGCCGTCCCACTGCTGGAAGGTCACATAGCCGTCACCTTCGTGATTGTCCCAGGAGACGTTGATCGAGTGGAACAGGTCCTTGGCGCCCAGCGCCTCGACACGGGCCGGGTCAAGCTTGAGATGCTCGAAGCCCCAGCGGACTTCGTCGCCAGTGAGCGTGCGGTTGCCGAATTTGGCCTGCGCGATGCGAACCGCCTCGACATTGAGGATGCCGTTGACGATGCCGAGATTGTGGTAGACCGAGCCGATGCGGCTCTTGTCCTCGAGATTGCCCTTTCCGGCGCCGTAGACCGTTTTGACGATCTCCTGGACAACCGGATACTGCTCGCCAGACGCCTGGGTGGTGATGGCCGTATAGCCCTTGGCGGCGTCGCCGGCGGGGATCACGTCCTCCTCGGAGTTGGACCAGACATTGCCGACGATGTGATCGGCCGGGAAGCCGGTCTTCTGCGCCGTCTTCAGGGCGACCGGGTTCATCACGCCCCAGCCGCGCAGCACCACATAGTCGGGATGCTCGCGACGGATCGTCAGCCACTGCGCCTGCTGTTCGTTGCCGGGATGCGGAACCTCGATCTGCGACAGCTCGAAGCCGTATTTCTGCGAAAGCAATTCATAGATCGGGATCGTCTCCTTGCCGTAGGGCGAGCCGTGATAGAGCACCACGATCTTCTTGCCCTTGAGCTTGTCCAGGCCGCCTTCCTTGGAGGCGATGTAGTTCACGATGCCTGAGGTCTCGCTGTAGGGATTGAGCAGCAGCGGGAAGACGTAAGGGAACACGCGCCCGTCCGTCGTGTCGGTGCGGCCGTGGTTGATGGTGATCAGTGGCACCTTGTCGTCGGTGATACGGTCGATCATGGCATAGGCGATGCCGACCGAAAGCGGGTTCCAGGCAGCGATGCCGGGATTGCTCTTCAACCGCTCATAGACCTCGACGCCCTTCTCGACCTCATACTGCGTCTCGCCTTCGCTCCAGGTCAGCTTGACGCCGTTGACGCCGCCGTCGCGGATGTTGATCAGGTTGAGATAGTCGATGAAGCCACCGAAGAAGCCGGTGCCGCCGGCGGCATAGGGGCCGACGCGGTAGCTCTGCAGAGGAAAATACTGTTCGTCGGCGTGAACCGCCGTCGCGCCGAGGACGAAGGCCGTGGCGATCGCCGCTTTTCGTAGGTGACTGAAGAGGGTCATGGGTTGCGTCTCCTGAGGTTTGTGGTCCGTGAGAGGATGTCGAGCGGCGCTCAGCTGGACCTTGAGCCGATCCGTCGTTTCAGGCGGTCGAAGAGGGCCGCCAGCCCGTTCGGTTCCGCGATGAGGAAGATGATGATGAGCGCGCCGAGGACGATGCGCTGGCTCATGTCGAGCACACCCGAATCGAACAGGCCACCGAACACGAAGGCGCCGAGCCGGGACAGAAAGAGCGGGAGGACGACGATGAACGCCGCCCCCAGCAACGCGCCGCGTATCGAGGCCAGCCCACCGATGATGATGATGAACAGGATCTGGAACGAGCGGTCTAGATTGAAGCCGGCCGGCTCGACAGTGCGCAGATAGGTGAAGGCCCACAGCACGCCGGCGACGCCGATGATGAAGGACGAGATGGCGAACGCCAGCAGCTTGGTCTTCAGCACAGGGACGCCGATCACCCGCGCGGCGGTTTCGTTGTCGCGCACGGCGATGAAATTGCGGCCGGTCGCGCTGTTGACCAGGCGCCAGACCAGCGCCGTGAGCACGATGACCGTGGTGACCGAGAGCAGGTATCGGCCTGTCGCGCCGTCGAGCGACAGCCCGGCGACGGCAAGGTGCGGCGCCGAGATCACTCCGGATGGGTTGTCGTTGGAGAACCAGCCGAACTTGGTCAGCGCCCACTGCACGAAGAACTGGGCGGCGAGCGTCGAGACGGCGAGATAGAAGCCGCGCAGGCGCAGGCTCGGCAATCCGAACACGACGCCGATGCCGGCGGCCGAAATCCCGGCCAGGATCATGGTTGCAGCCAGCGGCAGTCCTTCGACCCGAAGGTTGAAATTGTAGGCGGCGAAAGCGCCGACCGCCATGAAGGCGGAGGAGCCCAGCGAAAGCTGGCCGCAATAGCCGGTCAAAAGGTTGAGGCCGACCGCCGCCAGGCTGAGCGCCAGGAACGGCAACAGGATCGCCTCGATGAGATAGCTCGACGCATAGGCGGGGATCAGGCCGTAAGCGACGGCAATCAGGGCGGCCGGCAGAGCTAACTTCTGCCAGTCGATTGGACGCCTTGCGGCATCGAGCGCTTGGACGGCCATCGGTCAGACCCTTTCGACAGTCTTCTGGCCAAACAGGCCGGAGGGGCGCACCAGCAGGACGACCAGCGCCAGCGCATAGGCGAACCAGCCTTCGATGCCGCCACCGACAAAGGGTCCGAGGTAGACCTCGGCGAGCTTCTCGCTGGCGCCGATGATGAGGCCGCCGACGATGGCGCCGAGGATAGAATCGAAGCCGCCAAGCACCAGCACCGGCAGCGCCTTCAGCACGATCAGCGACAGCGAGAACTGGACGCCGAGGCGCGCGCCCCACAAAAGCCCCGCGACCAGCGCCACGAACCCCGCGGCCGTCCACACCGTTCCCCAGATCCGGGGCAGCCGCAGCCCGACGGCGAGCGCCGCGAACTGGTCGTCTGCGACGGCGCGAAACGCTAGGCCGATGCGGGTCCAATAGAAGAATGCGCTCAAGCCGGCGACCATCGCCGCGGCAATGCCTGCAGCAAGAAGATCGAACGACGAGATCAGGATGCCGCCGACCTCGAACGGCGTGTCGTCGATGCCGAGATCGAGCCCGTGCACCTGCGTGCCCCACACCAACTGGGCAGCGCCTTCGATGATGTAAGACAGGCCAAGCGTGGCCATGAACAGCGTCATCGGCGAGCGATTGACCAGCGGCCTCAGCACAGTTCGCTCGATGGTGAAGCCCAGCGCAACCATGGCCGCGAGGGTAATGAGCAGCGAAAGCGCAAACGGGATGCCGCGTTCGACAAGGCTGACAAAGGTGAGTGCGGCGAACAGCACCATCGACCCTTGCGCGAAGTTCAGCACGCCCGACGTCTTGTAGATCAGCACGAAACCGATGGCGACGAGCGAATACATGACGCCTGAGAGCAAGCCACCGACCAGCACCTCGATGACGAAGAGGAAATCATAGTAGCTCATCAGATGCCCTCGCCATCTTCGCCTTCGGCGGTGCCGATATAGGCCCGGATCACCGCCGGATTGGCCCTGACCTCGGCCGGTGTCCCGTCAGCGATCTTGCGGCCGTAGTCGAGCACGGCGACGCGGTCGGAGAGCCCCATGACCACGCCGATATCGTGTTCGATCAGGATGATGGTGACGTCGTGCCGGTCGCGCGCTGCGCGCACGAAACCGGCCATCTCGGCCTTCTCGGTCGCCGTCATGCCGGCCATCGGCTCGTCGAGCAGCAGGATCTTCGGCTCGGCGACGAGCGCGCGCGCCAGTTCGACCCGCTTCTGCAGGCCGTAGGGCAGCGTCGCGACCAGGCGATCGGCGACGGCCTCGAGATGCAGGAAGGCGATTGTCTGGTCGACCTTTTCAGCGATCGCGGCATCTTCGCGCCGGGCGCGCGGCAGACCGGCAATATGTTCGACGAAGCTGGCGCGCCGGGTGTGGACGCGGCCCGACGCGATGTTGTCGCGCACTGAAAGCCCACCGAACAGTGCCAAGTTCTGGAAGGTGCGCGCGACGCCGAGCCGTGCCAGACGGCTTGCCGACACCCGGGAAAAGGACTGGCCATCGATCGCGATCTTGCCCTGATCGGCGTGATAGAGGCCGCTGATGATATTGATCAGCGAGGATTTGCCGGCGCCATTGGGACCGATCACAGCGCGAATCTCGCGGCTTTTGACCTCGAGGTCGACATCCCGCAGTGCCGTGACGCCACCAAAGGAAATGCTGATCCCGCCCAGCGCCAGGATCGCATCAGCCTTTGCCGACAGGCGCGCCGGGCGCGTGTCCTCGACGGGACCAGCACCAGCAAGAATGCCGGAAATTTCGGGCGCGCGCTCGTATGCGGCGGCTCCCAGCGAAGCACCAATCATGAAACGTTCCTGATTTTGAAGGCGTGCCGGCAGCGGCCTGATGGCCGCGCCTGTCCTATTCCGCGGCGACAAGCTTCCTGTCGCGCGCCGCTTCCAGTTCGCGCACCAGAGGGATGACCCGCTTGCCGAAGAACTCGACCTCTTCCTGGAAATGCAGGAAGCCGAGCAGGATCAGATCCGCGCCGGCATCCTTCAGCTTGAGGATGCGTTCGGCAATCTGTTCCGGTGTGCCGATGAGATTGCTGCGGAAGCCGTCATTGTATTGGACAAGATCCTCGAAGGAGGATTTCGCCCAGTTGCCTTCGCCTTCCGGCGAGGCCTTGCCGGCATTCTTGACCTGATCGGCGAAACCCTGCACCGCCTCCGGATTGGCCTTGGCGATGATCTCGTCGAGCACGGTGCGCGCTTCTGCCTCGGTTTCGCGAGCGATGGCAAAGGCGTTTACGCCGATCTTCACCTTGTGGCCATTGGCCTTCGCTTTGGTCTTGATGTCGTCAACCTGCTTCTTGATCTCTTCCGGCGTGTTGCCGTTGGTGAAATACCAGTCGGAAACCCGCGCAGCCATGTCGCGCGCCGCGCGCGATGAGCCGCCTTGGAAGATCTCCGGCTGCGGATCGATCGGCTTCGGCTTCATCGAGTAGTTGGTGAAGCGATAGAAGTCGCCCTTTAGCGTGAAATTATCCTCGGTCCAGATGCCGCGCAGCGCACGGATGAATTCCTCCGAGCGGCGATAGCGCTCGTCATGGTCGAGCCACAGCTCGCCGATGGCGGCGAACTCACCGCGGAACCAGCCGCTCACGACATTGACCGCGACACGGCCATTGGTCAGGTGGTTGATGGTGGCTATCTGCTTGGCCGCCAGCGCTGGATTCCATGGGCCGGGCAGGATCGCCGCGATGACTTTCAGCGTTCTGGTCGCCGCAAGCAAGGCGTGGCTGAACGATACGGATTCGTGCTGGTTGTCGGCGCCATAGCCGGCCGTGAAGCGTATCTGGCTCAGCGCGTAGTCGAAGCCGTTGGCCTCGGCGATCTGGGCGAGCTTGCGGTTATAGTCGATGTCCCAGCCTGTCCGCTGCTCGATGTTGGAGATGACAAGGCCGCCCGAGACGTTCGGGACCCAGTAGGCGAATTTCACGTTGTCGGAATTCGAGGTCATTTCGTTCGTTTCCCCTTTTGATTGGCTTCAACCGATGCGCGTGGCGACGGCAGCGTTTGCATGACTGGAATTAGGCAAGGAGACCGCTTCGGTAGCGGCCCGTGAGATGCGATCGATAATCGCCGCGCCGACGATCTTGGCATCGACGAAATCGTCGGGCGCGCCGTAGACGCCGGTCGGGACGGTGACGGCCCCGAAAAAACCGAACAATGGCCGGAGCTGATGTTCGAGAACCAGGCCATGGTATGGACTTCCGCCTGTTGCCACGAGAAGCACGGTCTTGCCAGCCAGCGCACGATAGTCGACGAGGTCAAACAGGTGCTTGAGGGCGCCGGAGTAGGAAGCCCGATAGACAGGCGTTCCGACCACGAGAAGGTCGGCCTTCTCGACACGTTGGATGATCGCTTCGCCAGACGCGCCGAGCGCGCGACGAGACAGCCCGGCGAAAATCGAAGGCGCCGCCTCGGTGATTTCGATCAGGCCAGTGTCTGCCGGGACGCGCAAGGCGACTGCCTTGACCAGCGCGTTGACCACCGCGGTAGTGCGCGATGGTGTGCTTACGCCGCCGGATATTCCGAGAACCGATAGCCGTGCCAACTCGTCAATCTCCCAGACCCGCATGCGCATTGGGTCATTTCCAAACCGGGGCAGACGATATTCGACAAAATCTATAGAGATAAGGAACTAGGTTTCGATTTTTCAGCCTCGCGGAGAAAAATGCCGTTCTGCTCATGGATCGGTAGCAATGTCCGTATGGCGAGCAGACCGAAGCTCAGGCCATCAATACGGCTTCGCATTCATCCATCGACATTTTCAAACGCGCCTATGCCTTGGGCAATAAGGTTCGTTGCCATGACCAGTGAAACGATCGCGCCGGAGTTGAAGACGACGACCCACCATTTGCCACCGGTCAGGAAGCCGTAGCCGTCGGCGACGGCTAGCCCCCAATCGGCGGAAGGCGGCTGGATGCCGAGACCGAGAAAACTCAATGTCGCGATCGAGAAGAACGCATATCCCAGCCGGGTGACGAGCTCGATGAGGATCGTTTCCCTGATATTGGGCAGGATCTCCAGGAACATGATGGCAAGCGAGCCTTCGCCGCCAAGTCGGGCGGCGCTGACATAGTCACGCTGCTTCTGCTCGCGCACGGCGGCGCGAACGGTCCTGGCCACCAGGGGCGCGTAAGCGATGCCGATCACCAGAACGACGGTGAGGTTCGATGGCCCGATCGCCACAAGCGTCATGGTGACGAGAACGATGAACGGAAACGCCATCAGCGTATCAAGCAGCCGCGCGCCGATGGCATCGACCAGGCCGTCGAAATAGCCGAGCACCAGCCCGATGATGCTGCCGGCGGCAACGCCGGCCAGCGTGGCCAGCGGCGCAACCACCAGGATATCGCGCGAACCGACGACGATGCGGGACAGCACGTCGCGGCCGAGCTGATCGGTCCCGAACCAGTGCAAGGCATCGGGCGGCGTCAGCATCGCCAGAAAATCCTCTGCATAGGGGTCGTATGGAACGAAGAGATTGCCGAGCAGCGCGCAAGTGATCCAGAAAAGCAGCAGCAGCGATCCGACCACGACCGACGGGGCCAGTCCGGAAAAGGCGCCGCGGATCCTGCGCAATGCCGACAGGCCTATAGCCACGCGCGGTGGCACGGGAAATTCCGCCAGATCCGTCATGACGAGGTCCGGCGGCGTTGCCGCGGATCGAGCAAGGCCAGCACGAGGTCGCCTGTCGCCGCCGACAGGACGAAGATTGCCGCCATCACCAGGACGCCGGCTTCAAGCATCGGGAAATCGCGGGCCTTGGCCGCGTTCAGAACCAGATTGCCAAGGCCCTGGATGCCGAACAAAGCTTCGATCACCACCAGCCCGCCAAGGAGGTATCCGGTCTGGGTCGCAAGGACGGCGATGGTCGGCGTCAGCGCATTGAGCAGCACGTGCCGAAAAATGATCTCGCGCCGATCGAGCCCTTTCAGGACGGCGGTGCGCGTATAGTCGGCGGCCATTGCCTCGATCACACCTGCCCGCGTCATCCGGGCGATATAGCCGGCAAGGTTCAGCACCAGCGGCAGCGCCGGCAGGATCAAATAATAGCCATTTATCCAAAAGCCCGCGCCATCTGGCGCAACCCCTGAGATCGGAAACCAGTTGAGCCACAGGCCGAAGACGATAAGCAGCATCAGGCCGGAAACAAAATCCGGAACGATGCCGAAGGAAACGCCTGCCATCACGATCAGCCGGTCGATCACGCGGCCCGCATTGAGGCCGGCGATGACGCCGGCGCCGACGCCCAGCGGAACGAGGAAGACCAGGATGATGCCGGCAAGTGCCGCGGAACGTTTGAGGCTTTCCAGCACGAACGGCGCGACCGGCGCGCGCATCGACAGCGAGGTGCCGAAGTCACCAGTGACAGCCTTGCTGAACCAGCGCCAGTATTGGACAAGGACCGGCTGGTCGGCGCCCAGCCGCCTGTTCAGTTCCGCCACCGCTTGCGCATCGGCAAAGGGCCCAAGCATAACGCGGCCGACATCGCCGGGCAGAACCTGCCCGGCAAGAAAGACCAGGATACTGACCAGCCACAGCGTGAGCAGCAGTGTGCCGACGCGCGTTGATAGGATGCGGCCGCTCACCATCGAGTTTTGCCGCCTCGCCCAAAACCTGTCCCATCCCGATGGAATCGGGATGGGGCTCTATCTCCGTTTTCGAGCATCATGCCTGGACAAAGGAAACGCGGTCGAGCAGCAGATGCGAGATCGCCGTGAAGCGGACGCCCTCAACCTTCGAGCTGACGATCCGGCTGTATTGCGAGAAGTAGCCGATGATCAGCGGCGTCTCGTCGAGCAGCAAGGTCTGGATCTTGCCGGCGGCAAGGCGCTGCGCCTGAAGGTCACGCGCCTTGCTGTAATCGAGCAGCAGCGCGTCATAAGCCGGGTTGTTGAAATGCGCCGCGTTCCAGGCTCCCGAACTCTTAAGCGTTGCGTTGAGGAAGATGTCGGGGGTGCCGCGATGGCCGAAATCGGTGATGCCGAGATTGGAATCGAGCCAGGGCGAGCTGCCGAATTTGGCCGATCCGTAATAGGCGTCCTGCGGCAACACATTAAGCTTGATGTCGATGCCGGCCTTCTTGGCGAAGTTCTGGATCAACACCGCGTAGTCGGGAATGTCATAGGCCCGTTCAGTGGTCAGCGTCACCTCGAAGCCATTGGGCACGCCGGCTTCACCAAGCAGCCGCTTGGCCTCGGCGATGTCCTGCTTGCGCTGCGGCACCGACGGATCAGCCGAGGGGAAGATCGGCGCGAACGGGGTGTCGTTACCGACGACGGCGCGGCCCTTCAGCAGGCCCTTCACCACCGCCTCGCGATCGAGGGTCAGCGCCAGCGCGCGGCGGACCCGCTTGTCGGTGAACGGCGCCTGGTCGTTCCGCAGATGCACCTCGTCATGCGAGCTTGCCTGCACGCTGAGGAGCTTGAAGTTGGGATTGCCCTCGATCGCCAGTTCAAGGCGCGTCGTGCTCGGGATGATGTCGAGCTGGCCGGCCTGCAGCGCCAGCACCTGGGCCTGCTCATCGTCGAAGAACTTGATCTCGACCCGGTCAGGCAATGCCTTGTCGCCCCAGTAATCGGTGTTGCGCACGAAGCTGGCGCCTTGCTTGGGACGGAAGGATTCGAGCTTGAACGGGCCTGTGCCGTTGAAAGTCTTCTCGAAATCACCGGCATAGTCGGCCGGCAGGATGACGGCATTATAGACGTCGGAGGAGACATAGAACGGGAAGTTGCTGTTCGGACCGTCGAGATCGAAGGCGACGGTTTCATCGTCGACCAGCTTGGCGCCACCCTTGGACAGGATGCCCTTGTAGGCCGACAGCGCCGACGAGCCGCTGGCCGGATCGACCAGCCGCTCGAAGCTCGCCACCACGTCCTTGGCGGTGACCGCGCGGCCATCGTGGAACTTCACCCCTGGCCGCAATTTGAAGGTCCAGCGGCTGGCTGTCTCGTTGGCCTCCCAGGAGAGAGCGAGCTTCGGCTGCAGCCCGTCCTTCGGATCGTCGAGGATCAAATACTCGCCGACTTGGCTGAGCACCCCGATGCTGGCCGGATCGGTGACCGTGACGGGATCGATGGCCTTGGTCGGCTGGCCGAGCCCGACACGGACCGTGCCGCCGGCGGAGGCTGCAGCGCGCGCGCCGCCGAGCCCTTGCGATGCGGCAAAGCCGGTCAGGCCGAGCAGCGCTGCATATTTCAGGAGATCGCGGCGCTTGAGAAAACCGCCCTGATATTCGTCGACGGCGACATTCCAGATGTCCCCCGAAAGATTGCGCAGTGCGTCGATGTCGTTGCGTTTGGTCATGTTGAAACCCCTGTCTGAAATGATGGTTGGAAATGATGCTAAGTCTTTGTGTTTACGCAATTCCGGACGGAAAACCGCTCACACTTTTCCTGGAATTGCTCTAGGCGACGGGTTCGCCGTCGAGATGGATGCTGTCGACGGCCTGCGGATAGAAGGCGATCAGGCCCTTGATCTTGGGCATCTCCGCGATCGGGTCGCGGTAGCTCCAGGCGATGTCCGGGCGCACCGAACCGTCGCTCAGCAGGCCGGACCAGTAGGAGGCGATGCCCTTGTAGGGACATCGCGTCGTTGTGACGGACGCCGTCAGCCGCTCCAGCCGGATGTCTTCCGCAGGCAGATAGAAGCGCGTCGGCAGATGCGTCTCGAACAGCAGCACCGTGCGATGGCTGTCGGCGATCGGCTCGCCGTCGAACCAGACCTGCACGTGGCTCGAGCTTTGCAGCACATCGATGCGCGCATAGGGATCGCGGGCATGGACGAAGACTTCTTCTTCCTCCTCGAACCACTGGTCGACGAGCATCCAGCTGAAGGCGACCGGCCAGGGGCGACAGGTTTTCACCCGGCGGCGACACGAACGACCAGGCCGCGTTGGCGCTCCGCCTGTCGCCGCTATCGACATCCCAGTAGGTTGTCTCGCCACCGACCGGGTGCGGCTTGCGGTGCAGCGAGGGCTTCAGCACCGACGCATCGACGGACGCCACCGGGAAGAAATAGATCGGCAGAAAGTGGTTGGAGCGCAGCACCAGCACGTTGCGGCTGTCGGCAATGGTGCGGCCGCCGAATTTGACGCGCACGCGCTTCAGGCTGTGCAGGACATTGACGAGATGAGGAGCGGTTGCTTCACGTGGCTGCAGGCTTGGTGCGACGGTCATGATCGGTCTCCGGCGTCAGGATACGGCGCGCGCATTGTCGCGCTGCTCGGCGAAGCGATTAGCGGGCCGCGCCAGGCCGAAGCGGTCACGCAATGTTCCCGGCGTGTATTCGGTCGGGAACACACCGCGGCGCTGCAGCTCCGGCACCACCTGCTCGGCGAAATTCACCCAGTCCTCGGGCAGCAGCGGGAACATCAGGTTGAAGCCGTCGGCCGCACCCGCAACGAACCAGTCCTGCAGCTGGTCGGCGATCTGCGTGCGCGTGCCGACTACGGTCGGCACCGAACCGCTGTTGGCAAGCTTGCGGGCGATGTCGCGCAGGCTGAGATCCTGCTTCGCCCACTGCTTGACCCGGTTGAGCGATGTGCGCCCGCCATTGAAGGTGCTCTCGTCCGGCAGCGGCGGCAGCGGCCCGTCCGGCGGATAGACGGAGAGATCGATACCGCTCCAGCTTGAAAGAAGATCGATGCCGACCCGATCGGGAAGCAGGGTTTGAAGGTATTCCTGCCGCTCGCGGCCCTCCGCCTCGGAGGCGGCGACGATCGGCAGGATCCCCGGCAGGATTTTGAAGCTCTCGGGCTGGCGACCAAAACGAGCGAGGCGCTCGTTGATATCCTGCCGGTATTTGATGCCGTCTTCCCTGGTGCTGTAGATGGCGAAATGCGCGTCGGCATGGGCGGTGGCAAAATTCTTGCCGTTCTCGGAGGAGCCGGCCTGGACGATCAGCGGATGGCCCTGCGGCGGTCGGGAGACGTTGAGCGGTCCCCTCACCTTGAAATGCGGCCCCTTGTGATTGATCGCATGGACCTTGTGCGGATCGGCGAAATAGCCAGACGCCTTGTCGAGCAGCAGCGCCTCGTCTTCCCAGCTGTCCCACAGCGCCTTGACGATATCGAGGAATTCGCAGGCCCGCTCGTAGCGGAACGCATGCTCGATATTGCCATCGCGGCCGAAATTGCGGGCTTCCTCGTCCATCGCCGAGGTCACCACATTCCAGGACGCCCTGCCCTTGCTGATATGGTCGAGCGAGGCGAACATGCGCGCCACATTGTAGGGCTCGCTGTAGGAGCTCGACGCGGTAGTGATCAGGCCGATGTGCTTTGTCACCCCAGCAAGGGCCGCCAGCAGCGTCAGCGGTTCCAATCGGGCATTGGCATAGTGCGCAACGCCGCTCTGCACCGAATCCCAGATGGCGACGTGATCGGCGACGAAGATGGTGTCGATCCTGGCGCGCTCTGCCGCCTGCACGAGATCGCGGTAGAAATCGAAGTCCAGCACTTCCCGGCCCGGCGCCCGGGGGTGGCGCCAAGACATGCGATGATCGCCCTGCGGGTTGAAGAAAAAAGCGCTGAGGATCATATGGTCTCGAGCCATGCCGGCCTCCTGCAAAATCTGCTCAGGAGACCATCGCGGTTCCGGTCAGGCCGCTATCCAACAATCTCCCGATCCGTGAAAGGTAGATTGCGCTCCAGCTTAATTCGAGTAATTTTATAGAGATTATATGTTGTGAAAGCGGAAGCGATTGCCCTTGATGGCTGCGCGCAAAGAAAGTGGTTTCAAGCTCCCCAATGTCCTCATCAGTTCTGAACGTAGAGCAGCTTTCCATCACCTATGAGGGGCGAAAAGGATCGCATCCCGCCGTCAGCGGAGTATCGCTGCACATAGGGGAAGGCGAGGCGCTCGGCCTGGTGGGCGAATCGGGATCGGGAAAAAGCTCGGTGGCGCTCGCCCTACTGCGCTACCTACCAAAGAACGCCCGGATCGCAGCCTCAGCGCTTGAATTCCAGGGTCGGGAAATCCGCGATCTTTCCGCGGAGCAGCTTCGCCAGCTGAGGGGAGATCATATCGCGGCCGTCTATCAGCACCCGGGTGCGGCACTCAATCCAAGTATGACGATAGGCCGGCAGATCACGGAGACGATCATGCGGCACCGGCCTGTTCGTCACGACGAGGCGTCTGGGCGCGCCGCCGAACTGCTCAGGCGCGTGCGAGTGAGCAATCCGGATCGTGTGCTGGAGCTCTATCCGCACGAACTGTCCGGCGGCATGCAGCAGCGCGCCAACATCGCGATCGCGATCGCGCTCGATCCGGCGCTGCTGGTGTTGGACGAGCCGACGACGGCGCTCGATGCCAGCGTCCAGTCGGAGATCATCTCCATCCTGCACGATCTGCGCAAAGACCACAAAACCAGCGTGCTGTTGATCAGCCACGACATCAACATGATCCGCCGATCCTGCGACCGGGTGGCGGTGATGCAGGCAGGGACGGTGGTTGAAAGCGGCGTCGCCGGCGATGTTTTCGACAACCCAAGCCATGCCTACACAAAGGCGCTCATAGCCTCGATCCCGGCACTCAACTACACCAAGTGGGATGGAAGACTGGCGGAGACGGACGGCCCCGGTCTGCCAGCGCAGCCGTCAGTTCAGAACGATGGGGTCGGCGCGCGAAAAGAGCGCCAGATCGCGATCGCCTGCAAGGGCATCAGCCATTCCTTCGGCAGCCAGGCAGTGCTGCACGACATCAACCTCGACATCGGCCAGGGAGAAACCTTCGGGCTCATCGGCGAGTCCGGCTCCGGCAAGTCGACCTTGGCAAGGATTATCACCGGCTTGCAGACACCCGACGCCGGCTCGGTCGAGCTGTTCGGCAGCACGGTCGCGCCGCGCGTCGAGAAGAGAAACCTTGTCGAACGGCGCGACGTGCAGATGGTCTTCCAGTCGCCGGATCGCACGCTCAATCCGCGCCAGCGGATCGGCAGGATCCTCGGCCGGCCGCTGCGGCGGCTCGCCGGCCTGCGCCGCGGCGAGGTGAAGCAGCGCGTCAGTGATTTGCTTGCCTCGGTTCGTCTAGCCAGCACCACGGTCGACCAGAAATCGCGATCGCTGTCCGGCGGCCAGCGGCAACGGGCGGCCATCGCACGGGCCTTCGCGGGCGTGCCGAAGGTCGTCGTGCTCGATGAACCCACCTCGGCGCTCGACGTCTCCGTCCAGGCGACCGTTCTCAACTTGCTCAACGACCTGCAGCGCGACAAGGACACGACCTATCTTTTCATCAGCCACGACCTCAGGGTCGTGCGCTACATGGCCGACAGGATCGGCGTGCTCTATCGCGGCCGGCTTGTCGAGACCGGTTCATCCGACGAGATTTTCCGCGGCCCCAATCATCCCTACACCAAGCTGATTCTGGCGGCGTCCTCCGACAAGGACGGGCCGAAGATATCCGCCCATGTCGAGATCGCGGCAGATGATCTCCCTAACAGGGGCTGTTCTTTCGCCGACCGGTGCCCACTGGCACTTCCTGACTGCAGAATGGCAGAACCGCCCGTCAGGCAGGTCGGAGCCGGCCATCTGATCGCATGCTGGCGGCACGGCCAGGTTTTTGACGAACGGGTCACTAATATTGTGAAGAAGCAATAGGCCTGGGCTTTCTGCTGCATAGCAGGATACGCGTGCAAGTCTCGGCCTGTGTGAATGTTGGAAATGCGCCCAACGGACGTTCAGATACATGCAATCGCCGAGACAACCCGTCGCGTCTACGAGGGAGCCGCCATGGATTTGATGTGCCCGTCGGAACAAATGACCTGAGCTGCAGCCTTTCGAGGCGCGGATCGCCAGGCAACTTGGCGATGAGGCGTCCATCGCTGGCACAGGCAAGCGCGCATGGCATTTCGTCTGATCACTTGTGGATTGCTCCTTGCCAAAACAATGTCTACAAGTTTTATAGACATTTGCTCCGAAGCAGGTCATACTGTCCATTCAAGTGCCTGACTTTTCGCCGTCCATGTTCGCAGGATCAGGAGATGACGATGACGCAGACATTCCTGGAAGCTTTCGGACCGTATCAGGTCCGTCGTCGGCGCTCTTTTCCCACCCGGGACCTTCACCTTATGCGCTGGGTTGGGCGCAGGTGGACGACGCTCCCGAATCTGAAGCGGATTCTCGCCGCTTAGAACGAGATGGAGCCTTCTATTGGGGCGTCGGCTCTTGCGGCTATTGGTAGGCGCCCGTCACATCCGGCCATAGACCAATCATTTTATCGAAATGCGGGGGTTACCTGGCAGCATGGGCTGCTGCCGCGATCCAGGAGGAGACCGATGACCACACGCCTGCTACCCGCTTTGCATGAGGGCCATGCCCCGATACATCTGCATGGAGCTTTCGACGAGGCTTTGGAGGCCTATCGGGCCTGGAGTCCGGGAACGGACGAGCCGCACGTGGAGTTTGAGGACCAGATGGTGCCGATCAGTTCGCTCTTCGGCCGCATGCGGACCTGCACCGATATTCTTCCCTGGCGCGTCGAGGGCGATGTCCTGGAGGTTGTCGGCAATATACTGATTTCCGGCGGCGAAAGAGCGATCACTTACGCCAATGCCGCTCTTGTCCTTCGCGCTTTGTGCGTGAAGCGGCTCCGGAGCGACGTCGTCGGCTATTAGGCGACGTTCCGGAGGCTCCCGTCAAATACGGAACCGGGCACAAGGGCTCGGCTCCGTATCTCATTCAGCGGTACGGTGTCGCGGCTTGCCTTGATCGCCGCGAAGGCGACCCATGCTTGACGTGAGACTGAATGAGTGCGCCATGGCACAGGCTATGTGACCAATAGAAAAGGCCGGATTTCCAATCTGAAACCGCGCGGGCGTTTCCCCTCAAGTGAGACGAGACCACCTTAGTCCTTCATCGGCTCGCCGAGCGTATGCATCAGGCGGTTCGCCCAGCCGAAGATGGCGGCGGATAGGACAAGGTCGAGGCACTCCAGGTCGTCGAGCCCGACGTCTGCCAGCGCCTGCGCGTCGGCAGCGGTCACCGCGGGCGGCGTGGTCGACAGCCGTGCCGAGAAGTCGAAGATTGCCTGGAGGTGGTCGTCGAGCATCGCCTCGAGGCCGTCGGCGAACACGGCTTCGATGACGTCGGTGCGTTTCGTCAGGCTGTTGAATCGCGAGCCGTGCACGGCGGCGCAGTAGACGCAGCGGTTGACGACGGACGCGGCGACGGCACCCAGCTCGCGCTCGCTCGCCGCCAGCCCGTCGCGTCCGTACATGATCAGGTTGAACAAGGGCGAGCGGACCGCGAGCGACTCGGGGTCGTGCGCCAGCGTGAGCACATAGGCCGAGATGCCCTTGTTGGACGGCGTCACTTGCATCGCCGCTCGCTGCTCCTCGCTCGCAGTCGCGAGATCGACTGGAACGACGTAGGGCTGCCAACGCGGTATTGTGGTCGTGAAGGTGTGGACGGCCTCGCTCAACGCATTCCTCCGAGCAGTGCTATACCCGCTATGACGCGCACCTGGTAGTTGACGAAGGCCGCGAGCTCCGCGAGCCGCACGATGTCGGGGTCGGCGACGTCGGCCTCACGCAACGCGTCCACATGGGCGCGCGTGGCCTCGCGTGGCGCGACCGTGAGCCGGTCGGCATGACGGACGATCTCCGCGGTGCGGACGTCGGTTGCGTTCGTGTCGGGGTCGGCGAGCGGCGCTGTCGTCGGTTCGCCGGCGCGGGCGACCAAGGTGTCGTAATGGCGCGCCAGCGCTGAGCTGCGGTTGAGGCGCGCCATGCGGGCGGCGAGCGCGGCCCTGAGGCCGTGTGAGAGACCGCCGGGTTCGCGCGGCAGGAGCACGGCATCGTGGGCCGCCTGGCTCAGGCGCAGGATCTCGGCGCGTTTCACCATGGCCTCGGCGAGCGCGGAGCCCGGCCTCACAAAGGCAAGTGTTTCGATCAGTGTCAGGACAAGCTCCTCGGGACGTCAGCGGGCGTGCGACTTAGGCAAGCACGACACTTTAATTATGTCAATTGGTAATGGCATGACCAAATTGATGCGGAAATTTTATCTATTTTCGATCGTTGCTGAGAATTTCCATGCTTTACAGATATGAATGATGGTGTTTGATGTAGGCTATGCATTCAAACTCGATCGATATCCGACAACTCGAAGCGTTCGCAGCAGTCATGTCCGCCGGCAGCATGACCGGGGCGGCGAGGTTGCTCGGCCGCTCGCAACCGGCGGTCACCAGGCTCATCCAGGATCTGGAAGCCGATATCGGCTATGCGCTGTTGCACCGGAGCGGGCCGCGCATCAGTCCGACGTCGCGCGGCGTACTCTTTCACGCCGAGGTAGAGCGTCATCTCCTCGGCCTGGCCCACATCCGCGAGCGGGCGGACGCTATCGGTCTCGACGAGCCGCCGACGCTGACGATAGCGGCCACGCCGTCGCTTGCGACCGGCATTCTGCCGCAGGCGCTCGCGGCCGTCGCGCCAGGCCTGCTTCCGCGCCATCTTCATGTGCAGGCGCTGGCGGCCGAGAACGTCGTGCAGTCCGTGCTCGCCCGCTCGGCGGACTTCGGGATATCAAGCCTGCCGCTGGAACATCCCGGCCTCGATGTTCACTGGGTCGCCGATGCGCCCTGCGTCGTCGTTGTCGGCGCGAGCGATCCACTCGCCGGTCGGGACGTAGTCCGCCTCGCCGATCTCGTCGACCGCTGCATCGTCACCCTGGCGAACCCCTATCGCTTGCGGCACCGCGTCGATGAGGCCTTGGCGAGGGCGGGCGTCACGCCGCAACGGATTATCGATGTCAACGCCTCGATGACGGCGCTGACACTGGTCCGGTCCGGGCTCGGGGTCGCCATCGTCGAGCCCGCGACCGCCTGCGGCGTTCCGCTCGAAGGTATCGTGATGCGCATGCTCGACCACACCATTCCCTTCGTGTTCGGCGCCATTTCGCCTGCCGCGCTACCGCTGAGCCCGACCGCCGCCGCCGTGATCGAGGCGGCGCGCGCGGTGTCGTTGGCTATGCCCGGTTGTCGCCTACATGACTCGAGCGGCTCCGAGGCATTGGCCGACACCGTCTACGGGCGGACCTCGCTGCCCGAGGGAGTGCCGTCATGAGCGACCTGGCCGCGTTTCCGAACGGCCTCGACGCCCTCGAGGCGCGCCTGCGGCAGGATCTCGCCTGGCTGGAACTGCCAGCCAAAGCCTGGGTGCCGCCCCACATTGTCGACGGGCATCGCATCGTCGACGTCGTCATCATCGGCGCAGGTATGGCCGGGCTTGTTGCCTCGGCCATACTCAAGCGGCTCGGCGTCGCCAACCATGTCGTCATCGACAAGGCGCCGCCTGGTTGTGAGGGCCCGTGGGTCACCTTCGCGCGGATGCGCACCTTGCGCTCCCCCAAGCAACTGACCGGACCGGCGATGGGGCTGCCGGCGCTCACCTTCCGCGCCTACTACGAGGCGCTGCATGGCCATGACGCCTGGGTCGCGCTCGATAAGGCGCCCCGCCAAACATGGATGGACTACCTGGTCTGGTACCGGCGCGTGCTCGACCTGCCGGTGCGCAACGCGACGACTGTTGACGCGATCGTCCCGCGCGCGGACGGCCTGCTCGACGTCGTCTGCCGCCAGGACGGCCTGAACGAAACGACGATCGCGCGCCATGTGGTGCTCGCAACCGGCCGCGACGGCCTCGGCGGCCCCTTCGTACCGCCCATCGCCAACGACATCGATCCGAAGTTCTGGGCCCATTCCGCCGACGCAATCGATTTCGCCGCGCTGCGCGGCAAGCGTGTCGCAGTCGTGGGAGCCGGCGCCTCGGCGATGGACAACGCCGCCACCGCTCTCGAGGCCGGGGCGGCTCAACTTGATCTTTTCGTGCGCCGGGCGGACTTGCCACGCGTCAACAAGTTCACCGGCATCGGCAGCCAGGGCGTAGTGCACGGGTTCGCCGGCCTGCCCGACGATTGGAAATGGCGCTTTCTCGATTACGCGATGCGCGCCCAGACGCCGCCGCCCCGCCACAGCGTTCTGCGCGTGAGCGCGTTCCCGCAGGCCCACATACACCTGGCGAGCCCGATCACCGCGCTGGCGCAGGACGGCGATCACCTTGCGGTGACGACGCCGAAGGGCCGCTATCCCGTCGATTTCCTGATCTTCGGCACCGGCTTCAAGGTCGACCTGACAAGCCGGCCGGAACTCGCCGCCGTCGCGTCCCACATCCGCCTTTGGCGCGACCGCTTCCCCGTGCCGGCGGACATGCGAAACGGCGAGCTCGAAGCTTCGCCCGACCTCGGAGAGGCGTTCGAATTTTTGGAAGCTGTGCCCGGCGCCTGCCCCGCGCTGGCACGGATACACTGCTTCAACTTTCCTGCCACGCTTAGCCATGGCAAGCTCACGGGCGACATCCCCGCCATCAGCGAAGGCGCCGACCGGCTCGCGCGCGGCATCGTGAGGGCGCTCTTCGTCGCCGACCGCGAGCGCCATTTCGCCGATCTTCAAGCGTTCGATACGCCCGAGCTCCTCGGCGACGAATGGACGGACGCCGAGACCGCGACGGACGAGGTGAGCGATGGTCTGACGCTTCCCGAACCATCTCCCGAAAGGACACCAACCAGAAATGCTTGATCTCAAAGATTTAAAGCTGTCCTACGGAAACACGCAGATCCTGAACGGCGTCAATCTCTCGGTGAAACGCGGTGACGTGGTGTCGATCATCGGCCCTAGTGGTACCGGCAAGACCACGCTGCTGAAGTGCATCAACCACCTGGTCAAGCCGGCGTCTGGAACCATCACGTTCGATCAGATCCGTATGGACTACCAACATGCTGACAAGAACGTGGTCCAGGCGATCCGGCTCCGGACAGCCATGGTCTTCCAGCAGTTCAACGTCTTCAGGAACATGACGGTCATTCAGAACGTGATGGATCCGCTTGTTGTGGTGCAGCGCAAGTCCAAGGACGAGGCGCGTGAAATCGCCCTGCAAGAGCTTGAACGAGTAGGCCTCTCCGACAAGCGAGACAGCTACCCGTCCCAGCTCTCAGGTGGCCAGCTCCAGCGAACCGGCATCGCGCGTGCGTTGGCGGTTCGACCGGATGTGATGCTCTTCGACGAACCCACTTCATCGCTTGATCCCGAACTCGTCGGTGAAGTCCTGAAGGTGATCAAAGACGTTACGTCGTCAGGGATCACCTCGCTGCTTGTGACCCACGAGATGCAATTTGCAAAGAACATCTCCAACCGGATCGTCTTCATGGATCGGGGCGTCGTCGCTGCCGAGGGTAGCCCGACGGAGATCTTCGATGCGCCATCCAGTCCGCGCCTCACCCAATTCCTCAATTCCGAACACACACTCCAGTAGAGAAAGGATGCCTGAAATGTCTTCTATCAGATCATCATCGTACCGTCGGTTTGGCCTTGCCGTAGCCGGTGTCGCAATCGCCCTTGCAACCGCGGGCGTATCCTATGGTCAGGACTCCGTCCGGACGATCAAGATCGCGACTGCGGCAGAATCCAAACCGCTGTCGTGGGGAGCTATCGGCGTTGAGCCGCAAGGGTACGAGCCCGACGTCCTCAAGGCTATCAACGCGAAGCTGCCCCAGTACAAGTTCGAAATGGAAGGCGCTGCGGACATCGCGCAGGAGACCGGCCTCGTAACCGGGAAATACGACATGGCGTCCGGCGGCTACTACAAGGCGCCAGCGCGCGAAAAGCAATTCCTCATTCCGGACAACCCAATGGGTGCAAGTCTGATAAAGATCTATAGCCGCAAGGAGAGCAACATCAACGAGATGAAGGATCTGGTCGGCAAGAAAATCGTGCCTGTCACGGCCGGTGGCGGCATCTACAAGTTTGCCACCCAATGGCAGGAGAAGAACCCGGACTACAAGATCGAGATCACCGCATCGAGCGCTGGCATCCCTTACCCGGATCGCCTGAAGGAAGTCCAGAACGGCAAGTACGACGCGCTGGTTCTGCCGTCGAACCTTGGCGAGCAGACCGTGATCGACAACCAGAAGCTCGACATCAAGGCGAGCGAGCCGGTCGCCATCAACAACACCTACCTCCTGATTCACAAGTCGGAGGAGAACAAGGCCCTGCTCGACGACGTGAACAGGGTGCTCAAGGAGCTGAAGGACGACGGCACGCTGGGCAAGATTTCGCAGAAGTGGTTCGGCGAGGACGTCACGACCTACATCAAGTAGCGAAAGCTCGCCCTAGACCGGGTCTCTGCATGGCCGACGACCAAGGCTGAAACCGCAAGAAGGAGTCTTCCAAGGTGGACCTTTCCATAATGATCCCCGAGCTGCTCTTGGCATTGCCACTGACGCTCGCGATCACGTTTACGGCCCTTGTCGTCGGCTTCTGCCTGGCTTTAGTCACGACGACATTCCGGGTGCGCAGGGTACCAGTGATCAGTCAACTGGCCGACCTCTACGTATCCTATGCCCGGAGTGTTCCCGTCGTGCTCCAATTGTTCGTCGCGTTCTACGGGCTTCCCTTGCTAGTCGGCCTGCTCGAGGTCGAAGACTTCGTGACGCCAACGGTAGCTGCGATAGTTG
>NZ_JAMYUP010000076.1:0-24820 GCF_040323155.1 Mesorhizobium sp. M0060
ATGCAGCAGGGCGCGGTTGTTGCCGGCGGCAATGAAGTCCTCGTGCCGATAGCTGCTCGAGCGCATGCCGAGCGGATCGAACAGCAGGCTCTTGGCCAGCGGCGCCCCAGTTTCGCATTGGCGGGTCTTCGGCGCTGCGTGGTGCTGGGCGTCCGCAGCGCGTCGAAGCGGTGCGGCGGCAAGCAAACGATCCTGCAGTGCCTGCGCCGTCGGATACGTCTGACGAGCTGTCGAAGGCATTGGCTCGCATCGCCGATCTGGAACGATTGGTCGGACAGAAGACCGTCGATCTCGATTTTTTGCCTTGCAGCACGTCGGGGAAGAACGCCAGCAGAGCGGCGCGCCTGGCGGGACGGCATCTACACGGTCATCCAGGCGATGATGGCGTCCTTTTCGATGGCTGCAAGGCGTGATCGGGATCGAGCGGATGTGCAGGCTCGCGGGCGTGAGCCGCGCGGGCTACTATCGGCATTGGCAGGTATCGTCTCCACGCCGTGAGGAGGCAGGTCTGCGTGATGTGATCCAGCGCCTGGCGCTGTCCAATCCGCATTACGGCTATCGCCGGATTGCCGTGCTGCTCGGCTGCGGGAGCTGGCGGGCGAACCACAAGCGTGTGCTGCGGCTGATGCGCGAGGACAATCTGTTGTGTCTGCGCAAGGCAGGTTTCGTGCCGATGACGACGGATTCCAAGCATGGCTGGCGGGTCGTTCCCAATCTGGCACGAGGCCTCCAACTGACCGACATCGACCAGCTCTGGGTCGCCGACATCACCTATGTCCATCTTGCCGAGGAGTTCGCCTATCTGGCGATCGTGCTTGACGCCTACAGCCGCAAGGTCATCGGCTGGGCAATGGCAACCCATCTCAAGGCCGAGCTGGCGATCGCTGCGCTCGACCAAGCGATTGCGGTGCGCCGACCTCCGCCGGGCAGCGTCATCCATCACAGCGATCGCGGCGTGCAATATGCCTGCGCTGAATACGCTGCACGACTTGCGGCGCATCGCATCCAGCCGAGCATGAGCCGGATTGGCAATCCCTATGACAATGCCAAGGCTGAGCGCTTCATGCGAACGCTAAAGGACGAAGAGGTCGATGGCCGAGCCTATCGCGACATCATCGATGCCAAGAAAAGCATCGGCGAATTCATCGAGCGGGTCTACAACAGGCATCGCCTGCATTCAGCGCTCGACTATCTCTCGCCGGATGAATACGAAGCCGGCCTAACGCGATTGCGCCAGGATCCCCCAGCCGCAATCCAAAACCTGGAGAACTGTCCCTAATTAGTGTCTCACCCAAGGGGTGCAGTCCAATGGGTAACACTTTTGGCTTTTGGCCGGAGGTGTTGATGCCGTGGAGAGAGTATTCGGTGATGGAGGAACGTCTTCGTTTTGTAGCTCGCCTTCTCGACGGGGAAGGCATGAGCGATGTGTGCCGGGAATTCGGCATCTCGCGCAAGACCGGCTACAAGATCTCGCGCGCTCCCGCTACCAAGTTTATCTCAATGAAATCAAGGCATTAACTGGAAGGTTGCTTTATAGAAGCGTCCTTTCATGTCGCGCATGTTGGAAGCTGCCACGGCTGATTTCCAAGCGTTTCCTGCGGCTATCGGCAGATCCATGCGACATGAGCGCGACATGGGAAGCGGGCCGGGACTGCAGATGTCTGCACTGTCGAGTCTATAAACATCCAGCAAGGCGCTGGCGCGGATAACCGTGCCAGCGCGCCAACGCCCGATGCGCGCGGCAGCACAGCGTCGACGGACCTCATGACCCAGCGCTGTTTGGAAGCCGAAAGAAGCTCTTCCTCCTCCACGATGCCGGCCATGTAATTTGCAATGATCCGGGACGCGAGCGCTTCACGTTGATGCACGGTCTGACCGTCAACTTTCAGCCGATCGAACACGCGACTGAGCAACGCCAACTCGGACTGGTCGAAAACACCCGCGTCCCGAGCTCTTTGATGGATCGGCATTACCCCTCTCGCCCGGAGATTTCTTTACAGAATAACCAATCGACACAGCAAAAGCAAAGTCGCCCCTTCGAGTGAAGGTCTGCCATTCGATCAATATTGCGCACACCTCGACTTGAGAGAGAAGAATTGCCACAAGGCGCCGGTTGAGCGTGCGACGGTTAGGCGCCCAGTCCCGGCATCAGGCAATGACACCAAGCCAAGGCTCAGCTACGCTGTTGCGGCGGCGGACCCGAATTCCCGTCTAGGCCGGCACCTATCTCCCGCCCTCCTCCCTCTCCCGATGGGTGCCGGCTATCTTCAGCGCGAGGCGGATTGCGCTTGTGTAGCCTACAGGCCCAGGGTCAGAGACAACTGGACAACAGGCGTGTCTTGCTCACGGACATCAATCGCTACGGGGTGTTGCTCCAGCCTTTGCACCTGATCTTTCGCTAAATTCGAGCAAGGCTCGAACCTGTACGGTTTTCACACTCCTCATGGTGAACCCACCGCCGGCGTGCGCATCGGGCCTTCGAATGTCGGCGCATCGACGATCTTGCTTTCGAGATAGCCGTCGTTGCTGCGGCAAGGCCCTTCTGACCCGCCGGGTAACTCCAGCAGCCGACCGCAGGCGACGGCACGATCAATCCGTATCGCCCCGCGCGCGCTCTGAGGCCGCGAATGCTGCGCACTGACCACCCGCTCGGCGGAACGCTCTCGTCGCACCAATTGAACGCGCGGGCGACGGCTTCGCAGACGTTGCGTCTGCCGCCTTTGTCAAACGAATCCAGGAATTGACCCCTTTGGCGAACTGAAGAACTGACCCCCTTCATTGGTTTGCTTCGTTTGTTTCGGGCACCGAGCCGACCTTCTGCAGAAGGCCGGACCGGCGCTTTTCGCGCAGCCTGTAGCTGTCCCCCTGATGGTGATCACCGTTGAATGGTGAAGCAGGCGATCCAAGATTGCCGTGGCCACCACGGGATCTCCAAAAACGCTCCCCCATTCACCCACCGAACGGTTGGAGGTAATCAGGATCGATCCCTTACGCGCGGTGGCGACCAACGTGAGACGAGATCGAACCAACAACCCCGCAATCGGCATCAAGGGCAAGCGCCACGGGCCGCCCGCCAACGACGAAGCCGGGTATTTCGAGTTCTGCCCCGTTTGTGGCCAGACGTTCGACAAGCGAAACCTTGGCGAGGTGCTGCATCACTATCTCCCAACCATGAGCCGTTGAACTCGACGGATGCGTAACCAACCTTCGAACAGACGGTTCCGGTCATCCAAGATCATGATCGGTCCCAACCAGACGATCTCAAAAGTGATTGCGGATCTCGTCGTTAAAGTAGCGGCCTTCGCGAAGGCCGCTTTGAACCCGGCAAAGGTCTCCGGTGGTACCCGGAACCATTGCATATTGGGCGGAATTGGCTGAAAGTGATCGGACCACAGGACGGGGTGTCGGACGGCTACGCATTCCAGGTGGCCGAGGCGCGGGTCAACGTGATTCGGGTCGATCGGCGGGACAGGGGGAGAAATGCACCCTTGGACGATGGCTGAGCTTGCGGAGATCACTGCAGGCATATGGGAAGGCGACCTGCCGGAAGACTGGACGACCGACCGCATAGCCTTCTGCGACGCACTGATCGGCCCCGGCGCGCTCGTCATCCCATGCGTTGGCACCTACCGTTACGGCGTACACACCAAGAAGATCAGGCGCTTCAGGCGACAGGGGCTCGCGCTCCTCGCGGACCGAGAGTACCGGTCCAACTTCGAATACTTGCCGTTGCTCCGGGTGGCTTCGGTCCGCGTCGCCATGAAGTATCTCGCCAAACGAGCGCGGGCTGCTTACGGCGGACGCCTCATCGCCGTGGGCGGCAGCGTCGGCAAGACGAGCACCAAGGCGATGATCAACGCCATTCTCACCGCAACTGGTTATCAACCGTTTCCGGACAAGAACTTCAATACCAACAGTGGAGTGTATGGCGAGATCGCCAACCTTCCCCGTGATGGCTTCCACGTTTTCGAGGTGTCGATTGGCTTTTATCGGAAGCTTAGCGCGCTTGCGCTCAAGCCGCATGTCGCACTCATCACGACAATCGGCGACGCCCATCTCGAAGAGTACGGCTCGCGTGAGGCCATCGCCAAGTTGAA
Source organism: Mesorhizobium sp. M0060 (assembly GCF_040323155.1). Classification (NCBI taxonomy): domain Bacteria; kingdom Pseudomonadati; phylum Pseudomonadota; class Alphaproteobacteria; order Hyphomicrobiales; family Phyllobacteriaceae; genus Mesorhizobium; species Mesorhizobium sp. M0060. Next base: position 4,098 of record NZ_JAMYUP010000076.1, read on the forward strand.
AGCCCGCCTGTACGATGTCGCTAAGGGCGGCACTGCGATCATGCCTCGGGATTCCGAGCATTTCGAATACCTCCGAGCCCGCGCCCTGTCGTTCGGGGCGAAGGTCGTGTCCTTCGGTGAACATGCTAAGGCCGACTACCGGCTCGTGGACTATTCGCCCGAAGATCAACTGGTGCATGCGGTCCTGAAGGGCCGGGACTTTGCCTACAAGTTAGGTAATCCAGGGCGGCACATGGCAGTCAACAGCCTCAGCGCGCTGGCGGCTGTCGATTCGCTCGGCCTTGATCTGGGAGCTGCGACCAACGCGCTCGCCGAGGTGGAGGCCATCCCCGGGCGCGGCGAAGTCATACGCATCGCCCTCGCGTCCGGCGAGATCCATATCGTCGATGAGGCCTACAACGCGAATCCGACATCAGTAGCCGCCGTGCTGGCGGCACTTGCTGAGGGGCAGCGCGCAAGTGGGGGCCGAAAGCTTGCCCTTCTTGGCGACATGCGGGAACTCGGGCCACGATCGGCCGAATTTCACGCCGGTCTGGCGGAACCCGTTCTCGCGGCCGATCTGGATATGGTGATGACGGTTGGGACGCAGATGACATATCTCCGTCGTGCCCTGCCGGAGTATCTCCTCGGCCCACACTTCGCGACAGCAGACGATGTGTTGCCCGAGCTCGCCACTATCCTGCGCGCGAAGGACCTCCTTCTTGTAAAAGCTTCGAATGCCATGGGTCTAGATGAAGTTGTAACTCGCCTGCGCCGGCAATTGGACTCTCGACTAGGTCCGCCGTGATATAGCGTCCTAGGGTAGTGCCGGCTGGGCGCCGTCTTTGCAACCGGAGAGCTGCGTACATTCATGCCCGCTCGTCCGCATTAACGCCTGAAATGACAGGATGAGCAATTGCGCTACCGTCGAAGGGCGAAGCGCGGTGACAGAGGAACTTGATTTTGCAAGTACCACCACCCAAAATCATCTTTCTTAAGTTTAATCTGGTGGTCGAACTGGTCGGGAAGTGTCGCACGTCGTCTCAATTCCGACAAGACCAATGCAGCTTGCATGGCATTCACAGGACGCGTGCGGAAATCGGTGACCCGGTTGTCGCAAGACACCGGGTAGAGGCGCAGCTCCGCCTCCCCCACACCCAGATGTAGCCGCGCGATGAGACTGTAAGGGAAACCACTCTCTTTCAGATAGCGACCGGGGGCATTGTAGACAAAATTACCCAAAGAGCACACCAACCCGCCTTCTTTGCAAAACTCTACCTGCTGTAGACAATGGGCGCCATGCCCAATAACCAGATCTACCCCGGCGCGCATTGCCTCTTTCGCCAAAGCGAACATCTCCTGCGTCGCCCAGCGATAATTCTTGCCGCCCCAATGCGGTTGAAACACGATCATCGCCTCAGGAAAGGCGGCTCGATAGAGGCGCACTTGGTCGGGCAGGAAATGCGAGAATCCCTCCCCAAATCCGGCCACTCCTGGCGTGTGGGGCCCGGCATAGAACTTGAAATTCTGGTCGTAGTCTCTGCGGTACTCGAAAGCAGAAAAAACTATGACTTGGGCAACACCTAAATCGATCAAAAGTGGGGTTGTTGCTGCGGCAAGGTCGGGCCCCATCCCGATCGAATGAATTCCGCTGGACGACAAAGTGTCTCTCATCGCCAATGCGGGCTCCTGCCCAAAGTCCATTGAATGGTTATTGGCCAGCGTCACGGCGTCTACCCCAAGGCGCCGAAGTACGCTGAGCGTGCGCACGGGGTCTTCCCAGGAAAGAAATTTCTTTTGTCCGCCAAAGATATCCGGTGGCGAAACGGCAAGGACTGTCTCGAGGTTAAGGACCAGAACTGCACGATTGGCGATCATCGGCCGCAGGGCGTCGAAGAAGCTGTCCGGGACCTTGCTTAAGCGGGCGCGTGTCTCAGGCCACCGGTCGCTGAGATAGCCGTCACCAAGGCTCGTGTCTCCGCCGAACATGATGGTGGGCGGCTGGCTGCTGGAGACTTCAAGCCTATGAAACGGTAGGTCTAGGTCAGGCGAGACCACCAGAGCGGGCTCTTCGGCGCGGGCTGCCGAAGGCCGTGGCCTGTCGGCGGTCAGCATATCGGTTGGCGGGTGTGCCTTGAGAAACAGCTGGCGGTCGCAAAACGCCGCTATCAGACGGCATACATCGATTGCATCGCCGTGTGCGGGATATACATAAAGCCCTAGACCGGGACGGTTATTGGCTTCGATAATGATGTAGCTACCGGGGTTCGGGGCTGTGGTATGATCGTACGCCATGACATCGAGACCGATCACATCCAAGCCTGGCGCGATTTGAGTGGCTCTTTCGGCGATACGCCGCATCTCCGGATGTACGCTGTCGGTGATGTTCCGCGTCTCGCCTCCTAGCAACCAACCGGATTTGGCGGCGAGCGGAACGATCCGACCTTTGGACGGAACATCTTCAAGCGTCATTCCCTGCCCGGATAAGAAGTTGCGCCGTGCTGCGTCGACCTGGATTGGATACTCGGACAAATGTGAATTGCGAGCACGCCGGGCGTTTTTTTCGTCGATAAGGGCCGCGACGTTTTGCTCTCCATCCCCTACGACATGTGCAATAACCTTCTCAATCACCGCGACGCACTGTCCATCTATGACCAAGTATCGCGCTTCGACTGCGTTACTGAAAAATGACTCGATGAGAATGCCCTTTGAGGACCCGACGCTGGCGAGACCCCAAGCTGCATCTAACGTTTCGGGCGTCACACCGACGGTAACCCCCCTGCCTTTTCTGCCGTCGGCAGGCTTGACTACAACGCTACCCATCCGCGCCACCAAGGGTCGCGCCGCCTCTAACTGATCGGAAACAAAGACGTGCTGTTCAGCCACCTCCAGGCCGTGTTCCTTCAGAATTCTCGAAGTTAATACTTTATCCTTTAAGATGCGGCTTCCCAAGCGCGACATAAAACTGGTCTCGCCTTCGAACAAATAACAATGTCGACCGCCCTTTGCGACCCGCAGCAAATCACCGAATCTTGTCGAGGTGTAGCCAAGTTCCTTAAAAGCAGCCTTCATCGCGTGGGCCGTGCGGAACTGCGGCACCCCGTCATAAATATTAATTGGACCCAGAAGTGGTATCTGCACCATTTGAAATTGCCCAGGCCAACCCCGTTTTGGCTAACTTAGCGGAAGAGGTAGGACCTGGGAAGTATACTAGTTTCCGGCTCGTCGGCACGCTATTGGCTTAGAGCCGAGCCTGTCTGCGGAGACATAGGCAAGCTCTCACGGCGCCAGTCCCGCTGAAGCGAGCAGCGGCGATGTCACTCACCTTCAGATCGACTGTCGCGTTTCACCCCGGGATCGTCGCCAACCACCAGCCGCGGAGTGCGTAGACTGCCTTCTCTGTAGACGCAAAAATGGCACGCTGCCGGCAGAGCAGCGGAACTGACAGAGATCTCTGGCGGCAATTTCGGCCATGCATTTGACCGCAGCCGCCCGGAATGGTTGCTTCGTCCCAGCCCCGGTTATTCCGTCCAAAACGCAGCGACAACAAAGGTGTGGCCCTGTGCCGAGGACTAACATCATCACTGCTTCAGCGAAGGAGCACTATCCCTAACTCTCTAAGAGCTTTCGGCGGAGTCGCACCATAGCTATCCAGGGTCACGCTCGAGTTGCCGCTATAGAAGAATTGCCAGGCAACAATCCAACCTGAGTTGGCAGTCGACTTCAGGTCTTTTGTCCCTCTCATCCGAAAATGATGGTGGGGCAGGTAGATAGCCCCTTCAATTAAGTAGTTTTTGTTTCCGGATAATGAGACCGTTGGCACAGAGGGCGTAACTGTGCGTGACCCGAAGATAGCGATGCCAGCGTAAATGCCGCTCGTGGGAGCCGAAATCCTTACGCCACCTTTGCCTGCTGACTGAATAATGCTTGACTCGGAGTCAACGAATATCGTGACTTGGTCGCCCGAGAGATTCACATGGCTGCCGATACTCACTGTTGCGTTCTGAAAATAGTGAACTCCGGTAGAAAGAACGACGTTTCCGTCGAAGTCGATGTTTCCACAGAACACCCGGCCGGCCGGAATGGTAACATCGGTCAGCATCTGATTACTGTAATCGCAGCCGTTCGGTGGAGCGGGCTGCGGTATGTCGACAAGTGGGTCTGCGAGTTCGGGTTGGTTGGTTTTCGGGATGATGGTGTAACCGCCGCCTTGGTAATTGCCCACTATAGAGATTTCCCTGGCGACGATCTTTCCGGTTCCAACGTGCCTCAGCGCCTTTGGACTGGAGGAATTCACTTGGATACCGCAGTTTGGCACCGAAAGGCCCCCGGAACCCATTACCGTCAGCGCTCCATTTGAGGCAGGATCGAGGACATAGAAGCAATAATCTGGCGCGGCTTTTCGGGCCGTTGCCGCCACGTGAAGGTTAATACTCCGAATTCCAGCAAGACTCATGAAAGCGGTTGGCATTCCAGCTGAGATTTCAACCGCCGCCTCTCGCGTCCCAGCAGTAGGAGTGGTGATGCTCACCCCAACGACAGCGCCGGTCACGAAGGAGCTATTGGCCAGCGCCCAATTCTTCGCGGCATGGACGGCTTCTTCGTTTCCTCCGTCGCTCTCGACAGCAGCAAGAGCCGCCGAATCGGCCATCTCCTGCAGCTTGGATTTCCAGGAAGCGGCATTGACAAAGTCAATGCTAAGGCCAAGGGCCAAGCCCAGTGGCACCACCATTAAGGCCATCGCGACGGCAAAGTTCCCTTTCCTTTCGAGCAGCAGATCTTTCAGTGTCCGCATCCAGAAGCCCTCTCTTAAGAGCAACTTAGACCGAAGGCGGTTTAGAATTTACTAAATTAGAACAATCAAACGCAGTGGCAATTCACGCTCGGCAGAAAGGCGATGCAAGTGACGTTGCCCCCAGTTTCTATGCAGTTTTGAGTTCGTTTCCGGCGTGGGTTGTGCCCTGCTGGGCGGGTGGAGCGACGGGCGCTGGCGCGGAGCCTTTGGCATAGCGCAGCGCGAGCGACCGTCGCGGATTGAAGGTGGTGGCGAACTCGGCCGGTGTCTGCCAGGCGATTTGGGAATGCGGCCGCGCGGTGTTGTAGTCGTCGCGCCACAGGGCGATGGCAACGCGTGCCTGAGCCAGCGAAGTAAACAGCGTCTCGTTGAGCAGTTCATCGCGCAGTCGGCCGTTGAAGCTCTCGATGAAGCCGTCTGCATCGGCTTGCCGGGCGCAATGTAATGCCATTCCACGCGGTTCTGATCCGCCCAGGAGAGGATGGCGTTCGAGGTGAACTCGCTGCCATTGTCGCTGACGATCATTCTCGGCCGGCCGCGCTCGGTGATGAGCCGGTCCAATTCTCGGGCAACCCGCATGCCCGAGAGAGACGTATCAACGATGAGTGCCAGGCACTCTCTCGTGCAGTCGTCGACGACGGCCAGGATGCGGAAGCGGCGCCCGTCTGTGAGCTGGTCCGATACGAAGTCGAGCGACCAGCGCTCGTCGGGCCTCAGCGGCACCACCATCGGCGCCCTGGCCCCGATCGCCCGTTTGCGGCCGCCACGGCGGTGAACGGCGAGCTTCTCCTCCCGATAGAGCCGGAACAGCTTCTTGTGGTTCACGACCAGGCCCTCCCGCCTCAGCATCACGAGAAGACGCCGGTAGCCGAACCGGCGACGCTCCTGCGCGATCGCCTTCATCCGCTCGCGAAGCTCGCGGTCGTCCGGCCTGCTGGTCTCGTAGCGAACCGTCATGCGGCAACAGCCGATGGCTTTACACGCCCGCCGTTCGCTCATCCCGAAGCCTTCCTTCAGGCGAGCGACAGCTTTCCGCTTGGCCGCGGGCGTCACCATTTCTTTCCCACAAGATCCTTCAACGCGGCATTGTCGAGCATGGCGTCGGCCAGAAGCCGCTTCAGCCGCGTGTTCTCGTCCTCCAGAGCCTTCAGTCGCCGAGCCTCGGAGACATCCATCCCGCCGAAGCGGGCCTTCCAGTTGTAAATCGAGGCGTCGCTGACCCCGTGCTTGCGGCACAGATCGGCAACCGATACCCCGGCCTCATGTTCCTTCAAAATTCCGATGATCTGCTCTTCAGAGAAGCGGCTACGTTTCATGTCCTGGTCCTCTCGATGGGCCAGAACGAACTTCAAACCGGATTAGATCAGAGGGGCAAGGTCACAAGCTGTCTCGCTACTCACTGGCTGAGTGAAACGCGGCAGACCTTGAAGTCAGCGATGTGCTAATTCTCTACTTAAGGCCGAAGACTTGCTGAGCTTGGTCAGACTGCAACAAGTCGCGTGCCGAATGTCCGACACCCGGCAAAATCACGAGCCGCCAATTGAAAGGCCACCCGTTAGCGGTCGCGACAGCTTGCGCCAGCTCAAAAGTGAACTGCCCCCGATCCAAACGCGTCTCTCCTTGGCGCATAGCAGCTGCGCTTTCGTTTAGATCGACATCGCCAGTGTCGTCTTCTCCAAGATAGATCGTTAGAGGCAAAGCCAGATAGGCCTTCAACTCCTGAGAGGCTTGATCCGGCGTATAGACGCAGCCCGAGGAGAGACATCCCAGCCCGTAAGCTGCCGCCTCTGCTAGCGAGGGCAATACGTAGGTCGACGGATTGGCTACGACCACTCTCTTGGCATCCGACAAGGCAAATGCTGCAACACGCGACATGAATTGACCTCCCGCCGAGTGCCCAAAAAGGTAATACTGCGCAGTCGGCAGCCCCTCTCGGGCCCTCGCCCAGTTTACCAAGCCCTTCACGTACCAGACAGTCCACCTGTCCCGAGGTTGAATTGTGCCCGAGTTGACAATGCCTCCCCGCTGATAGCTCCAGCCTGGGAACCTTTCCAGGTCGAAAAGCGGCGCCATAACGATCAGGCAATTTCGATCCGCAAGAGGCTGCGCGTAGTCTCGGTAGGATTCGGCCGTTCGGCTTAGTCCATGGAACACGAACAGGATCGACGGATTGGCACAGTTCTTCGGATGATAGGTGTATACCGTCAACTTTATGCCGTTAATAGTTGCTGAGGTCGTACCTTTTCCAACCTTCCAGGCAAGTACTTGGCCTGAATACGTCAGACTACAGCCTAAGACGACTGCCGCTAACAGACGGATTAGAAATCGCACCTGTCGCTCCCATGGACGATCCCGCAGGGATGACATATCCCATTAGCGGCAGCTAAACAAATCAAAACCGGCTGAGCAGTAAAGAGTTCGTTTCTCCAAGTCTGGTCCTCGCAACGTTCGCAAGCGACGCCTCCGCGGCACCTCAGCGTCCTGAGTGACAGGGTATCGGCTCCTTGTTTTGTCGGCACGTATCGCTCGCGCCGCCATTGCGATCGAGGAACCCAGTGCAAATCCGCGTACGGCAACGCATAAGCTTCGGAGCCTCACGCCAGTGCAGGGATGGCCAATTTAAGGCATCTGTCTTGAACGGCTACGACAACATCGGCGAGTCCAGGCGACAACGCCAGCAACCGATCGATTGTCGCGCGACCGGCTGCCCCTCCCATTATCTTTGGTTGGTAATCGAGGCGCGGGTCTCTGTTTTGAACGTAAACTGGATAAATATCTAAACAGATCTGCTTCGCACCAAAGTGGAAGCAAGGCAGAATGGACTCCCCTTTGCTGTTTCCGGACCCAAAAGCAAAATTGCCGACACTGTATAATATCGGCCGACCATTATAAATCTCGATCGGCTGAAGGATGTGGGGATGATGGCCGATGACTGCGTCCGCACCCAGGTCGATAAATAGCCGTGCTTTCATGCGATCTTGCTCGGTAGGTTGGCGCTGGTATGGCAAACCCCAATGTACCATCACGGCGATCCGATCGACCAGTGGACGAAGCTGGGCCAGGTCACGCTCGACGAATTCGGGCACATCTTGTGCGGAGCCTGGAAGTTCGCCACGAGCCGCTGTTCGACGGTTCCAGTAATATCCGAGAAGTCCGATACGGATATCTGCGCCATCAAAAATCGCGGGGTGGTAAGCAGAGCTCTGGTTCCTACCACCACCGTACGGTTGGATATACTGTCGCTCTAACGTGGCTAGCGTCTCAACCACGCCACCCCGACCGCAGTCTTGAATGTGGTTATTCGCGACAGTCATGGCAGCGAAGCCTGCACGACGTAAGACAGAGGCTGACTTGGGATCGACTTTGTATGAGTAGTTCCGAGTGGTACCTGCTTTCTCTGAGATGGTGGAGAACGGCCCCTCAAGATTTCCCGTTATCAAAGCGCAGCGTCTAAAGATCGGCCTGATCCAGGCGAAGGCATAGTCTGGGCCAAACCTGCGGATACGATGACGCATCCGCATCCCGGTCATCACATCTCCGACCGCCGCCAAATGGTACGGAGCGCTGGCGGACCAAGAGAGGAACTGTTCAAGTTGGTCCGGGTCGATGAGATCGATGTCATCCGGAATTATGACCTCTGAAAACTTCTCGCGAATATTTTCAACATGGCGCCGGACTTCTTCCGACTCACTGAGGCGGTAGAGGGGTGGCTGAACGGAGGGTGCCAACAATGTCTCAACCGCTGAAGAACTAAAGCCGATCCCACGTTTCTCAAAAACGCTTCGGATCAGTGTTTCGTACCGGCTGCTGAATCTCGTTCGGTCTGCATGAAGCAAACACGAGGCGAAGTTCTCCGGAAATGACCTGAGGGCGCGCGTTCGAATTCCGGAAGGAGCATACGGGCTATCAGAAAGTCGTCCCAGCGCCAAAAGGGCAGCTACAACTAACGAAATGCAAGTAAGTTCGTCTCCCGGAAAAGCCTTGTGCAGGTCCCACATTGTCGCCGCTATGATTTGCGCGACCAGCGCCTCCTGCGGCGGCATGTCGGCATCGTCCATACGTGAGTCATTGGCAAGAGTATCCGATGGTACGAACTCGGCATCATGACGGAGGTGCCAGCACCATAGGTAGGGAGTCGAGAGCATCGAGGCCGCAAAGTATGTGCTCAAGGCGTACTCAAGTGGGCCGGGCCTGCTGAAACTGGCGCGCGGTGCATGCAGCCTGTCGGCTTGGATGTCAGCGGTATGGCGCACCACGTGAAGTCCGAATGCCTGATATATGAAGCTGGCATTGTGCGAGGGGTCGCACAGATAAGCACCGCCTGAAATTCGTGGAAGCCACCCTTCCGCCGTGACTGCACGCCCCGGGCCAAACAGCAATTCCCCACAGAGGGGGATCGAAAAATCATCGAGATTTTCGATTCTTGCTGGATATCGGTATTTGGTCCCTTTGACCGGCACCAACCTAAGCAGGTTCCCGTTAACTCCCCCTTGTTTCGGCTGGTGCGCATTGACGATCGCCCTGACCTTCGGCAAGGGGCCCTCGCCGAGTGAACGAAGCACTTCGTTCACTCGATGAGCCATCAAGGAGACGTGGTAGTAGACGTTGACCTGGCCGAAGCGTGCCGCAGTCTCACAACCTTCCTGTTCACCAAGAATGCCGCCGCCAAAAGGCTTGAAGACATAGTTACCTTGCTTGTCGGGCAGTGCTTCGCCCATCTCACCCGTGGGCCAGTTAATTTCCGCGGCTGGATGACCAATTACGTCCACGTACCGCCCACGCAGGCCTTGCCTCTCTGTGTTCTGGTAAAGATAAGGCAGTTCGACCTCGGTTGAATGCACCCGGCCGCCAGTAAAATCTGAATCGCAACGCTCCCAGACGTAAACAGATCCAGTCGCCATCTTTTTCCCCAAAGCTACTGTTTCTTCTGCGAATGCTGAGACGCAAGAATTCACAAGTCTTGCGCTCTGCAAGCCTCCAAACCTTTCGCCGACGGTGCTGAAATTGAGTCCGAAAGGACATGCCGTCGGTTGCAGGCCAACTCTCTACGGGGCGCGGAGATTGTCCTTTAACATGCTCTGGGGCCGCATTTCCCTCCATGGTGGGAAGCTGGATCCGCATCTGCAGCCCAGCTTCCTGGAGCCTTTTGGCCTCAATTCGCCCGCCCCTTTTTGGGGCTACACAAAATCAATCTCCTGAGGAAGCACATCTATCAGATGCTTGCGACCGGCTTTTTCTTCTCTCCGTTTATTCGAGCTGCCTTACTGAGGCCGCCTGCTGAACTGTTATCCTCACCCGATGCAGCGAGCTCTTGCCGAGCGCTCTCCAATGCCTTCGCTGCAGATCCCTCCTTAATCACCTTAAGTTCTTCCGCGACCATATTCGATTTTATGAGATGCCACTTGTCGAGGGAGGCGGCGCGCACGAAGCCGTAAGCCGATGGCATACGGACCATCAGCCAGCCTAGCTTCAATAATTCCTCCGTGAAGCCTCTCACGAACGCTGCCCTGCCGACACGCCGTCCAGTTAGGCGCCTGAATGTCTTGTACGACATTCTTGCACGGGTTCGCGGCTGTCCCGCTTTGTTTGTGGTGCGTTTCAAGGTCAAAGCAACGAGTGTCGCCGCATCATTTAGCGAAACAATCGGTGTGGCAGTTGGCGAAACAGTATCCATAACTTTACTCTCCTTTGCTTCAGCAGAATCGATAAACTCATCACTGCTATCGAACGTCGTTCGTCTCGGGCCGAACCGAAGGAAATGGGGCCACTTCATCGAACCAGCCATCCTTTTTTGCCAAATACGACATTGCCATTGCGTGCATGGCAGCCCTTATTTGCGGTGGCCGCGACTGAGACATAGATGTGACAGGTTCCGCAGCTAGCTCACCAGATCTCGACACAAGCGCTATTTTGGCGCCCGATCCGTCAGTGCTCCATCTCAAAGTTAGAACCAAACCACCACTGTGCAGGTGCCGACGTAGGTCGGTATCAATATCAGGCTCGGAACTTACCAATATTAGTCGTGTAGTCGGCAAGGTCGACAGCGAACGGCGGGACCATTCATCTTCGCTGTTAACAATGAAATAACCCTGGTTGCCGCGCTGCAACACCCGCTGAGTGAGATCTTCGAGAACTGTACCATTATCTGCATCCGTTCGAGTCATCGAGACCGCGCGGCAAGCACCCAGACAAAGACCGCTCGCCCAAAGTCTGTCCGGAGAGGCTGCATAAACCAGAGCTTCCAGGAACGGGTCTCTGGCCAGCATTTGCGGGGTTGTCCGCCGGCCAAATTCCTGGGGTACAGTGTTGATGTAAGCGCCTCTTTTCGACAAGAGACCAACTCTTCGCCCTTCGGCTTGGAACCGGTGATCGATTGCTGTTGCCACCATACCAGTGTGTCGATCGCCAATGACGAGTACGGTGGCGATTTCCGATGAGCCCGGCCCATTGTACATATTGGCCAGGATTACCTCACTCACATCTCTCGAGATCCCCGCTCGCGGCCAAAGATGAAACTCGATCCCCGGCCGTGCATTTACCTCGATGACAGTACACCCGACCTCTTTGTAAGATCTTGCAATGTCGGGCATGATGAGATCTATCCCGGCAATGCTAAGGCCGATGACTCTGACGATGCGCTCGCACAGTTGCTTGTTATCTGGATGAACGGAGCTTGTAACATCGACCGGGATGCCTCCACGGGCGAGGTGACCGGTAGGTCGGAGAACCAAAGGCTGCCCGGAAATTGGGACGGACTCCGGCGTATGACGATGCAAGGCTAGGTGCCGTAGCAACTCATCGTCGATTTCTACAGGAGAAAGACGTCTCCCGTCTCTGTCCGGTTCTCGATTCAAATCATGAATCAGGTCAAGTATCGTTTTTTCACCGTCGCCAACGACTTGGGGGGGGCAACACATGACCGCCGCCACGAGGTGATAGTCAACGACTGTCGCTCGAAATTCCGGGCCGGCGATGAACTGCTCAACCAAGACGCCATACCGCTCTGACTGAGTGACGTCGTGCGCTATATCGAATGCAGCCTCAACTGCACGGCGTCCCCGCAGTTTAACCGAAACTCCCCGCCCCTGATTTCCCTGAGCCGGTTTCACCACGACGGTCTTACCCAGCTGTTTAGCGGCAGCGACGGCCTCAGGTTTGGTGCGAACGGTAATTTGACGGGGTACTGGGATCCCCGCTTGCGCCAAAAGTCTGTTGCCCAGCCTTTTGTCCAAGGCCACCTTCGCCGACGCAAACGATGTAGAACCCGATATCGTTGAGAACAGCTGCTTCTGGTGCTTGCCTTGGCCAAGGCGAAGGTGGTTACGGGCAATGAACTCGAACGGGATGCGATTTCTCTTAGCTGCAGCTACAAGCACAGCGGTCGAATTTGAAAGACGCCGTCTCTTCGCCCTTTCCAGGTTTAGCTCCCGAGTCTGAGCGTATTTCGGTGCCCCGTCCTCGCCTCGCGCCGCCTCACCAATCGCCTCAACGACAGCCGAAGCAGCCGCGCGCGACATCTGCGGGTCATCCGACTCCCAAACGATTGCAAGATGGCTTTCGGACGGGTCGCCTACTAGCGACGCCGTCGGCGAAAACGAATAGAAATTCATCGCGCGGCGAAGCTCAAGATCAGCGGACAGGATTGCATCGGCAATGTAGCGAGGGACCAAAGCGTCTTGTGCACAACCGGGAAACATTTCGGACAGCGCTGAGCGAGCCAGCGCAGTAAAATCGGAGATGCAAGAAACCGCTAGCTGCCCGATATTCAGGGTTAATTTGACCACCGTGTTCGTGCTATGCACATTAAGTCCCGACAGCACCTTAAACCTGACAATCTCAATTTTTCCCAACTCTTCAGATAGGCTGACCATAACCCCACTTTTGACCCCCTGATGTTCACGCTCCGCCTGCTTTTCGACCGTGTCCCACCGGTCGTGATGTAGACTTCCTGAATACCGTTGCGTTGCAGCCACTTCAAAAGCATCTCGAAAACCGGCCGCCCACCGATCGGCATGAGAGGCTTCCGCAAGACCAATGTGAAGGTGCGAGGACGTGGCCCATTCCACCACATTGAATGACTGCTTTCTTCTGATCCCCCCTTCTCGGCCTGAACGCCCCTGAATGCCATTGTCACGGCCGCAGCATCCGGAAGTCGAATTCTTGTTCTCTTAAAAGGCCGGTGAGATTTCCCGCCAGCCTGATCCGGACATTGCAGCTGGATGGTATGTGCCATCGAGGGTTGTGTCGTCGTGCGTTCGAATGGCGGGGATCCAGACGTTATGGTGTTCAATAGCCGTGCCGATAAAATCACGAGCAGAGAGGAAGAAAAAAAGCGTAAAAAGCGTAAATTGAATAAAGGTCGAATAGAAAAAGACTTGTAAATGCCACCTGAGTATAAGTGGGGCGAGTATCATGTCTGTTTCAAGAATTAAACGCGGGCGCCTGAAGAGAGCTAAACGCTCATTCGCTACCCGCCGAGTCGCGGCATCTCACATGCGGACACTCGTCACCGGGCCCCTACAGCCCGTCGCTGGCGATCTTGTTTTGGCGCGCGTTGATGAACTCGGCAATCACAGCAGACTGGAGCTCATCTGCGGCCGAAAAGCGATCATGTTTCCCGGAGATGAGATAATCCTCTGTTATGGAAACAGGTACGCTCCTGACCAGTTCGAGGCCGTAATAGGCCCCGATCTGGGGCCGTGCGACTTAGTAGCGGGGGGAGGCATCGCGGCATGTGAGCTTTCCAGGCATGCTCGCATGCTGGCGCCAACCAAGATCACCCCTCTCGGCCTGATTGGCGACAAGTTCGGCCGCCGGCTAAACGTGTGGGATTACAAGGTCAGCTCAGACGATTTACCCCCTTCACTGCCGATTGTTCTGTCGCTTGGGACCTCAATGAACGCCGGCAAGACATTGACGGCGACGTCATTGGTCAGAGGATTCAAAAAGGCGGGACTGAAGGTCGCCGCACTGAAAATCACAGGAACTGGCTCGGGTGGCGACACTTGGATTGTGCGGGATGCCGGAGCCGACATCGTTCTTGATTTCACAGATGCAGGATTTGCAACGACGTATTTAGCCCCGGTAGATTTGATTGAGAAGGGTGCTTTCCGCCTACTGAACCATGCCGCTGAAAATGGATGTGACGTCGCTGTTATTGAGATTGCCGATGGGCTGCAGCAGAAGGAAACTTCTGAACTAATTCTGGCTGAATCATTGCGTAGCATAGCTCTTGGCGCGATTTTCGCTTCCTATGACGCGATGGGAGCAAAGTATGGAGTTGATACCCTCCGCGCTGCTGGCCACAAGGTACTTGCAATTAGCGGCAGGATCGGGCGCTCGCCGCTCGGTGTGAGGGAGGCTGAAGAAGCCACTGGTCTGCATGTCTATTCCCCATGGGAGCTCCAGGATGGGGCACTCAGCCCCGTTCTACGGGCCCGCGCTTCTGAAAAACTAGCTAACGGACAGAGCAATAATCCATACCTTCGGCGCATAGCTGACTCCTCAAATCCAACTATGGCAATCGGCCAGGGTCGAGCCCATTCTTCCCAGCTGCGAGTTGATTTTTTGGGCAAGCTCGCGCACGAACTGATTCTGGCAGAGTTGGGAGAAACACCTGGCCACGGAAGGCCTGCCAGCGACAGCAGGGCGACATGGCCCAGTCCCTTTGGGAGCGTCTTGGTCACTTTGCCCGAGGTGCTATCGCAAGGCTCGAACCCCGCGTTTATGTCGATCCAGGCGCCCGCTGAGATGATAGAAGCGGCAGTGTTGGCAAAAACCCGTGGAGCCCTCAAGTCATCTCTGGGCAGCCTGGTCCAGGCCCTCGGGTGCCCTCCTCTGTCCGCCACCCAAATGTACAATCTCGTGAGCGGAGCTTGGTCGATGTTCGAGGCAGTTGATCACGATGAACGCCTTTTGGGAGCAAATCGGCATCAGCAAAATGTTCTTGCAGGACCTGCTTTGAGCCCTCATGACGATTTGGATGGGATGATCATGAATTTCTCGGGAATTTTCAACGAGGGCGGCGACCAGCATGCCCCGCTTGGGCGGGCGTGAAAGACGGTGTCCTTGGTGAGAACACGAGGTAGGCGGCGGTACAGCGCCCCGCTCAGCGAAATGTGGCGAAGGTCGATACCTGGCCTTGCTGCGGTTGTGGGTTTTGGTGTCTGTATCAATGCGCTCCGATTTGCTGGGCCGCTTTATTTTATACAAATATTCGACCGGGTCATTTCCAGCCGCAGCGTGGAAACCCTTATTATTCTGACCTTGGCCGCCTTGCTCGCTCTGGTAACCGGCGTCGTGCTGGAAGCCATTCGTCACCGTATGCTTTCCCGCTGGAGCGTTTGGATCGAGCACCACTTGACCAGCCAGTCCGTGAAAGCCGGATTGACGGCAGGCGTCCCCAATCCGCCGCTTCTGACCAGCATCGAGAAAGTCTCCAGCTTTGTTGAGCGAGGGCTAGCTGCTTGGCTGGACGTGGTCTGGGCTCCCGTTTTCCTGTTATGTGTATACTTGATCCATCCTGTTCTCGGCCTGATCGCGTTGGCAGGCATGGCTTTGCTGACAGGTATGAGCCTGCTCAAAGAAAAGATCACACAAGAGCCCCGCCAAGCTGAACGTGAAGCTGCCAAGCAGGCGAAAGAGGTATTGATCTCAGCGGAAAGGCACAAAGACGTAGTCGGCGCCTTCGCAATGGCCGACGCGATCGCCGGTCGCTGGGGTAGGAACAGAGTAGATGGCTTTTTGCAGCGGGAGCGGCTTAATGCCAGAGGATCGAGCCTTGATGCAGCGATCCGGGCGCTGAACCGTTGCGTTTACATAGTTCTATTGGCATCGGGCATCTGGCTGTTCCTGAACGATTCGGCGTCCCTCGGAGGCGTATTTGCAGCCCGGCTCATTGCCAGATTTGCTTACAGAATGGTGGAAAAGGCAGTTCGGGAGCTCAGAAGCCTTAGGGAAGCGCGGGAGGGATACTCTAAGATTAAGGCGGAGCTTGCCAAACCGTTGGACGTAGAGCCGTCTCTGCTTCCTGGAACGCCGCACGGCTCGTTAGTTCTCGATCAAGTTACATTCAGGCATGCTGGATCGCGAGCAGACGTATTTAGGAAACTGTCGCTTTCTCTGGCTCCTGGGGAATTGCTGCTGGTCATAGGACGTGCAGCCACCGGCAAGACGACGCTTTCTCGTCTTCTCATTGGTTTGCTCAAGCCCCGCACCGGTCAGATCCGCTTGGGAGACATGGACATAACCAGGCTTCCGGATAATGTTAGAGCTGGAGGCATTGGCTATTTACCTCAGCACGTTGAACTGTTTGAGGGAACCGTCGCGGAAAATATTGCACGGTTTCAACAAAGTTCTATCGATGACGTGGTTTCCGCAGCAAAAATAGCCGGAATACACGAAATTATCGTTCGTCTGGGCCAGGGCTATGACACTTTGCTTAACGACTCGGTCGGCCTGTCCGGGAGTGAACGGAAGCGAGTAGCCCTTGCCCGCGCGCTTTTTCGCGCGCCGAGACTTATTGTCTTGGACGAGCCATTCGCCAATTTGGACCCTGCCTCGAAGAAGGCCCTTGAGTCGGCGGTTAGGCTTATGAAGGATGCGGGAAGCTCGGTAATTGTGACCATGTCCGGACAGACCAACCGCCTTGCCGGACTAGTTGACAGGTCGCTGATCCTGGGAAGTCGATCGCCCGAGCTCACCGAAGGTTCCGTTCGTCCCGTTCGCTTAGGGAAAACTGAATTGCGGAGCGTTAAGTGATAGCTTCGCTCGCCCTTGGCACCAAACACCCCGGCACCCAGCAAGCCGAAGATCCGCCGCCGTTTGGTAGGCGTTTAGTGATCTCTGGTTTCGCGATAGTCGCTGCCTTCTCGACCCTGACCGGCATGTGGCTTGTCGCGGCACCTATCCAGGGTGCGGTCTTGGCCACCGGGGTGGTGAATGTCGCGTCAAACGTCAAGACAGTTCAGCACCTCGAAGGCGGCATCATATCAGAGATATTGGCTCAAGAAGGAGATCGCGTGTCCCCAGGCCAGGTGTTGATACGATTGCAAAACACCGCTTCGACGGCCGCTGCAAATGAAATCAAGGCGCAGTGGTACGAGGCGAAGGCTACCGAAGCGCGCTTGGTCGCGGAAAGAGATGGAAAGGACACGATCGAAATTCCGCCTGAATTGAAAGCGTCCGGCAAATTGGCAGCGGATGCTGTTTCCGGGCAGGAGAGTGTCTTTCGGACACGTCAAAACCTCTTCAGAGAGCAGCTCTCCCTGCTGCAGCAAGCAACCGGAAGCATGGCGAAGGAGATAGAGGGTTTTGAAGGGCAAGTCGTAGCGGCTACTCGAAAACTCGCGCTAATCGAGGAGCAATTAGGTGATGTCCGCAGCCTGTATGAAAGGAAGTTGGTGGTCAGGACACGCCTGGTAGATTTGGAAAGAGAAAAGGCAGACGTGGGAGGTGCCCTAAGCGGGTATGTAGCATCGATCGGCGCGACCCAGCAAAAGATGGAGGAGACGAAATTCAAGATCGCCGAACTTAGCGCCTCGACGACGGCCGATATCGTCGAGGCACTAGGAGAAACACGCGCCAAAATATACGAATACGAGCAGCGAATGGCGGCTGCTGATGACGTGGCGACGCGTACCGAGATACGCGCTCCTATCGGAGGCACCATAGTGGGACTTAAGGTCCACACGAATGGAGGGGTCGTAGCGGCCGGAGAGCCGCTAATGGACATCGTCCCTCAAGAAGACAACTTCGTTGTTGTGGCAAACGTTGACCCCCTCGACGTCGATCAGGTGAAAGTAGGGCTGCACGCGACGGTTTGGCTGAGCGCTGTGAGCAAACGTTACCAGCAACCGATGAGCGGTGACGTTCGCACTCTTTCAGCTGACCGACTAATTGATCCTCGGACCGGTCAAGCTTTCTATTCAGTTCGAATTGTTCTGAGACCGGAGTCTTTGAAAGCAGCGCCTGTAGCATTGCAAGCTGGGATGAGCACGCAGGTCATGATCGAAACTGGAGCGAGGTCAGCATGGGAGTATCTCAGCGCTCCTGTCTACGCCGCTATGGGTCGCGCCCTTCGTGAATAAAAAGAACGAGCAATAAACAAAGAATTGGAAGTTCCCGTTAAAGTGCAATTGGGCGGATATCATGTCTTCTTCAAGAATTCGCGGGCACCAGAAGAGAGCTAAACGTGAATTCGCTACCCGCTGGGTCGCGGCATATCACATGCGCACACTTGCCACCGGACCCATACAGCCCGTCGTTGGCGATCTTGTTTTGGCGCGCGTCAATGAACCAGGCAGTCAAAGCAGATTGGAGCTCACCTGCGGGAGAAAAGCTCAGTTCCGTAATTTGGTCCCAGTCCGTGTGCTTGATACGATCGATGACCTTCGTAGCGCCATGACGCGGGAGACGGGCTCTGGTACGGCATTCCTCGACTACCTCCTCGAAGGTCCATACCAGTCGGGAAAGGGCGTCTGGATCAACCGCCGTAGCGAGGTCGTCGACTTCTACCGTAGCCTAATCGCCCGGTGTCCCCATCTTGAATCCGAGAGTCCGTATGGCGAGCACTACCGGACGAGAAATGTGCGGACGCGCGGCGACAACAGAGTCACGCTCCGACGTATCCAGGATGCTCCGGCCGAACACCAGCAAGCGGTCGCAGGGCACCGGCAGGAGCGCGCATTAAGCCGGCAGAGGCCGGTCGTCGTATTTGCCGGCGGACCGGCCGCGAAGATCGGCGCTATAATCGCGTCGTTGGTCGCGGATGGCGGATCCCAACGCTACGAGGTGAAATTCGTGCTGGACGGCGCCGAACAGTCCAACGAGAGCGGTTCGGCAAGTTACGAACACATCAACCATGCCAATGCTCTCAATGCCGAGCAGGACAACACAGGTCTCGGCATTCTTTTCTCGGCTGTGAAGCGGGCCCTCGTCGGCGAGCGTGATCCGGCAGTCGCGCTCGACGTTGAGTACAAGAAAGTCGATCTCTGGCCCCGCGCGATCGCTGCTCGCGATATACCGATCTATCTTGGGAATGAGCTCCATGGGCGCTGGCAAACACTCAAGGCAATGCTTGGGCTCCAGAACGATCACGTCAAGAGCCGGCTTGCCTCTAAGGCGTCTAGCGAGATCCTGACTTATCTCGAACAGAGCCTCGACTGTTCGTTCCGGCTTCCGAACGAAATCCGAAGGGCCGTCTTCCTTTACTTCACCCCGTCTCACTTCAGGCATTCGCTGAAAGACAATACCGACCTGGAGAGGAAGGTGGGGCTTCGTCCTCAAGGGCTATCTGCCGAAGACCTCACGCGCCTCTATGGCGCCGGCATCCTTGAGAAGATCGTGGCGGCGGATCTGTTTCCCGAGAATGCCTGCATTCGTCATGGATTCGATGCCGTCTGCCGCGAAATCCTTGAGCGCCGCGGCGCGGAATATATCCATAGGCACGCCATCCGCCAGATCTATCTGGAAAAAACAGGCGACACGACCAGAGCCGTTGCAGTCGTAATTGAATCACTTGCGACTGGCGAACAGCGTTGTCTGCCTGTCGACCATTTGGCGCTTTCCCTAGGGCCGACGGCTACGTTCCAGTACGGCGACGCTCCGGGGCTGGCGAACAGGACCTTGGACCGTATGAAGATCGGCTTACCAGTTCCATACCAGACCATTGCAGCCGGTCTCTCCGCACAGGTCCTGTTCCGAATCATCGACCCCGTGAAGGCGCAGAACATTCCGTTCACGGGAATGAAGCAAACGCATTTCGTTGAGATCGGCAGAACCAAAACGCATGTACTGATCAAGGTAACTTGCGGCGGCGTGATCGGGCTCCCGGTCTACAGCCGAAGCTACGGCATCAGCGCCTTAGCAAGCCTCCTGAGGACGATCACGCCTGAGATGGGGCTGCGATTTGAGGACGTGGTTTGCGCTTGGCCCTGCACTCGCGCCGTCAATGCCTCGAACAACGGGCAGATCGTGCAGTTGGCACAAAACAGTGTAGCGCGTTTCGGCGAAGGCGGAACGGGAATGTCGAAAATGGCGACTAATGCTCAGACCATGATTGATCTACTTGGCTTGGACTGGCCGCTGCCTTTAAACCTTAAAATTTCCCGCAAGCTCTATGAACATACAATCATCGATCATGTCTCCCGCATTGAGAGCCGGCTATTCAATGGCCGCTACCATCAACTGCCTTCGAAGTGACGAGGCGGGCCACAAGGAAGCCTCGTGTGTTCCGTGCTGATTATGAAACCTGCCGTTCTCCGATGGCTGGGGAGCGTCGGCGGCGCCAGCGGCATTACTGCGGGACTGGGTGGGACAATGGGCGGCACCAGCGGCATTGGCCTTTCACGATGCTGGCCTTCTCTACAGCACTCGAAGCGCTGCAACTTGAGAACCGCGAACTCGGCTACGCCCGCCCGATCCGCCGATTTTCCTTGCGATAGTGCTTCATATGGCGCGCCGGTAAGCGGACTCTGCTCACCCGCAGCAACGCAGCTTGAATTGGCAGGCTGATGAGTGTGGGGAAAGGCGGTAGCGCTCTCCCGCTACCAGTCTACCTTTAAGCTATTGAATCATAAGGCGCTGCGATTGGCTTCGGCACCGACCTCGACGGCGATAGCCAGGAAGATCAAGGGCTCGAATTCGCCCTCCGGACAGAGGTGCTTTCGCCGGCTGCGGTCATCCGCTCCGCGACCCGCACGAACGCGGCCCTTCTCCAAAGGGAGCACGATATCGGCCGCATTGCGGTCGGTTACCGCTCCGATCTCATCATAATCGTAAGCGCTCATTTCCCCGCACGTCGACGGCCCTTGCAACAGCTGATCGCTTTCAGACGGACGCGTCCGGGCGGATCAGGCTGCAGCGGTTTTGAGGAAGTTGAAGGGCAGCAGGTCGTCGATGGCTGCGTTCTCGGGGCGCTGAGGTAGTTCAGTGAGGACGTGGCGCAGCC
>NZ_JAMYUP010000077.1:0-23843 GCF_040323155.1 Mesorhizobium sp. M0060
GCCTCTGTCGTCGTGGCGCGGCCGTGTAGAATCTGTCCCATAGCGCGTCCTTTGATTCGGACGACAATGGTGCGCCATTAAAGCCTGAGATCAAACACCTAGGATCCATGCCGTGACATCCGCCGAGGAATACGATGGTGCAGAATCACCCGTTGCCGGCCGATGCGAAGAGGCACTCGATTCCGGTTGGTCGGAACACGGCCGCCAAGCAACGGCATGGATCCCAGGGCTCCGCAACGTCGCTTCGCTCCTGCTCCGCCCTAGGATGACGAAGTATGAGATGTCTCATGCGAATCTCGAATGTCTGCGATTGCCCTGACTAAATATGGATCGGCTTGAAGAACGTCGCCAGTGCCGCCTCCTTCACCGCTTCCGACATCGTCGGATGGGCGTGGCAGGTGCGGGCAAGGTCTTCCGACGAGCCGCCGAATTCCATCAGCACCGCCGCCTCATGGATCATCTCGCCTGCGCCGAAGCCGACGATGTGGACGCCGAGCACACGGTCGCTGGCCTTGTCGGCCAGGATCTTCACGAAGCCGTCGGTGTGCAGCATGGCGCGCGCCCGGCCATTGGCGCTGAACGGGAATTTTCCCGCCTTGTAGTCGATGCCGGCCTTCTTCAATTCTTCTTCGGTCTTGCCGACCGAAGCGATCTCCGGCGTGGTGTAGACGACGCTCGGGATCACCTCATAGTTCACATGGCCGGCCTGGCCGGCGATGGTCTCGGCCACCGCCACGCCCTCGTCCTCTGCCTTGTGGGCGAGCATCGGGCCGGCGATAACGTCGCCGATGGCGTAGATGCCGGGCACGTTGGTCCGGAGATGGCCGTCGGTCTTGACCCGGCCGCGCTCGTCAACGTCGACGCCTGCCTCCTTTAGCCCGAGAGCGTCCGAATAGGCCCGTCGTCCCGTGGCAATCAGCACGGCGTCCGCCTCGATCGTCTCGGCCGCCCCGCCTTTGACCGGCTCGAAGGTGACCGTCGCCCCCTTCTTGGCCTTGGCGACGCCGGTCACCTTGGTGCCCAGCCTGAACTCAAAACCTTGCTTCGACAGCAGGCGCTGGAATTGCTTCGAAACCTCGCCGTCCATGCCGCCCAGGATGGTGTCGAGAAACTCGACCACGGTGACCTTGGCGCCGAGCCGCGCCCATACCGAGCCGAGCTCCAGCCCGATGACGCCGCCGCCGACCACCACCAGATGGCCCGGCACCTTGTCCAGCGACAGGGCGCCGGTCGAGGATATGATCAACTTCTCGTCGATATCGACCTTGACGCCGGGAATGCCTGCGACGTCCGATCCGGTGGCAATGACGATGTTCTTGGCCTCGATCTCCTCGACCTTGCCGTCCTCAGAGGTCACCGACACCTTGCCGGCCGCAACCACTTTGCCGGTGCCGCGGAAGCTGTCGATCTTGTTCTTCTTGAACAGGAAGGCGACGCCATTGACGTTGGCCGCCACCGTCGCATCCTTGTGCGCCATCATCTTGCCGAGATTAAGCTTGGGCGCGCCGATTTCGACACCGAGCGTGTCGAAGGAATGGCCGGCCTCGGCGAACATCTCGGACGCGTGCAGCAGCGCCTTTGACGGGATGCAGCCGATGTTGAGGCAGGTGCCGCCGAAGGTCGGGTTCTTCTCGACCACCGCCGTCTTCAGCCCGAGCTGCGCCGCCTTGATGGCGCAGACATAGCCGCCCGGTCCCGATCCGATGATAACGACGTCATAGGCCATGATACTGTCCCCTTTGCTTTAGCGGCCGCCGCCGACTTCCAGAATGGCGCCTGTCGTATAGGACGCCTTGTCCGACAGCAGCCAGAGAATTGCAGCCGCGACTTCCTCGGCGGTGCCGGCGCGCTGCATCGGCACCACGCGGCCCATTTTCTCGGCGCGATCCGGCTGCCCGCCGGAGGCATGAATTTCGGTGTCGATGATGCCCGGGCTGACTATATTGACCCGGATGCCTTCCCCTGCCACTTCACGCGCCAGGCCGACAGAGAAGGTGTTGATCGCGTTCTTGGAGGCTGCGTAGTCGACATATTGACCTGCCCCGCCAAGCCTCGCCGCGATCGAAGACAGATTGACGACGGCGCCCCCCTTGCCGCCATGCCTGGTCGACATGCGCTTCACCGCTTCGCGCGCGCAAAGCATCGGCCCGATCACATTGATCCGCATCATCCGCTCGAGCCGCGCGAACGACATTTCGTCGACACGTGACAGGCTGTCGACGACACCGGCATTGTTGACCAGCGCGTCAAGCCCGCCAAAGCGGGCATCGACGGCCTCAAACATGGCCAACACATCCGTCTCGCTGCCGATATCGCCCCTGACCGCAACGGCTTCTCCGCCGCCGGCCTCTATGGCGGCGACCACGGTTTCGGCCGCTCGCACATTCGAGGCATAATTGACCGCAATGCGGTAGCCGGCCTTGGCGGCAAGCCTGCATGTGGCGGCGCCGATGCCGCGGCTGCCGCCGGTCACCAGCAGGATTTTTCCGCTCTCGCTCATTCCTGACATCCTTTCAGGGCAAAGACATCCCAGGGCACCTTGGAAAAGCCGTTGGCGCCATGGGCCGCCGACATCTGCAACGACGCTCCCAAGTCGGGAAGGATCAGCTTCTTCGGTGCATCCTTTCCTTCGCCCGGCAGCAACGCGATATTGCCCTGGTCGTCGGCACTGTAGATGACGCCCTCCCACACGGTGCAGGCGGCGAGCTCGTCGCCGGTGACATCGCCGGTCGGGCATTTGTACATCAGCGAGCCATGCGGCCGCGCCACGCCCTCCGTCCACATGACGATGCCGTCGAGCACGACGCCATTGTCGAGCACCATGTTGAAACTATTGGTGACGGTCGCCGACTCGCCGGTTGGCCTGAAATCGATCTCGCCGGCGTTTTCAGGATCGCCATAGACCGCGAGCTCGAGCGGACAGGCGGCGTGAGCGGCGGAGACCGTCTGGATACCGACCGCGCAGATCGCGACAAACAACCCCGACCGGAAACGAGAGCAACTCATCCGGTGGCGCAGATCCATTCTCCGGCTCACCCCAGCCGCCTCTAGAGGTCGAGCACCAGCCGCTCCGGATCCTCCAGGCTTTCCTTGACCCGCACCAGGAAGGTCACCGCTTCCTTGCCGTCGACGATGCGATGGTCATAGGAGAGCGCCAGATACATCATCGGCCGGATGACGATCTGGCCGCCAACCACCATCGGCCGCTCCTGGATCTTGTGCATGCCGAGAATGCCGGACTGCGGCGCATTGAGGATCGGCGTCGACATCAGCGATCCGTAAACGCCACCGTTGGAAATCGTAAACGTGCCGCCTTGCATATCGGCAACCGAGAGCTTGCCGTCGCGCGCCGCAAGCCCCAGCCTGCCGATTTCCTTCTCGATTTCGGCGATCGACATCTGGTCGGCATTGCGCACAACCGGCACGACAAGGCCCTTTTCGGTGCCGACGGCAACGCCGATATGGGCATAATTCTTGAAGATGATATCGGTGCCGTCGATCTCGGCATTGACCGACGGGATTTCCTTCAGCGCGTGGGTGACCGCCTTGGTGAAGAAGCCCATGAAGCCGAGCTTCACGCCATGCTTCTTCTCGAACACGTCCTTGTATTTGGTCCTCAGCGCCATCACCGCGCTCATGTCGACTTCGTTGAAGGTGGTCAGCATGGCGGCGGTCGATTGCGCTTCCTTGAGGCGGCGCGCGATGGTCTGGCGCAGCTTGGTCATGCGCACGCGCTCCTCGCGCGACGCGTCGTCTGCCGAGGACGGCGCGCGCGCGGCAACAGGTGCCGGCACAGGCACAGCCTTCGGCATTTCGGCCGGCTGCGACGGCGCGCCCCTGACGATCAGGTCGAGTACGTCGCCTTTCAGTACCTGGCCGCGCTTGCCCGAGCCCGAGACCTGGTCGACCGCGAGATTGTGCTCGGCCAACAGCTTTGCCGCCGACGGCGCCGGCGGCGTGGTGCGCGTCTCGATCGCTCCGGCGTCGCCGGCGATCTTGGCCGTCTCGGCCGCGGCCTGCTTGACGCTCGAGGCTGCTGTTGGAGCCGAGGCCTGCGACACCGCCTCCTGCTTCGTTGCCGGAGCGGCGGCAGCATTGGCTGCTGCGCCGGCGCCTGCCGAAATCGTGCCGAGCAGTGCACCGACGCCGACCGTCTCGCCTTCCTTGACGGCGATCTCGCTAAGCGTGCCCGCGGCGGCGGCCGGCACTTCCACCGTCACCTTGTCGGTTTCGAGCTCGACCAGCGGCTCATCGGCGGCGATCGCGTCGCCAACCTTCTTGAACCATTTGCCGATGGTCGCCTCGGTGACGGATTCACCAAGGGTCGGGACGCGGATTTCGGTAGCCATTGTGCCTGTCCGTTTCTTTCGGTTCTGTTTTATCCGCCCAGTTCTGTTCTATTCACCGAGCGCGTCGTCGAGCAAGGCGGCAAGCTGGGCAAGATGCTTCGACATCAATCCGGTCGCCGGCGAGGCGGCGGCCGGCCGCCCGGTATAGCGCACCCGCTGATGCTTGGCATCGATATGCGCCAGCACCCATTCGAGATACGGATCGATGAACGACCAGGCGCCCATGTTCTTGGGCTCCTCCTGGCACCACACCATCTCGGCATTGCGGAAGCGCAACAGTTCGGTGATCAGCGCCTTGGCCGGGAACGGATAGAGTTGCTCGACGCGCAGCAGGTAGATGTCGTTGATGCCGCGCTTCTCGCGCTCTTCGTAGAGGTCGTAATAAACCTTGCCCGAACAGAGCACGACACGGCGGATCTTCGAATCCTTGGTGAGCTTGATGGCCTGGCCCGACAGCAGCTGGGCGTCGTCCCACAACAGCCGGTGAAAGGCGCTTTCGCCCGACATCTCGGGCAGCGTCGACACCGCCCGTTTGTGGCGCAGCAGTGACTTCGGCGTCATCAGGATCAGCGGCTTGCGGAAGTCCCGCTTCAATTGCCGGCGCAATATGTGGAAGTAGTTGGCCGGCGTCGTGACGTTGGCGACCTGCATGTTGTCTTCGGCGCAAAGCTGCAGGAAGCGCTCGAGCCGGGCCGACGAATGCTCGGGCCCCTGGCCTTCATAGCCGTGCGGCAGCAGGCAGACGAGGCCCGACATTCTGAGCCACTTGCGCTCGCCCGACGAGATGAACTGGTCGAACACCACCTGGGCGCCATTGGCGAAGTCGCCGAACTGCGCTTCCCACAGCGTCAGCGCCTTCGGCTCGGCCAGCGAGTAGCCATATTCGAAGCCGAGCACGGCCTCTTCCGACAGCATCGAGTTGATGACCTCGAACCCGGCCTGCGCCGCCGACAGATTGTTGAGCGGAATGTAGCGGGTCTCGTCGCGCTGGTCGTACAGCACGGAATGGCGTTGCGAGAACGTGCCGCGCTCCGAATCCTGGCCGGACAGCCGGATCGGATTGCCGTCGAGCAGGATGGCGCCGAAGGCCAGCGCCTCGGCCGTCGACCAGTCGATGCCTTCGCCCGACTCGATTGCCTGGCGGCGGTTGTCGAGGAAGCGGATGATCGTCTTGTGCGCCTCGAAATCCTTCGGCACCTCGGTCAGCTTCTTGCCGATCTCCTTCAGCGTCTTGACCGGCACCGCGGTTTTGCCGCGCCGCTGTTCGTCCTGGTTGTCGGCCGAGCGCAGGCCGGACCATGCGCCGTCCAGCCAGTCCGCCTTGTTCGGCTTGTAATGCTGGCCGACCTCGAATTCGGATTCAAGATGCGCCCGCCAGTCGGCCTTCATCTTTTCGAACTCGGCCTGGCTGATGTGGCCTTCGGCAATCAGCCGGTCGGCATAGATCTGCACCGTCGTCTTCTGGTTGCGGATCTTGCGATACATGATCGGCTGAGTGAAAGCCGGCTCGTCGCCCTCATTGTGGCCGAAGCGGCGATAGCAGAACATGTCCACCACGACCGGCTTGTGGAACTTCATGCGGAATTCGATCGCCACCTTGGTGGCATGGACCACGGCTTCCGGATCGTCGCCGTTGACGTGGAAGATCGGCGCCTCGATCATCTTGGCGACATCCGACGGGTAGGGCGACGAGCGCGAGAAGCGCGGGTTGGTGGTGAAGCCGATCTGGTTGTTGATGATGAAATGCAGCGTGCCAGCGACGCGGTGGCCGCGCAGGCCCGACAGGCCGAGGATTTCGGCAATGACGCCCTGGCCGGCAAAGGCGGCGTCGCCATGCAACAGCAGCGGCAGCACTTTGGCACGCTCTTCCAGCGGCACGATCTCTTCGCGGCTGCGGCCGAACAGATAATCCTGCTTGGCGCGTGCCTTGCCCATCACCACCGGATCGACGATTTCCAGATGCGAGGGGTTGGCGGTCAGCGACAGATGCACCTTGTTGCCGTCGAACTCGCGGTCCGATGAGGCACCGAGATGGTACTTCACATCGCCCGAGCCTTCGACCTCGTCGGGTGCGGCCGAGCCGCCCTTGAACTCGTGGAAAATGGCGCGGTGCGGCTTGGCCATCACCTGCGACAGCACGTTCAGCCGGCCGCGATGCGCCATGCCAAGCACGATTTCCTTCATGCCGAGCTGGCCGCCGCGCTTGACGATCTGCTCCAGCGCCGGGATCAGCGACTCGCCGCCATCAAGGCCGAAGCGCTTGGTGCCCTTGTACTTGACGTCGATGAACTGCTCGAAGCCTTCGGCCTCGACCAGCTTTTGCAGGATCGCCTTCTTGCCGGCGGCGGTGAAGGATATCTCCTTGTCGGCGCCCTCGATGCGCGCCTGGATCCAGGCCTTCTCCTCGGGATCGGAAATATGCATGAATTCGACGCCGAGCGTCGAGCAATAGGTCCGGGTCAGGATATCGAGCATCTGCCGGATGGTGCCGAATTCGAGCCCGAGCACATTGTCGAGGAAGATCGGCCGGTCGTAGTCGGCTTCGGTGAAGCCGTAATTCTCCGGCGA
Organism: Mesorhizobium sp. M0060; assembly: GCF_040323155.1. Taxonomy (NCBI): domain Bacteria; kingdom Pseudomonadati; phylum Pseudomonadota; class Alphaproteobacteria; order Hyphomicrobiales; family Phyllobacteriaceae; genus Mesorhizobium; species Mesorhizobium sp. M0060. The sequence continues at coordinate 6,918 of NZ_JAMYUP010000077.1, forward strand.
CAGCTCATTATAGTCCTCGAGCGGCTTGGCAATGCCGAGTGGATCGAGATTGGCATGCAGATGGCCGCGCATACGAAAGGCGCGGATCATCATGATGGCGCGGACGGAATCGCGCGTCGCCTGATGCACGTCGGCGTCGGAAAGGGCTGCACCGTTGCCGGCCGCTCTGTCCTTGACCTTCTTTTCGATGTGCTTTTCGACGAGGCCCCAATTGCCGTCGAGCGCCGAGACCAGCTCGCCATTCGCCTGCATCGGCCAGGAGGGCTTGGCCCATGAGGCGCCCTTGGCATTCCTGCGCACGTCGCCGGCGTCATCCTTCAGCGCCGCGAAGAAGTCCTGCCATTCGGGATCGACCGAAGCGGGATCGTCCTCATAGGCGGCATAGAGCGCGTCGATGTAATCGGCATTGCCGCCATAGAGGAAAGAGGTAAGCGAAAACTGGTCGTTGGCCTGATCTTGTCTTGCCATGTCACTGTCGAAGCTCTGGCTTCGTCTCCTTTTAAGTTAAAAGTGAATGGTGAATGGTGAATGGTGAATGGAAGAGGGGAACGCTCCCCGTTTGCACCGCTACCGTTTACTATTCACCATTCACCATTCACTGTCCTTTGATCGCCTCGACCAGCGTCGTGCCGAGCCTTGCCGGCGACGGCGAAACCTTGATACCGGCCGATTCCATCGCCGCGATCTTGTCTTCGGCGCCACCTTTGCCGCCGGAGATGACCGCCCCCGCATGACCCATGGTGCGGCCCGCCGGCGCGGTGCGCCCGGCGATGAAGCCGGCCATCGGCTTGCTGCGGCCGCGTTTGGCCTCGTTCTTGAGGAACTGCGCGGCGTCTTCCTCGGCCGAACCGCCGATCTCGCCGATCATGATGATCGATTTGGTCTCATCGTCGGCGAGGAACATCTCCAGCACGTCGATGAACTCCGTACCTTTGACCGGGTCGCCGCCGATGCCGACGGCGGTGGTCTGGCCGAGGCCGACATTGGTGGTCTGGAACACCGCCTCATAGGTAAGCGTTCCCGAGCGGGAAACAACGCCGACCGAGCCCTTGCGGAAGATGTTGCCGGGCATGATGCCGATCTTGCATTGGTCGGGTGTCAGCACGCCGGGGCAGTTCGGGCCGATCAGCCGCGACGTCGAGCGGTCGAGCCTTGCCTTGACCTTGATCATGTCCATCACCGGTATGCCTTCTGTGATGCAGACGATCAGCGGGATCTCGGCCTCGATCGCTTCCAGGATCGCTTCGGCGGCACCCGCCGGCGGCACATAGACGACGGAGGCATTGGCGCCGGTCCTGGCCTTGCCCTCGGCGACGGTGGCGAAGATCGGCAGTGCCTCGCCCTTGGCGCCGGTCCAGGTCTCGCCGCCCTTCTTGGGGTGAATGCCACCGACCATTTTTGTCCCGTGATAGGCGAGCGCCTGCTCGGTATGGAACGTGCCGGTCTTGCCGGTCAGGCCTTGCACCAGCACCTTGGTGTTCTTGTCGACGAGAATGGACATGGTGGTCCTTTTTAAAAACCGTTGATCGAGGAAGGCCGCGCGGTCATGATCACAACCGCCATGATCACAGCCGCTTGAGATCGGCGACGGTCAGGTCGCTCTTGGCGTTGCCGGTGTTGAGCGTCGTCGCCGGCTCGAACATCAGTACGACAGGTTCCTCGCTCAGCGAGCGCGGCCGATGCTCGACGGCGCGCGGCACGACGATGAACTCGCCGCTGCCGAGTTCCACCGTGCCGTCGCGGAAATCGATGGCGATGCGGCCGCGCAGCACGAGGAACGCCTCATCCTCGTTGTCATGCGCGTGCCAGTCGAAGACATCGCCGAATTTGGCGATCTTGACTTGGGCATCATTGACGTCGCCGGCAATATGCGGATCGAAGACCTTTTTGATCTTCTGATCCGCCGCCTCGATGAGATTTATCTTGTGCGGAGGCATTCTATGACCTCCGCCCTTGAAGTTCTGACTTCAGTTCGCGCAGCACGGCTACAATTTCTCGATTTGTCTCGCCGAGTTCACGAATAGCGGCCGCATTGTCGTGGCCGGCGAATTCCCGGGCGCGAACATATTGCTTAAGTGTGAGGAGACCCCAGATCCAGATCACCAGAAAAACTGCCAGCGGCAACCAGGCAATGATGTATCCCAGCAAGCTTTGCGTGACGTCCTGTTCCACCCTGTATTCTCCAGCTCAGTTAACGCCGAAAGCCACGATCGTCAGTATGCGCCAGATCAGCCCTTCACCGCCGCGACAATTTTCTTGGCCGCGTCATCAAGATCGTCTGCCGACACCACGTTCAGCCCGCTGTCGTTGATGATCTTCTTGCCGAGCTCGGCATTGGTGCCTTCCAGCCGCACCACCAGCGGCACCTGCAGCCCGACTTCCTTGACCGCGGCGATAACGCCCTCGGCGATAATGTCGCACTTCATGATGCCGCCGAAGATATTGATCAGGATGCCTTTGACCGCCGGATCCCTGGTGATGATCTTGAACGCCGCCGTCACCTTCTCCTTCGACGCGCCGCCGCCGACATCGAGGAAGTTGGCAGGCTCGGCGCCATAGAGCTTGATGATGTCCATCGTCGCCATGGCGAGGCCGGCGCCGTTGACCATGCAGCCGATATTGCCGTCGAGCGCGACATAGGCGAGGTCGTATTTCGACGCCTCGATCTCCTTCTCGTCCTCTTCCGTGGTGTCGCGCAATTCGAGCACGTCCGGGTGACGAAACAGCGCATTGTTGTCGAACGACACTTTGGCGTCGAGCACGCGCAGACGGCCGCTCCTCATGACGATCAGCGGGTTGACCTCGAGCAGGCTCATGTCCTTCTCGACAAACGCCTTGTAGAGGATCGGAAACAGCGTGTCGCCGTCCTTTGCCGCGTCGCCGTCGAGCTTCAGCGCGGCATTGAGCTTCTTCAAATCCTCCGCAGTCACGCCCTTTTCCGGGTCGATGGCGACGGTGATGATCTTTTCCGGCGTGTCGTGGGCGACCGCCTCGATGTCCATGCCGCCCTCGGTCGAGACGACGAAGGCGACGCGGCCGACCGAGCGGTCGACCAGGATCGACAGATAGAGCTCGCGCTCGATGTCGGCGCCGTCCTCGATATAGAGCCGGTTGACCTGCTTGCCGGCTGGGCCGGTCTGCTTGGTGACCAGCGTATGGCCGAGCATCTCCTTGGCGTTGGCGACGACCTCGGCCACCGACTTCGCCAGCCTGACACCGCCCTTGGCATCGGGGCCGAGCTCCCTGAACTTGCCCTTGCCGCGGCCGCCGGCATGGATCTGGCTCTTGACCACATAGAGCGGGCCGGGCAGCGCCTTGGCGGCGGCTTCCGCCTCGCTCGCCTTGAACACCGGCACGCCCTCGGCCACCGGTGCGCCAAAGCCCTTCAGCAGCGCCTTGCCCTGATACTCATGGATGTTCATGCGCTATGTCTCCAGCTTGCTTGGCGGGCTTACTTGCCGGCTTATTTGGCCGCGAGATGCGGAGCGATCTTGACGCACGCGTCGCACAGGCCCTGCACCGCCGCCACCGAATTGTCGAACATCTTCTGCTCGGGCTTGCTGAGCTCGATCTCGATGATGCGTTCGACGCCGCCGGCGCCGATCACCACGGGAACGCCGACATAGGTGTTCTTGACCCCGTATTGGCCGGAAAGATAGGCAGCACAGGGCAGCACCCGCTTCTTGTCCTTGAGATAGGCTTCGGCCATCGCGATGGCCGAGGCAGCCGGCGCGTAGAAGGCCGAGCCGGTCTTGAGCAGGCCGACGATCTCGGCGCCGCCGTCGCGGGTGCGCTGCACGATCTGATCGAGCCGCTCCTTCGAGGTCCAGCCCATTTTGATGAGGTCGGGCAGCGGGATGCCGGCAACCGTCGAATAGCGGATCATCGGCACCATGGAATCACCGTGGCCGCCGAGCACGAAGGCCGTGACATCCTCGACCGAGACCTTGAATTCCTCGGCCAGGAAATAGCGGAAGCGCGAGCTGTCGAGCACGCCAGCCATGCCGACGACATGGCTCTTCGGCAGGCCGGAAAACTTCTGCAGCGCCCACACCATGGCGTCGAGCGGATTGGTGATGCAGATGACGAAGGCTTTCGGCGCGTATTTCTTGAGGCCGGCGCCGACCTGCTCCATCACCTTCAAATTGATGCCCAGAAGATCGTCGCGGCTCATGCCGGGCTTGCGCGGCACGCCGGCGGTGACGATGCAGACGTCGGCGCCCTCGATGCCGGCATAGTCGTTGACGCCGGTCAGCCTGGAGTCGAACCCGTCAACCGGCGACGACTGCGCTATATCAAGCCCCTTGCCTTGCGGGATGCCCTCGGCGATATCGAACAGCACGACGTCGCCGAGATCCTTGAGGCCGACCATGTGGGCGAGCGTGCCGCCGATCATGCCCGAGCCGATGAGCGCTATCTTGTTGCGTGCCATGTCAGGATGTTTTCCCTTTGACTATGACGGCGCCCAAATCTTAACGATTTGATGACGGCGTCGGAGGAAGAGGCCGGAATGCTGCAGGAACCGTGAAATTCGCCGCACGCAATAGCCCCGGCCGCACCAAAATTCAAACGATTATTTTGGAGTGAGGAATTTCAATCGGTTAGAAACAATGGGAATTACGTAAACGTCAAAATTGTAAGGCCGACTAGAGGAGTTCTACACAATGGCGCCCAAAATCAGAAGGCTGTTTCCCGGCGATGACGCCCTTGTGATGCGGGTTGCCGACGAGGTGTTCGACGAGGCATTTGGTCCTTTTCTGCGCTTGGTTCAAGGTCGGGCGATCCTTCGCACCCTATCCTAGGTTCTGCACCGCAGCGCTAGCCTTGAGCCTGCCGCGCCTCCGGCGACGGCGCCCTGTGCCTTTCCGCCCAATCCGCCAGCCAATCGTGGCTCTGCATCTCGATCAGCCGCGATGCCGTGCGCTCGAACTCGAAGACCTCGTTGCCGCGCTTGGCCGTATAGAGCTGCGGCGGCGGCGCCGCGGCGCTTACCACCAGCCGCACATGATGGTCGTAAAGTGTGTCGATCAGCAGGATGAAGCGCTTGGCTTCATTGCGCTTGCCTTCACCGAGCACCGGCACATGGTCGATGAAAATGGTCGAGAAGCGGCCGGCAATGGCAAGATAGTCTCGGGCGCCGAGCGGCCTCTCGCAGAGCTCGGCGAAGGAAAACCGCGCAGCCTCGCCGGCGGCCCGCGGCACCACGACGTGCCGGCCCTTCACCGTCAGCATCGTCTCGGCCGTCGGCCTGCCATGCGTCATCGCCTGCCAGGCGTCGTCGAGCGCATGGTCGGCTGCGGCATCGGCCGGGGTGATGTAGACCGGCATGCGGCCGAGCTTGTCGAGGCGGTAATCCTTGTCGGCGTCCAGCGCCAGCACCTGCGCGTGGCGCTCCAGCATGCCGACAAACGGCAAAAACAGCTGGCGATTCAGCCCATCGCGATAGAGGTCCTGCGGCGCGACATTGGAGGTGGCGACCAGCACGACGCCATTGGCAAACAGCGCCGAAAACAGCCTGGACAGGATCATCGCATCGGCGATGTCGGTGACGGAGAACTCGTCGAAGCACAGCACCCAGGCTTCCTCGGCCAGCGCCCGCGCCACCGGTGGGATCGGATCGTCCTCCTTGGCCGTGCCGTTCTTGCGAGCCTGCCGGTGCTTCTGGATGCGGTCCTGCACGTCGGCCATGAAATCGTTGAAGTGCACACGGCGCTTGCGCCGCACCGGCAGCAGCTCGAAGAACATGTCCATCAGCATGGTCTTGCCGCGGCCTACGCCGCCATGGATGTAGAGGCCCTTGACCGCCTCGTGCACCTCGCGCTTGCGGGCGAACAGCCAGCCCAGCGCGCTCGACTTATGCGCCAGCCGCTTTGCCGATGTCTCGTCGATCAGCCGGTCGAGAGCAGCAGCGACCCGCTCCTGCACCGGGTCGCGTCCGATGGCGCCCGTCTCGACCAGATGGTCGTAGCGCTGCTTGACGGTCGCATGGGTCTGGAGGCCGTCACGCAGATGCATCGGTCACGTCGTTGTCGAGGCGGTTGGTCTTCCCTGTCTTCTTTGCCTACCTTGTAAGCGAGATCGGCAGGCCGTTGGAAGTCTGGCCGTCGAATTTCTCGCCGCCCGAGGAATAGAGCCGTGCCAGCGTGCCGCCATTCTCGTCATAGAGCGTCAACTGCTTGCCGCCGACGTTCCAAGATTTGATGCCGTCGAGCGGGGCCGGGCAATGCAGCGGTCCGGCGCGATAGCCCGAGCCGAATTTGGTCTGCGGCGTCGCCACCTGGCAGCTCTGGCCGGACACGCTTGCCTTCCACACGCCGGCGACGCTGGAGGCGGTAAGGTCGGCCGCGCCGGCCGGAGCCGTCCCGTCCGGCGGCAGCGACGCTATCTGCGTGTTCTGCGGCGCGGTCGGAAATTTCGATGGGTCGGCCGGGCCGGGCGTCGCCGGCGGCGGCAGCTGGTTTGCGGTTACCTTGCCGGCGGGCGCAGCTTCCAGCGGCGCCGGCTGTTGCTCGTCCATCGATGAGAACCGTGAGGTTGAACAGCCGCTCGCGACGAGTGCGGCCAGCGATACGGCCAGCAGGCCGGTTTTCGAAAATTTCATTCTTCAACCTCCGTCGGATCCGGCCGGGGGTGCCGTCCGCGCAATGTCCCCCCACCAAGATGGAGAAGGTGGCGAAATTTCAACCCGATATGGTTAAAATACGGTTTGCGCCGCTAATGTTGCAAATTTATCGCAAAATGCACATTGCCTGAATTGCGTTACGCCTTGGCATCTGGCCGCACCCCGACCCTTTGCATTCCTGGCGCGCCCGTCAAATGCTTGCGCCGGCCGGCGTCGGCATTATCTCTTGGCGATCAGCAAACTGCAGGAGCCGATTTCTTGGCCGCGAGAAAAAGAGCCGCCAATCGCTATTATAGCGGCCCGCCCAGCGATCATTTCGACGGCACCTTGTTCTTCAACCCCGACGGCCGGCCGCCGGGTCGCTTTGCCGATCTCTTGAAATGGCAATTGAGTGGCGAACGCTCGAAATGGCCGGCGGCGAATCCGAGCCCGTTTCCGCCGGCAAGACCGGTCGAGCGGATCGATGGTGCTGCGCTGCGCCTCACCATGGTCGGTCATTCCTCGCTGCTCGTCCAGACAGCCGGCCTGAACATCCTGACCGACCCGGTCTGGTCGTCGCGCGTCTCGCCGCTCTCCTTCGCCGGGCCGAAACGCGTCAATCCACCGGGCATCGCCTTTTCTCATTTGCCGCCGATCGACCTCGTCCTGGTCAGCCACAACCATTACGACCATCTCGACCTCGCCACGCTGAAGCGTCTGAAGACAAGGCACGATCCGCTGCTGCTGACGCCGCTCGGCAACGATACCATCATCGACGCTGCCGTCTCCGGCATGCGGCTTTCCGCGCATGACTGGGGCGACCGGGTCGATATCGGCAATGGCGCCGCCGTGCATGTCGAGCCGGTACATCACTGGTCGGCCCGCGGCACCCGCGACCGGCGCATGGCGCTGTGGGCGGGTTTCGTCGTCGAGACACCAGGCGCAAAGATCTATTTCGCCGGAGATACCGGTTTCCACGGCGGCATCAACTACCGGCTGATGGCCGAAAAGCACGGCGGCTTCCGCCTCGCCATCCTGCCGATCGGCGCCTATGAGCCGCGCTGGTTCATGGCGCCGCATCACCAGGATCCGGAGGAGGCGGTGCAAGGCATGCTTTTGTGCGACGCCGCCTATGCCGCCGGCTGCCACTGGGGCACGTTCCGGCTCACCAACGAACCGATCGACGAGCCGGCCAGAAAACTCGGCGAAGCGCTCGATGCTGCCGGCCTGCCGCAGCAACGTTTTCGCGCCTTGCGGCCGGGGGAAGTCTGGGACGTGCCGGCGGTCTAGGAGGCCGGCGGAACCCAAGGCCTCGCAGAAGCGTTTGTAGGTGTTCAAACCTGTCGGCTGCGAGGTAATCTCTTATGATCAAGTGGATCATCATTCTTTTGATTGTCGCGGCCGCGGCAAGCCTGCTCGGCATGCCGGCACTGGCCGGAGCCGCCGCGACCGGCGCCCGCATCCTCATCGGCATCGTGCTGATCATCTTCCTGCTGATCGTGCTTGGCGTCTTCGCGGTGACCTGAAAAGCATGCCGCACTGGTAATTTCTGCCGCTATCCGCCATATAGGCGCCAAACCGGCAAGAGACCTTTCGATCGATGGCAAGTGTGGCCCCTTTCGCCAAGATGAACGGCATCGGCAACGAGATCATCGTTGCCGATATGCGCGGTCGCGCCGATCGCGTGACGCCTGCGGCAGCCATCGCGCTTAATGCCGACGCCGCGACCAAATTCGACCAGATCATGGCGATCCACGACGCCAGGACGCCGGGCACCGCCTTTTTCATCGACATCTTGAATTCGGACGGCACCAGCGCGCAGGCCTGCGGCAACGGCATGCGCTGCGTCGTCCAGGCGCTCGCCGCCGAGACCGGCCAGAAGACCTTCGCCTTCGAGACCGTTGCCGGCATTCTCAATGCCGAAGAACACGCCGACGGGCTGATCTCGGTTGACATGGGCAAGCCGCGCTTCGGCTGGCAGGATATTCCGCTGGCCGAGGAATTCCGTGACACCCGCATGATCGAACTGCAGATCGGCCCGATCGATGCGCCGGTACTGCATTCGCCGTCGGTCGTCTCGATGGGCAATCCGCACGCCATTTTCTGGGTCGACCGCGACGTCTGGTCCTATGAACTCGAGCGCTTCGGCCCGCTGCTCGAAAACCACCCGATCTTCCCCCAGCGCGCCAACATCACCATCGCGCAGGTGACCTCGCCCGAGACAATGGTCATCCGCACCTGGGAGCGCGGCGCCGGCCTGACCAAGGCTTGCGGCACGGCCTCGTGCGCCGCCGTGGTTGCAGCAGCCCGCACCAGGTGCACCGGCCGCAGCGTCACGCTGACGACGCCCGGCGGCGGCTCGCTGCATGTCCTGTGGCGCGACGACGACCACGTCATCCTGACCGGTGCCGCCGAATGGGAATTTTCCGGCAGCTTCGATCCGTCGACCGGCGTGTGGGCGCGCGACACCGAAAGCGCCGCCTGATGGCCCCTCTTGCCAACAGGGGTGTCGACGTCGTCACCTTCGGCTGCCGGCTGAACACCTATGAATCCGAGGTGATGCGGCGCGAGGCGGAAAGTGCCGGCCTCGGTAGCCTCGAAGGCGGCGCCATCATCTTCAACACCTGCGCCGTCACCGGCGAGGCGGTGCGCCAGGCCAAGCAGTCGATCCGAAAAGCCCGCCGCGAGAACCCCGCCGCCCGCATCATCGTCACCGGCTGCGCGGCGCAGACCGAGCCACAGGATTTCGTTGCCATGCACGAGGTCGATCTCGTCCTCGGCAATGAGGAGAAGCTGAACGCCCATTCCTATCGCGCGCTGCCGGATTTCGGCGTCAACGACACCGAGAAGGCCCGCGTCAACGATATTTTTTCGGTACGCGAGACGGCCGCCCACATGGTCGACGCCATCGAGGGCCGGGCGCGCGCCTTCGTCCAGGTGCAGAACGGCTGCGACCACCGCTGCACCTTCTGCATCATTCCCTACGGTCGCGGCAATTCGCGCTCGGTGCCGATGGGCGCCGTGGTCGAGCAGGTCAAGCGGCTCACTGGCAATGGTTATGCCGAGATCGTGCTGACCGGCGTCGACATGACCAGTTTTGGCGCCGACCTGCCGGGCGCACCGAAGCTCGGCAAACTGGTCAAGACGATCCTGAAGCAGGTGCCCGACGTGAAACGCCTGCGGCTTTCCTCCATCGATTCGATCGAGGCCGATGACGATCTGTTGGACGCCATCGCCTCCGAGCCCAGGCTGATGCCGCATCTGCATCTGTCGCTGCAATCGGGTGACGACATGATCCTGAAGCGGATGAAGCGCCGGCACAGCCGCGACCAGTCGATCCGCTTTTGCGAGGATGTGCGCAAACTGCGCCCGGGCATCGTTTTCGGCGCAGACATCATCGCTGGCTTCCCGACCGAGACGGACGCCATGTTCGAAAACTCGGAAAAAATTGTTGAGGAGTGCGGCCTGACGCATCTCCATGTCTTCCCGTTTTCGCCGCGCCAGGGCACGCCCGCCGCGCGCATGCCGCAGCTTCGCCGCGAAATGGTCAAGCAGCGCGCGGCACGCCTGCGCACCGCCGGCGAGGCCGCCTACCGCCATCACCTTTCGGCACTTGCCGGCACGCGCCAGTCGATCCTGGTCGAGCGCGACGGGCTCGGCCGCACCGAAGGCTTTACGCTGGCCACGGTCTCTGCCGGCGCGCCGGGCGACATTGTCGAGGCTGATATTGCCGGCCATGACGGCACCCGCCTGATCGCCGCGCCGCTTGCCGCCCGCGCCGCCTGAGAGCGCAAGACATGGCTGGGTTTTTCAAGAAGATATTTTCGTTCGGCAAGAAGGAAGTCGTCGAGGAGCGGCCCGACGAGACCGCACCGCTGCCGCCAATCAAATGGGACGCACTGGAGGCGCTGAAGCCCGCCGCCGAGCAGCCCGTCCCGGAATTCCTGAAACGCAGCGAGCCTCAGCCTGAGGCCGAAGCCGCACCGGCGGTCGAGCCGGAGGCCCCTTCTGCGCCGGAGCCTCCGCCTGTCGAAGAGCCGAAGCCCGAGCCCGCTCCGACCATTTCCCCCGAGCCAGACATTCAGCCGGCGCCGGAAACGCCTGTTGAGGAGCCGGAGGAAATCCCGGCCGGGCTTGTTATTCCGGAGCCAATCCCAGAGCGGAAGCAGCCTGAGACCGTCCAGACTGAGCTTCCGTCATCCGAAGCTGGCGCCGCCCCTCATCCTCCTGCCGGCACCTTCTCCCCGTATAGGGACGGGGAGAAGGGAGCTGATCTTGACGCCGAAGCCCCTTTCACAGACGCCGAAGAAGAAGCTGCAACGCTGACGCCCCCCTCTCCCCGTCCTTCACGGGGAGAGGGTAAGGGTAAGGGTGAGGGGCAGCGCCAACCTGCGCAAGACGCGGCACCGACTGCCGAAGTTAAGCCAACGTCACCTGCGCCCGAAGCACCGCCCGCCGAAATCCCGCCCCCGATCCGCCAGCCGGCGCCGGTCGAGACGAAGCCGACGCTGGCCGAGATCGCGCCCGAACCAGAGGCCATTCCACAGCCATCGCCGGAGCCAAAACCCGCTCCGGGCAAGGTGACCGTAACCAAGAAGGTCGAGCAGAAGGCCGAGCCGCGGAAGGCGCTCGAACCGGCGCCGAGGCGCTCCTGGTTCCAGCGCATGCGAGACGGGCTTGCCCGCTCTTCCAAGGAGTTGTCAGGCAACATCGCCGGCGTCTTCACCAAGCGGAAACTTGACGAGGACACGCTGCAGGACCTGGAGGATGTGCTGATCCGCGCCGATCTCGGCATGGAGACGGCTCTGCGGGTTACCGACGCGCTCTCCGCCAGCCGCTACGGCAAGGACGTCTCCGACACCGAAGTCCGCGCCATCATGGCGGCCGAGGTGGAGAAGGTGCTGACCCATGTCGCCATGCCGCTGGAACTCGATCTCAGCCACAAGCCGCATGTCATCCTGGTCGTCGGTGTCAACGGCACCGGCAAGACCACGACCATCGGCAAGCTGGCGGCAAAGCTGACCGATGGCGGCCTCTCGGTGATGCTCGCCGCGGGCGACACTTTCCGCGCCGCAGCGATCGAGCAGCTGAAGATCTGGGGCGAGCGCACCAACTCGCCGGTCATTGCCTCGAAGCTTGGCGCCGACGCCGCCGGCCTCGCCTACGATGCCTTCGAGCGGGCGAAAGAGGCCGGCTCCGACGTGCTGATAATCGACACCGCCGGGCGGCTGCAGAACAAGATCGAACTGATGGCGGAACTGGAAAAGATCGTCCGCGTGCTGGGCAAGCTCGATCCGGCGGCGCCGCACACCGTGCTGCAGACGGTCGATGCCACCACCGGCCAGAACGCGCTCAACCAGGTCGAGATCTTCCGCAATGTCGCCGGCGTCAACGGCCTGGTGATCACCAAGCTGGACGGAACGGCGCGTGGCGGTATTCTGGTGGCGATCGCGGCGCGGCACAAATTGCCGGTCTATTTCATCGGCGTCGGCGAACAGGTCGACGACCTCGAACCCTTTTCCGCAAGCGAATTCGCCAGGGCGATCGCTGGCGTGGCTTGACGAGCATGATCCCGAAAAGTTGCAGACTTTTTGGATTGGATCATGCGTAAGAAGGATCCCATGAGCCCACCCATCCTCGAACGCGACCCGTCCGATCCGCGACGCAAGGCGTTGAACCCCGGCCTGAAATTCCTGCTCGAGCTCGGGCCTGGTCTGGTGTTCTTTTTCACCACCATCCGCGGCGCGTGGCTTGTCGGGAAATTTCCGATCCTCAGCCATATCGGCGAGCCTATCCTGATTGCCACAGCGTTCTTTATGGTGGCGACGGCGCTGTCGCTCAGCGTTTCGTGGATTTTGACGCGCAGCTGGCCGATCATGCCGCTGGTGTCGGCCATCGTGGTGTTTGTGTTTGGCGCGCTGGCGCTGTGGCTTCAGGACAAGACCTTCGCTTTCATGAAGCCGACAATCATCAACAGTTTGTTCGGCATCACGCTTCTTGGCGGGTTGGCGTTTGGCAGATCGCTGTTGGGCTATGTCTTTGATTCCGCCTTCAATCTCGACGCCGAAGGCTGGCGCAAGCTCACTTTCCGATGGGGGTTTTTCTTCCTTTTTCTGGCTGCGCTGAACGAGGTCGTATGGCGTAATTTTTCTGAGGAAACCTGGCTTTATTTCAAGGTCTGGGGCACGATTCCCATTACACTTGTCTTCACGTTGAGCCAAATGCCGTTGATCCTGCGCCATTCGCTCGAGGACAAGGCCGCCAAGGAAGAGAAGGCCGGCAAATAGACGAGGAGAGGGGCATGGAATTCATCACCACGCGCGAAGAGCTGAGGACGATCTACAAGACGCCTCGGCCGACCGACGGCTCGATCCGCAAGGAATTGAAGGCATTGGACGGCCACTGCCGTTCCTTCATCGGCAAGAGCCCGTTCGTGCTGATCGGCTCGTCCGACGGCGCCGGCAATGCCGATGTGACGCCGAAGGGCGACAGGCCGGGCTTTGTAGCAGTGCTCGACGAGAAGACCGTCGCCATCCCGGACCGGCCCGGCAACAACCGGCTCGACACGCTGGAGAACATCCTTCTCAATCCCTCGATCGGGCTGCTCTTCCTCATTCCCGGCATGAACGAAACGCTGCGTGTCAATGGCGATGCCCGCATCACCGTCGATGCGGCATTGCGTGAGCGGCTGGCGGTCGACGGCAAGGCGCCGCAAAGCGTCGTCGTGGTGACGGTCAAGGCCGCCTACATGCATTGCGCCAAGGCTTTCATGCGCTCCGAACTGTGGAAGCCGGAGAGCTGGTACGACCGCGCGACGCTGCCGACGCTCGGCCAGATCCTGCGCGACCAACTGGCGCTCGCCGAAACGGCGGAGGCGACCGACCGCTGGCTGGACGAGGATTACAAGCAGACCATGTGGTAGCGTGCCCGGCAACGAATCGCCCAAGCCGGTCTCCATTCCTTTGCTGAACATTCTCGCCATCTCCGGCAGCCTGCGCGCCGCCTCGACCAATTCGGCCCTGGTCGCGGCCCTCGCGCAAAACGCGCCACCGGGTTGCCGCGTTTCCGTTTATGACGGGCTTGGGCGGCTGCCGATCTTCAATCCCGACGACGAAGGCGAGCGGACGCCGCCGCAAGCATCGGCGCTGATCGATGCCGTCACCTGCGCCGACGGCGTCATCATCTCTTGCCCTGAATATGCCCATGGCGTGCCAGGCGGCCTGAAAAACGCGCTCGACTGGCTGGTGTCGCGCGATGCCGCCGTCGGCAAGCCGGCCCTGCTGGTCCACACCTCGCCGCGCTCGCTGTTTGCCCGCGCCGCGCTGGTCGAGATCATGCGGACCATGTCTTTCCAGCTTTACGAGGAAGCGCCGCTGGAAATCGCCCTGCTCGGCAGGAAGCCGGATGACGTGGGAACCATTCTGTTGGAGCCGGCAAACCGGCTGGCAATGCGTGACGCGCTTTCGGCCTTCGCGGACTTCATTCGCACGCGTTGAGTGACGGGCCACCGTGCTTTCGTCATCCTAGGGCGGAGCAAGGAGCGACGCGACGCGGCGCAGACCCTGGGATGACGAAGCTAGGGGCTGCGGCCATCTGCAGTGCCGCGGGATTAGCCCTTGCCGCGCAGCGTCTCGACATCGGTCTTGCCAACAAACCAATCGCGTGCATTGACCTCTTCGAAGACCACCCAGACGTCATTGTTGGTCAGGCCGGTGGCGCCGACGATCGCCTCGGTCACCTGGGCAGCGATCGCTGCCTTCTTGCCGGCCGGGTCGGCGGCAATCGCTTCCTTGACGATGCGGATGTTCACAAACGGCATGGCGTCCCTCCCTGGATATTGTCAGCTCAATAGGTTCTGGCGCCGTTGACCATCAGCCGGACCATGTAGAGCGAGGTCGTGCCGGCGATGTAGAGGCAGTTCAGCTTGTTGCCGCCGAACACGCAATTGGCGACGACTTCCGGCACCTTGACCTTGCCGATCAGCGTCCCGTCGGGATCATAGCAATGGACGCCGTCAGCGGCACTGGTCCAGATGCGCCCGTCCGCATCCAGCCTGAAACCGTCAAACAGGCCGGCGGTGCAGTCGGCAAAGACCTTCTCGCCGGACACCGTCTTGCCACCTTGGCCGACATTGAACACCCGGATGTGCGCCGGGTTTTGCGCACCATGCGTGCGGCCGGTATCGGCGACATAGAGCTTGCTCTCGTCAAGCGAGAAGGCGAGCCCGTTGGGCCTGACCATGTCGGTAATGACGGCCTCGGTCTCGCCGGTGCCGGGATCGACCCGGTAGACATGGCAGGCGCCGATCTCGCTTTCGGCCTTGTCGCCCTCGTAATCGGTATCGATGCCGTAGCTCGGGTCGGTGAACCAGATCGAGCCATCGGACTTGACCACCGCGTCATTGGGCGAGTTCAGCCGCTTGCCGCGCCATTTGTCGGCGATGGTGATGACCGAGCCGTCATGCTCGGTGCGGCTGACGCGGCGGCCGGAATGCTCGCAAGTGACCAGCCGGCCTTGCCGGTCGACGGTGTTGCCGTTGGAATTGCCCGACGGCTGACGGAACACGCTGACGCCGCCGTCGGTCTCGTCGTAGCGCAGCATGCGATTGTTCGGGATGTCGGACCAGACGACATAGCGCCCGGCCGCAAACCAGGCCGGCCCCTCCGCCCAGCGGCAGCCGGTAAACAGCCTGTCCACCTGTGCATTGCCGTTGAACAGCCGCGCAAAGCGCGGATCGAGAACTTCGTAGAATTCGGCGGCCATGGTTCCTCCCGGTATTCAGTCGCTGGCGAGGCACGATCAAGCCAGCCTGCGATCGATATGGCAAGATCGATGATGCGTTAGAAGCTTTATGGGAGCGGATGCTGGCCCGGACGGCAGGTCGCATCCCGTTAACCGGCTATGCGCCCAGCGCAATGGTGCATTGCAACATCTTATTTTTGCAACGCACCATAACTATGTCATGCTCCGTATCGATCAAGGGAGGAACAAACGGCCGCAAAATGCGGCGCAAAAGGAAACTCGCTATGATCATCGACAGCCTCATGAGCCGCGCTCGCGCCAGCATCGCCAAGCGCCGGCATTACAACCGCCTCGTCGCCGAAATCGACAGCTTCACCAGCCGCGACCTCGCCGACATGCGCGCCGACCGCAGCGAAATGCTCTACCAGATCCACAAGCAGATCTACGGCTGAATCTTCGGTCGAGTAACTCGGCCGCGCCTCGGCGCGTTGAGATTCAGGTCAGGCCGAGTCGAAAAATGGTGGATTCCGAGAACCGGAGCGGAGCGTACTTTGGGTACGCGAGCATCGGAAGCGCAGGAAACCGCCATTTGCAGGCCGGCATCACCTGAATATCAACGCGCCGTCAGCGCCTTCTCGATCTCCGGCAAAAGCAGCGTCTGCGCCGAGTCCGGCGTCAGCGGTCCGACATGCTTATAGGCGATCTTGCCGTCTTTGCCGACGACGAAGGTTTCCGGCACGCCGTAGACGCCCCAGTCGATCGCCGCGCGGCCGGCCGCGTCGACGCCGATCGCCTGAAACGGATTGCCTAAATCGCCGAGGAACCGACGGGCGTTTTCCGGCTGATCCTTGTAGTTCAGCGCGGCCATGACGAAGCGTCTGTCCTGCGACAGCGCCAGCAGCACCGGATGTTCTTCCCGGCACGGCGCGCACCAGGATGCGAAGACGTTGACCAGCGTCACCTTGCCGGCGAACTGTTTCGAATCGAGGCCCGGCAAATTGGTTCCCTCGAGCGGCGGGAGGTTGGTCTGCGGCGCTGGCAGGCCGATCAGCGCCGACGGCACCTCCGAAACGTCGCGCCCGGACAAAAGCTGCGCCAGGAACAATCCCGCCAGCCCGAGAAAGACCAGCAGCGGCACCAGCACGATCAGGCGGCGGCGCGCCGGTGTTTCCGTTTCCGTGCTCATGATTTTGCTGCCTTATCGGAGCGCCGGCGCACGCCGGACGCCTCCAGCTCGGCGAGCTCTCGCTTGCGGCCGCGCTGGTCGAGCAGGATCCAGCCGATCAGCCCGGCCAGCACCACGGCCGTGATCGCATACGCGGTGGTCACATAAAGCGCATGCACGCTCATGCTTTTCGCTCCGCGCCGCCTGCCAACCGGGCCTCTTCGCCTCGTTCCAACATGTCTTCCTTTAACGCCGCGCTCTCGGCTCGGCAATCGGCCGCCATGCCGCAGCCGTAAACTGAAGCCGGCGCCTAATTGTTTGATCTCAGGTTTTAATGGCGCACCATTGTCGTCCGAATCAAAGGACGCGCTATGGGACAGATTCTACACGGCCGCGCCACGACGACAGAGGCGGTCCG
>NZ_JAMYUP010000078.1:0-23153 GCF_040323155.1 Mesorhizobium sp. M0060
TCAAGACCCTCAAGGGTCTCACACCCTATGAGTTCATCTGCAAAATTTGGGCAAAAGAGCCCGAACGGTTCCGACTCGATCCCACCCATCAAACGCCGGGACTTCTCTATTCGGCCATTTGAAGTCAAGCGTCTTCTGAGCTGTTCATCACACCTAAGCTGTTCGTCACACCGATGTTGGTTGACCTTCGCGAGGCCTTGCTTCTCTTCGGGATCGGCTCGTAAGCCCTCCCAGCATGGGATCAGGAGAATGAAGCGAGCAATCTAAACAGCGGTCTGGAGGTGCTGCCACGCCCGACCAAGTCCCGGCACGCCCTTGCTTCACTCGTCGTCCCGCGAAGGACTCCTATCCACCGGAGGTGGAATCTTGTATCACGCCGACCCCACAGCCGGGGGGCAACGACAGCCTTGCGCAGACTGCCTCGCTTAGCGATGTTCGTCGCCCAAGCTTTCAGCCAGGACCACCTCTTCACACGGGTGAGCATGACTTGTGCCGCCTCATAGAGCAACGTTCGCATCATCCCATCCCCGCAGAGCGAAACGCAGCCGACGCGCTTGCTCTCTCCAGATTCCTTGAGCACCGGCGTCAATCCCAAAGCAGCTCCGACAGCCTTCGAGTTGCGGAAGCGGGCCGGGATATCGATGGTACTGGCGAACCCCAAGGCAACGACAGGCCCGACACCCGGAACCGTCATCAGGCGCCGGCAGTTGTTATCGTCCTTGACAATCTCAAGCACTTTCCGATGAAGCCGGGACAGCTCCTCCCGCAGCTTCTGCCTGGCGGCGAGCAGGGATGCGGTGATGTCCGCCAGCTCTGGCATACCGTCAGCAAGTTCCCGTACCCGGAACTCAAATCCCACCTTACCGGTGATGCCCACCTTGAGGCCGAAGTTACGCCGCAAGCCGCGGATGTCGTTCTCGATCGCGATGGCCTTCTCCTGCAGCAGCTTTCGAGCGGTGAGCAGGGCTCGGCGCTGCTGGCTCCTTACTGTCTTGACGTGCACTGGCCGGAACAGGTTGACCCGCATCATCTGGGCGATGCCGCGCGCATCGTTGCGGTCGGTCTTGTTCACCTGCGCCTTGAGGAACGCCTTCGTGTGGCGGGTCTCGATGCAGACTACGGGCAAGCCTGCTCCGGCCAATCCGCTGAACAGCCACTGTGACAACGGTCCAGCTTCCAGCCCGATTCGGACCAGTTGCCATGCGGAGGCCTGGAGCGCCCGAGCAAGGTCTTCCGGGTGGCTGGGCACCTTCAGCTCCCGGCAGATCGAACCCGTTTCGTCCACGATGCAGATCGAAGTCTCTTTGAGAGAGACGTCCAGTCCAGCGTAATGCTTCATGCAGCCTTCCTTTCCTGATGCTTGTGAGGCGACACTCTCACGCTATCATCAGCTCGAAACGCTGCATCCCTCACCATTGCCGTCGCAGACAGGGCTCAAGCCGAATACCCCATCGTGTGCCACGAAAGCAAAGCAAGGAGATCAGAATGTAGGATCGCTTCGCAGCAGCTATGCTGCACGAGAGATGAGGGCAGGTCCCTCGGGCTCGGATTGCAGGATCAGGGTCCAAACCGCCACAAGCTGCGTCGGCACAACGGCCGGGGTGGTGAGCGTTGTGGAAAAGTCGGGTCACGAGCCCGGCAGGTAAGTTGCGGGAAGGCGAACGCGAGTGAACCGCTGATGACGTATCGAAAATTCGGACAGAAGTTGTCGAAACCAGAGATGGATGGGATCTCTGGGATAAGCCCGGCGGGTGCCTGCATATTGGCCGGGCGGCAACCGGTACAAAGGCGGCGCGAGCCCGTGACAGGCTCTTGTGCGGAACGTGGGAACCTGTGTCACGATGCCAAGGGAGAACCCGGAGACGGCAGCCCCGTCGAGGGCAGAGTACCGATGCGTGACATAGGGGCGGACGGGTTCGTAGTAGTGATGAAACCCGGTAATGCGGGCGGAGCGAAGGGACCCGATTTTTCCAGCCAAGGTCAGAGGTCAACCGGAAACGGGAGGAGCCGATGACTGAGGCAAAGCCGTATCAGATTTCCAAACACCTCGTTCTGGAAGCCTGGAAACAGGTGAAAGCGAACCACGGTGCGGCGGGTGTGGATGGCGTCTCCATCGAGATGTTCGAAAAAGACCTGAAGAGGAACCTCTACAAGGTCTGGAATCGTATGTCTTCAGGAGCGTACTTTCCTTCGCCTGTTCGTCTCGTGGAAATCCCCAACGCGAATGGAGGGATACGCCCTTTGGGCATCAGCACCATCGCCGATCGTGTGGCGCAGACGGTCGTCAAGATGGTTCTGGAGCCGGAGGTGGAGCCAATTTTCCACTCTGACTCCTACGGCTATCGTCCCGACCGTTCGGCGCTTGATGCGGTGGGGAAAGCGCGACAACGCTGCTGGAAGTTCGACTGGGTTATCGATCTGGATATTAAGTCTTTCTTCGACTCAATTCCATGGAACCTGATCGAAAAAGTCGTTGCTCACCATACGAAACTGAGCTGGGTCCGTCTTTATGTAAAGCGGTGGCTGTTGGCCCAATGGAGCAAAAAGACGGTACTCTCATAGGGAGAACATGCGGAACCCCTCAGGGTTCTGTGGTCTCTCCGGTGATCGCCAACTTGATTCTGCACTATGCATTCGACCTGTGGATGCAGAGAACATTCCCTCTTCTGTGTTTCGAAAGATATGCGGATGACGCGATTGTCCACTGTAGAACAGAGCGTGAAGCCCAAATCGTGGTGGAGGCAATACGAGGGCGTCTTGCTGAATGTGGTCTTGAACTCCATCCGGAGAAAACAAGGATCGTTTACTGCAAGGACAGCAATCGTAGGGAAGATTACGAGCATATCTCGTTCGACTTTCTCGGCTACACATTCCAGCCACGTGAAGCCAGAGGCCGAAATGGCAAAAGGTTCACGAACTTTCTGCCTGCTATCAGCAACAAGGCGGCCAAGGGCATCCGGCAAACTATCCGCAAATGGCGGACTGATCTGACCGGAAACGCTCAATGGCTCGAAGATCTTGCAAAACTGATCGACCCCGTGGTGCGAGGATGGTTGAACTATTACGGGCGATACTATCGCTCAGAATGCGTCAACGTTCTGCAACACGTGAATGAGGTACTCGCCCAGTGGGTGAGAAGGAAATATAAAAGGTTCAAGCACCCGAAAACTGCTGCGACATACTGGCTTGGACGGCTCGCTAAGCGGGATCCGGACATCCTGTATTTGTGGAAGATAGGTGTCCGACCAACGGCTGGAAAATAGAAGCCGGATGACGCGAGAGTGTCATGTCCGGTTTCGTGAGCGCGGAGAGGTGAAATTCCTCTCCGCTACTCGACTAAACAGCTAGTCTAGAGCGTTTCATGTCTTGAGAGAATCGTAGGATTCAACGAAGCCGCTGACGCGGCATTTTGGTGCACCGGTTTGCGGATGACGCTTCGTTTTGAACGATTGCTGCTGTTGATGCGCATTTCGCAAAAACGGGACAGTCGTTCCGCTAAATCGCGGACAGCAGTTTCACTAATTCGCGGACAGCAGGATGGGGTCGGCGCTCGGTTGCTTGGTTGAAGCCATTTGCGATTGATTTCGCCGTTTTCGGCGCCGGTCAAGGGCGGCGGTGTTTTTTGCTTTCTCATGCTGTCGCCTTCGAGGGTGATGCGATGGGCGTTGTGGATGATCCGGTCGAGAATGGCGTCGGCCATTTGTCGGTTCGCCGATCATGGCGTGCCACTGGGCGATTGGCGGTTGCGCGGTGATCAGGGTCGATTTCCGGCGATAGCGTTCCTTGAAGATTTCCAGCAGATCGAGACGCTGCTGGTCGGTCAGGCTGTGGGTGCCCCAGTCGTCAAGGATGAGCAGTTGCACCCGAGCCAGCTTGTCGATGAGACGGGGAAAGCGGCCGTCGAGACGCGCCAGAGCGAGATCCTCGAACAGACGTGGCATGCGCAGGTAGAGCACGGAATGATCGAGCCGGGCGGCCTGACGTCCGAAGGCGCAGGCCAGCCAGGTCTTTCCGGTGCCGGTCTGCCCGGTGATCATGAGGTTCTCATGCGCCTTCAGCCGGGCGCCCTGGGCCAGAGACAGCGTATTGCGCCGGTCGAGCCCGCCATGTGCGGCGAAGTCGATGTTCTCGATGCAGGCGTCGGCAAGGCGCATGCTGGCAACGGCGAGACGGTTGGTCAGACGCGGCCTCGACCGCGTGCCGCCCGCGGCCGAGCCGGTCAAGCCCACGCCAATCGTACACCAACATCCGCGGCGGCTCCTATTATCAATGAAGGAAGGAAACCAACCATGCTGACACACCCAACCCTCGACCAGATGCAGGCTCTCGGCCTTGGCGGAATGGCCGCCGCCTATCGGGACCTTGCCGACCAGAGCAACGCCGACGATCTCAGTCGCGACGAGTGGCTTGGCCTGATGCTCGATCGTGAAGCCGCCATGCGTGCCGACAAGCAGGATGGCGTTGACGGAGGAGTAGGTGATCGCATTGATGGTCAGTGCCCGCGCGCAGGCTGCCTCGAGCCGATCCCGCTCGTAGCGACGGGCCAGCGAGAGGATGCCAAACGCGGAGCGGTATCCCTGCTCGGGATGGGGACGGTCGCGCATCATCCGCTCGACTAGGATGGCGGTGTTGGCGCCGGTCCCGGCTACCTGCCGGATCAGGCTCGCCGGCGTCGTGTTGGCACGCTCCGCACCGCACCGGCCATGTCTGGTACAGAGCCGCCACTCCGCCATCCATCCTGACATGAATGCGCCGACCGTCGTGCTAAGGTGCCCGCACGTTACGAGACCGGTCTGCCATGAAGTTGAAGAGGAGAGTTCACCACGTCCAGGATCAACCGCCGCGCCTTGATTTTCCACTCCAGCGGCGCGGTCGCCTCAACGGTTGCGGCAACGGCTCTCGCCAAAGAGCCGCCGCGCCGAGACCGAGGACCGTCCAACGAATTGCGTGCGCTGATTAAGCGCACAAGGCAGCATACGCGGCGTTCGGTATGGCCGTCGACGGCAGCAGACGCGACCATGATAGTGCCGGCCGGGCAGAGGAAAGGACGCTGCTGGCTATCTGCGTCCTGCGGTCCGGGAAGCCGACCGCCTGACAAAGGCCCGATATCTTTTGGGGATCCAGGAGCGCGGCGAGCTCGACCTGCCAGAGCACATGCAGGCTCTTCTCCGCTCGACAATGGAGAAAACATAAGGACCGACGGCCGCGTAGCGGTCAGTCCTCTGATCAGATCACCCGAAGTTCACCGGCGGACGTTTTTCCTGAACGTTTGTCCTGCACCAATTCGTAGCTGACCTTTTGACCATCATTTAGGCCCCGTAAGCCGGAGCGCTCGAGGGCGGAAATATGCACGAACACATCCGGGCCGCCCTGATCAGGCCGAATGAAACCAAAAACCCTTTTGCGAATTGAACCATTTTGCCGTTCCAGTAGCCATAGCGAGCCTTTTCTGACAGGATGACCGCGTGCTGATGCGCTTGGCATATTTAGCGGCAACATCAGCCGAGCAAGTCTAGCCACGAACAATCATCCATTGCCAACATGGAAAGCGCACGGGATGTTAAGCCGCATGCACGCCGGTCCCAATGTCCTTCAAATTCAGCCGCATCGGCGCTGGCAGAGTGCACCGTCGACGTCGGTCGTGTCCCGCCGAGTGGTGTAGCTCGACGGTGGAGAAGCCGCTCGCGAGCGCGCCCTCAGAAGCGCCGCAGCCAGCGAGCGGCGTAGCGGTGGTCATCGACGTTCTTCGGTAGGGTTGGGTTGCTGACACGACCTGATTCGAAGGAAGCATCGATGACCAACGACATGATGGACCTGCGCGGGCTCGTGGAGAAGACGCCCGACGCCGATATCCTGCGCGAGATGATCGGCTTTGCCGCCGAGCGGCTGATGGAGATGGAAGTGGGCGCGGCGACCGGCGCGGCCCATGGCGAGAAGAACCCGCTGCGGCTTGTCCAGCGCATTGGCTATCGCGATAGGAACTGGGAGACGCGGGCCGGCACCGTCGAGCTGCGCATCCCGAAGCTCAGGAAGGGCTCCTACTTTCCGAGCTTCCTGGAGCCGCGGCGCATGGCCGAGAAGGCGCTGACGGCGGTAATCCAAGAAGCTTATATCCAGGGTATTTCGACGCGCTCGGTCGACGACCTGGTCAAAGCCATGGGCATGAAGTCCAGGAGCCAGGTGTCACGGCTGTGCGAGGAGATCGACGGCAAGGTGAAAGCCTTCCTCGAGCGGCCGATCGAGGGTGACTGGCCATACCTTTGGGTGGATGCCACCTACCTGAAGGTGCGCCGTGGCGGGCGCATCGTCTCGGTCGCCGTCATCATCGCGATCGGCGTCAATGCGGACGGCCGGCGCGAGGTGCTCGGCATGGAGGTCGGCACGTCCGAGGCCGAGCCGATCTGGACGGAATTCCTGCCCAAGCTGACGCGCCGCGGCCTGCGCGGCGTCAAGTTGGTCATCTCCGACGCCCAGGAAGGCATCAAAGCGGCGGCTCCAAGGTGCTCAACGCCACCTGGCAACGCTGTCGCGTTCATTTCGTCCGCAACGTGCTGGCGCATGCCGGCAAGAGCGGCCGCCGCGTCGTCTCGGCCTTCATCGCCACAGCCTTCGCCCAGGAGACGGCGGAAGCCGCAAGCGTGCAGTGGCGTGCCGTTGCCGATCAGGTCCGGCCCAAGGTGCCGAAGCTCGCCGCCATCATGGACGATGCCGAACACGACGTGCTCGCCTACATGAGCTTCCCCAGGGAGCATCGGACCAAGTTGCACAGCACAAACCCGATCGAACGGCTCAATGGCGAGATCAAGCGGCGCACCGAGGTCATCGACATGCTCCCCAACGAGGACGCCATCGTCCGACTTGTCGGCGCATTGCTCCTAGAACAGAACGATGAATGGGCTGTGCAGCGGGCGCGCTACATGATTCTTGAGACCATTAGCCAGATGAGCGATGATCCGCTCATCAGCCTGCCGGCAGTGGCGCGCTGATCATTCCCGCACTTGCCGGAGAGCGCGGCGACCAATGCCGTCAGCTACACCACTCCCAGTGACACGATCTCGATGTCTCGCAAGCCCGGCGACCGAGGCTTCAAAGCACATCTCACCATAGGTGAGAAAGAACCCAACAAAGTGCCAACGACAATGCCCTTCTGAAGCCACTTTTCTAGGTGCCAGCGGTGCGCGGCAGCCTTGAAAAGGACGCCGTGGATCTCGCGGATCAGTCGGAGCGAAGCCAGAAATCCGCCCCGCATGCGATGGAGGCCGTCTTCAAGAGCCCGATGTAGTTTAGTTAAAAACCTACTCGATGTCGTTCAAAGGTACCAGAGGCAATTCATCTGGCCTCAAATAGCAGCAGGTCGGAGAGGGAGGATTGGGTGTCTTCGATTTGGGACGACAGCAAGGCCCCTTTTTGCACGCACATGAAGTAAAGGGCAAGGATCCTTTCGCTAACTTTGATCTAACGAAAGCATAAGTCTCGATCCTTGTCTTGGGAATCGATTTGCATATGGTTCGTCTGTTTTTCTCCTGAAGTCGGGCAACATGTCATTGGCCATAGTCGCCGGCGGCTTTGACCAGTACGCCATAATCGTTGGTTCGTCCGTCGGCAAGGCAAGCAGAACTTGCCGCTGCCGGCCTGTTAAAAACGGAGAACTTGCTGTGCGGTTCATCCACCGGCTGCTCGGACACACATGCCCGGCGTCCTAATGTGACGGCCTGGCCCGTCAGCACGGGAGCAGCAGGCGAGGGGCGCCACTGCAGCCGACGAGTTGATCACCGCGCTTGGTCAAGATTGCGGGTGATCGCACCTATCCATCATGTCATCACCTTGGAGGATGAGAAAAGACTGTTGGGCACGGGTACGAGTTGCCTCGCGCCTGGCGCATTTTGCATTTTGCATTTGCATTTGCATTTTGGCGCGACAACAGCCGCAGATACCAATTAAATATTCTGTGGATCGGTGCGTTCCTAATCACTCGTGTGGTAAGAAGATCGACATCCATGGTATTAGCATGGCGGGGGCGACGAGAAGCTGTCCCAAGGGTAGATCCAGCGTCGTGGCTGTCGATGGGACGCGGACGCTGCGGGAAGCGTAGAAGTAGGCTGCAAGACCGTAAATGGTGTCATTCGCCTCGCGCACCACTGGTCGGGATCGTTGAAGGGATTACGGGAGCCAGCGGGCCGAAGGTTTCTTCCTGAGCAACCGGCATTGTCCTTTCGACCTCCGTGATCACCGTGGGCTCGAAGAACGTTCCCGATTCGCCGATACGGTTGCCACCCGCAACGGATCTTCCCACCCTGCCGCACGGCATCGCTTAACATGATCTTCAATCTTTGCAAGCGCGCAGGTGTCGATCAGAGGGCCGATCGCAACGTCTGGGTCAAAACCATCACGACACGTAATGCACGGCCACGTTTGGTGAATTTTTCGGCGAATTCATTATCACGCTGGACTGCACGTAAAGCCGATTGGCTGAAACGCAGGTCTGACCGGCATTCCGAAACTTCGCCTGTACCGCACCATCGACGGCAGCATCGACATCTGGATCATCAAAAACGATGAAAGGAGCGTTGCCACCAAGTTCGAAGCTGGTTCTTTTGACCTGGTCCGAACACTGATCATGAGCAGCCGCCCGACCCTCGGTCGACCCATGAAGCTGATCTTGAACCTTCGGGTTCGAGCAAAGTTCACGCCCAACCGCATCGCCTTCCGATGCGTAGATCAAGTTTTGAACGCATCGGGAAAACCTGCCATCCGGGCGAGCGTGAACATAGCACCGGCGACAAGCGGTGTTTGCTCCGCGGGTTTTAGAATAATCACGCAGCCGGCGGCAAGCGCCGGCGAAATCTTGCGCGCGACATTGAGGCGGGAAAATTCCAAGGGGTAATCGCGCCGACCACGCCAATCGGCTGCTTGATCACCAGCATACACATGTCGTTAGACGGCGGCGAAATGGTCTCGCCACGTCTGCGGTGCCGGTGCGGACAGCGCCGCGGTAGCGCCCTCGAGCCGGTCGGGGTTGAGGCCGCCAATCGCGACCAGAGGTGTCGACGCGATCCGGCGCCTCCATTCGCCAAGCCGTTCGAGCTCCTGCGGCGCCCATTTCATCTGCTTCAGGATGGTCGGATAGACTGGGCCGAGCGCGATATAGTCCGGTCTGGCGGCAAGGGCTGTTTCGAGTTCTAGATGGTCGTGCGTGCTGAGGCCGAGACGGAGACCTGCAGCCCTTATCCGGGTAAGGTCCGCCGCTTGCAGATCTTCCTGTCCGAGATGAATGAAATCGCAGTCCTCCTCGACCGCCAGCCGCCAGAAGTCATTGATGATGGGCTGGCATTGATGCTCGACGCATAAGGCCTTCGCCTTCTGGATTTCGGTGCGCAACCCGGCCTCATCCATGGTCTTGATGCGAAGCTGCACCAGCTTCACGCCCAGCGGGACCAGCCGTTCGATCCAGGCAGCGCTATCGATCAGGTAGAAGGGATCGAGCTTCACGAGAAAACCGCCCTGCCGATGGTCGGCGTCGATGGCACCGCGACCTCGCGCGGTTCGATCATTCCCGAGCGATAGGCCTCACGGCCGGCATTGACTGCCTTGCCGAACTCGCGCGCCATGCCGACCGGATTGGCGGCCTTGGCCACCGCCGTGTTGAGCAGCACCGCGTCGAAGCCGAGTTCCATCACGAGCGCCGCGTGGGATGGGCGGCCGATGCGCGCATCCACGATCAGCGGGACATCCGGGAAATGGCCGCGCATCGAACGGAGCGCGATGACATTTATCGGCCCGAGCGCGGAACCGATCGGCGCGCACCAGGGCATGAGCACCTTGCATCCGGCTTCCAGCAATCGCTCGGCGACGACGAGATCGTCCGTCGTATAAGGAAATACAGAAAAACCGTCGTCGCACAGGATTCGCGCGGCCTCGACAAAGCCGAAGACGTCAGGCTGCAGCGTGTCGTGATTGCCGATCACCTCGAGCTTGATCCAGTTCGTGCCGAAGACCTCGCGCGCCATCTTTGCGGTCGTGACGGCTTCCTTGACGGAGTGACAACCGTCGGTGTTGGGCAGGCCATGCAGCCGCAGCGATTGGATGAGCGACCAGAATTTCTCGCCACCCTTGCCGCCGGCCATTTCGCGGCGCAATGGGACGGTCACCGCGGACGCGCAGGATGCCTTGACCGCATAGGCAAGAATGGCGGGCGAGGGGTACTGTGCGGTGCCGAGAAGCAGGCGCGACGGAAGCTTGGTTCCGTAAAGCTCGATCACCGTTACTAACCTCCTTGCATGGGTGAGAGAATTTCGATCCGGTCGCCGTCCTTCAGCTGGAACAGCGCTCGCTCAGTCGCGTGCACAAGGTCGCTGTTCACGGCCGTTGCAAGCCAGTTGCCTTCGTAGTCAAGCGCCGCGAGAGCTCCGCCAAGGGTGGCGGCGGCGATCTCATGCGCTTCGCCGTTGACCGTCAGTATCATCAGCAAGTTCCACCGGTTTGTCAGCATCGAAAACAAGGTCGGCCGCCCGGCGCGCCATGGCGGGGGCCAGAAGGAAACCATGGCGATAGAGCCCGTTGATCGCGACGGTCCTGCCATGCGCTTCGACGCGCGGCAGGTTGTCGGAAAACGCCGGGCGAATGCCGACGCCCGTCTCAACGATCGCGGCCTCGCCGAAGGCGGGATGAACCGAATAGGCGGCGTTCAGGAGTTCCATCATCGCCCGTACCGTGACCGGCTCCGTGGACAGGCTCTCGACCACCGTTGCACCCGCCATGAAATGGTGGTCGGCCCGCGGCGGCAGATAGAGCGGTAAACGCGGGTGCTGCAGCCTGACCGGGCGCGACAGCGAGATGTCCGGGGCACGCAGGATCAGCATCTCGCCGCGAACGCCGCGAAGCCTTTCATCGCTGAACGCCTTCCCGTGCCAGTCGATCTTGCGGTCCGGTGAGGCAATAGGAGGGGTCAAATCCTCACTTCGCTTGACAACGCTTTTTATGTCTTGTCATTATCTAGAAACAAAAGCGAAGCGGAGCCACATAACGACCGAGGTGATGATCGGGTCTGATCCGATAACCTTGGTTGCTATCCCTAAGTGTGTCTGTGACCAGACATTCTTTTGGGAAGTGCGATGCCCCTAGATAACCCCGCTCCAGTGGCAAACGGCGAGCTGTTGCGGGCGCATCCTTCGAAAACACCTGTGGCAGGAAGGACATTGACCACAGCAAGACCAAGGCCACGCCCCATGGACCAACGCCAATCGAACGCATGAACCACACCATCAAGGATGCGACTGTCAGTCGCTTCAATTGTGAGAAACAAACTGCGCCTGCATTTAGCCGACTTTGTCTTAGTCCATCATTCGGCGACAGAGTGGAGATCTCGGGCTAACGCAGTTCATCTGCAAAGTGCGGACTCCCAGCCTGCGCGTCGCGGTGGCGACCACACGAATGAGGTGCGCTCGACCCCAACGAAGACATGGACATTGAAACGGGCGAGCGCCTCCTGGTCGGCGGCCACGACGTCAGCGTCGGTGATCGGACCCGCATGCGCGATGATTCCACCGATCAGCCCGCCACATGGCAGTGGCCTTCTCCTGCTCCTTTAATGGAGCCGCATCCAGCTGCGTCCTGGCGCGCCCGAGGTCTTCTTGGAACCTCCGCGTGAATGGCTGGTGTGTGATCAGGAAGAGCGCATCGGCCAGCTCGGCATGACCGAATGGCTTGATCAAATTGGCGATGTGCAGGCGCAGAAGCCCGATGAATAGGGCGTCCTTCTCTTAAGGGACGATAGGCTCAGCTGTCGCGGCTTAGCGCCTTTGAGGCACAGGACATTGGGTCGCAAGCCGCGATTTTCCAAATCAGCGTAACCTATAGTTACGCGCGGCGCCACTTTCTTTGGAGTTGGAACCGGCGACTTGGTATGCGAGCGTTGCTATGCATCCACGAGCCGGGGGTTTTTTTGCTTACGCGCACGCTAGATAAAAAGATCGGGAGGTTTTCGGTTATTCGCACGCCGGACGTGCCCAGCACCAAAACAATTGAGTGCCGAAATCTTTGGAAGATTTTTGGAGGGCGCTCCGCCGAAGCTTTGAAGGCCGTGCAGACTGCAAACGTCTGCAAGGACGAAGCTCTCGAAAGGTTTGGCT
This sequence comes from Mesorhizobium sp. M0060, assembly GCF_040323155.1. NCBI lineage: Bacteria > Pseudomonadati > Pseudomonadota > Alphaproteobacteria > Hyphomicrobiales > Phyllobacteriaceae > Mesorhizobium > Mesorhizobium sp. M0060. The sequence goes on from NZ_JAMYUP010000078.1 coordinate 12,129, forward strand.
GCGTGATCGGAGTTGCTGACGCGAGCTTTACGGTCCTGGAACGAGAGATATTCTGCATAATGGGACTGTCCGGTTCCGGAAAGTCCACAGTTGTCCGTCACATCAACCGGCTAATTGAACCAACCGCTGGGCAGGTCATCGTGTTGGGGCAGGATGTGATGTCCCTCACGCACAGGGCGCTGCGAGAACTACGCGCCCGCAAGATCGGTATGGTCTTCCAGCATGTTGCTCTCTGGCCACACAAATCGATCGCTCAGAACGTATCCTTCCCCATGGAGGTACAAGGAAAGGACATCGCAACTGCGGGGGCCGCAGCACAAGAGGCTCTTTCGCGCGTCGGGCTGTCAGGCTGGGGACAACGCTATCCCGATGAGCTCTCGGGTGGAATGCAACAGCGTGTAGGCCTGGCTCGAGCCATGGCGGCTGATCCCGAAATTCTTCTTATGGACGAGCCTTTCAGCGCGCTGGACCCACTGATCCGGCGCGACCTTCAGAATGAGTTCCTGCGCCTGTCGCAAGAGAACGCAAAAACCACGGTCTTCATTACACATGACTTAGAAGAGGCTATGCGCGTCGGCGACCGCATTGCGATCATGAAAGACGGTCGCATTGAGCAGATTGGCACTCCCGAGGACATCGTGTTGCGCCCGGAAACCGATTATGTTTCTCGTTTTGTGAGTTCAATATCCACCCTGAGGTTCCTTTCGGCCTCGGAGATTTTGCGACAAGGCGAAGTAGCTGGCGACATGCCAATATGCGGTCCCCGGACTCCACTGCCCGAACTGCTCGCGATGCTGACGGAGGGCGCTCCCTATGTAGTAGTCAAGAATGGAGATGAGGTGGTTGGCCGAGTAGGCGTCGCGGAAGTGATTACTGCGCTTCAAGGTGACCTGAACCGAGGCTCCAGTCATGGATAAGTTCCTCAACCCCTTCGATCATTTCACAATACCTTTCGGCGATTGGGCAGAGAATTTCATCGCTACTATAGTAGACGGGAGTCGGGACACACTAATCGCTGCCAAAATTCCCATACATGCGGTTCTCGAAGCAATTCGCGATCTTTTGCTAGCAATGCCGCCCAGTATTGGCATCGTGGCTGTAACGGTCGCAGGATACCTGCTTGGCGGGGTGAGGCTCGCTGCTTTGGGTTTCGTCTGCCTCGTGGGCGTGGGGCTGATCGGGCTTTGGGATGCCGCGATGACGACGCTTGCTATTGCTCTCGCCGCTGTGGCGATCTGCATCGTCATCGGCCTGCCGCTCGGCATTCTTGCTGCGCGCAGTGAGACTCTGGATCGGGTTATGCGCCCAATCCTTGATCTGATGCAGACGACGCCGTCTTTCGTCTACTTAGTGCCTATAGTGATGCTATTTGGAATAGGTGACGTGCCTGGTGTGATTGTAACGTGTTTTTATGCCACCGCGCCGCTAATTAGACTTACCAACCTCGGCATACGGCAAGCACGAGCAGACTTGGTGGAGGCCGCACGGGCGTTCGGAGCAAGTGAGCTGCGAGTGCTCTACGATATCCAACTGCGACTCGCGCGGCCCACCATTCTTGCGGGGCTGAATCAAACCGTCCTTATGTCGTTGTCCATGGCCGTCGTAGCCTCGATGATCTCGGTAGCGGGGCTCGGGCGGGTAGTTCTCGAGGGAATCGGGCGACTCGATTTTGGCCGTGCGACCGTCGGTGGATTGGGAATCGTGTTAACCGCGATACTGGTGGATCGATATGTACAGGCGCTGGGCGTGGCGCGTCCGCGGCTCGCGCGGGGGAGCGCTTGATGGATGCGTCGGCTTTCATGGACCCTTTTACGTCAATTCACCTGCCGCTCGCCGATATGGCCAATGACTTCATGCGTTGGTTCACGTCGAATTTCCGAGGAGTTTTCCAGGTAGCCAAGGTGCCTGTCGCGTGGGGGCTCGATCTGACAGAGCATGGGTTGCGCAGGGCACCCCAGACACTTGTAATCCTAACCCTTGCCCTGTTTGCATGGCAATTCGTGAGCCTGCGGGTGGCTGCAACAACTATTTGTGCGATGATGGCAGTCGGGTTCCTCGGGGTCTGGGATGAGGCGATGACAACGCTAGCGGTGGTTATTACTGCCGTGCTTCTCGCCACCATAGTTGGATTGCCGTTGGGAATACTCTGCTCGCGTTCAGAAAGACTGTGGAAGGTCGTGCGGCCGAGCCTCGATTTCATGCAGACGATCCCCTCGTTCACCTATCTCGTTCCGGTGATTCTCCTTTTCGGGGTCGGCAACGTGCCTGGCGTAATCGTCACCGCCTTATACGGCATGCCACCGCTCGTTCGGCTAACCAACTTGGGCCTGCGGGAGCTAGACCCTCAACTTGTCGAAGCTGCAAACGCCTTCGGTGTTTCGCCAATGATGCGGTTGTGGTCCATCGACCTACCGCTTGCCCGTCCCACCATCATGGCCGGGGTAAATCAGACAGTGATGGCATCGCTGGGGATGAGCGTTGTGGCTTCGATGATTTCGGTGGCGGGTCTCGGGCGCGTGGTATTGCTCGGCATAAGTCAGCTTGAGCTCGGCCGCGCAATCGTCGGCGGCCTCAGCATTGTATTGATGGCGATCACGGTCGACCGTGTCACGCAAGGCTTCGGTTTTACGCGTCGTGATCGTGGGAACAAGGATCTTTGGGAACGGGGTCCCATTGGATGGCTTCGCAGAGTGCGGGTCATAGCTGAGAAATATTCAAACAAGGGAGGAATACCAATGCGTTCAATACTGCTCTTGGCGACGGCAATTCTGATGTCTGCCGCGCCGGTTGCTCAAGCAGAGACTGTCCGGCCAATGGGCACCGGAGATATAGGTGCACAGATCATATACGATATAATTGAGACGGGTTTGGCCGAGCTTGGTTACGAGAATGGTGAGATGTTGACGGGAACCTATCCGACCATCCATATGGCCGTCGCCCAAGGCGACGCCGACTATAGTGCGGTTTTCTGGAGACCTCTTACAGATCAATTCTTCAAGCAAGCGGGCGGCGATGAAAAAATGCTCGCCGCAGGGCCACTCTACACTGGGGCGATGCAAGGATATTTCATTGACAAGAAGACGGCCGATGCACACGGAATCACCTCGCTGGATCAGATGAAGGACCCTGGAATTGCGGCCTTGTTCGATACTGACGGCGACGGAAAGGCCAATCTTGTCGGATGCAACCCTGGGTGGGGATGCGAGGCAGTCATCGAGCACCAAATGGACGCTTATGGCCTGCGCGACCACATTAACGTCGAGAAGGGTGAATACTTCGCTCTGATGGCCAACGCCATGGAGAACTATAAGCGTGGAAAGCCGATCTTCTACACTACTTGGGCACCCGAATGGACAATGTCGGTACTGGTTCCAGGCAAGGACGTAGTGTTTCTGAACGTTCCCTTCTCATCCCTCCCCGGCGTGGAGAATGCTAATACGAAGTGGGAGGATGGGCGCGATCCGGGCTTCGCCTACAATGACAACTACATCCTGGTTAACAAAGAGTTCGCTAAAGCCAATCCGAAGGCTTGGACGTTTCTGGATGGGTTGCGCATGCCTATAGAAGACCTGGATGAAGCGATGTATCGCGTCTATCGCGGCGAGGATAGCGCGGAGAAGATCGAAGCTATGGCCAAAGAGTGGATCGCCAAGCACCGGGCAGAGTGGGACGCGCTGATAGCAAAGGCGAAGTCGGCCACCTGATAGGAAAGCTCCTGCGGTGTCGCGGTATGAGGTCTCCGGTTCTGTTTCAGTATCGGAGACCTCATACCTAAAGCCTGACTGGCGTTGACCCGTTTCCGTGGACGGTTCACGGCTTTGGTGGGTCAGGTCAGTTCATGATGGTTTGCTTTCGTAGTCGATCGGCGACAGGTAGCCAAGCGCCGAATGGCGGCGTCAGGAATTGTAGAAGCCCTGATGAAGTGGAAGACCGCCATCCTCGCCTCGCTGTGCGAGCGGAACCGATGTCGGTCGAGCAGCTCGCATTCGAGCGTGGCGAAGAAAGCTCTCGCACATCACGTTGTCATAGGCATCGCCCACCGATCCGGGCGACGGTCTAACGCCGGCGTCCTTGCACCGACTGCCGAACGCCAGCGACGTGTAATGGTCGACCCCAGATTGCCGTGGTGGATGACATTCTGGGGTTGCGTGCGCGGAGCGCCATATCGAGAGCGTCAAGCACGACGCGGGTCTTAAGGTCGGCCGAGGAGGCCCAGCCGACGATCCGGCGCGACCAGGCATCCATCACGACCGCCAGGAACAGGAACCCGGCGAGCCTTGGGAGGAAGGTGATCTCCGCCACCCAGAGTTCATTCGGCTTCTCGGCGAAGAAGTTGCGGCGGACCAGATCGTTGGCGGGCCGATGCTCGTGGTCGCGCCTCGTCGTCGAGATGCTTCTGCGCCGGCTGGCGCCGACCAGATGAGCCACTTGCATCAACCGGGCGATGCGCTTCTTGCCGATGGCCAAGCCTTCGGCCTTGAACTCGGCGTGGACGCGCGGCGCGCCGTATGTGCCGCGAGAGGCTGCATGGATCGTGCGGATCCTCCGCGTCAGATCGAGGTCAGCGGATGCCCGTGCCGAAGCAGGCCTGCCGCGCCAGGTATAATAGCCTGACGCGGAGACCTTGAAGATACGGGCCATGGTCCTGATCGGGAAGACGGCCTCGTGAGCACTGATGAACCGGAAAAACCCGCTCGGGTTCGCCTTGCTTTCTCGCGCAAACCAGGCCGCCGCCTTTGACAGGATATCGCGCTCCTGACGCAGGCGATGGTTCTCGTGATGCAGGCGTATCAGTTCCTCGCGTTCGGCTGTGCGCTTGCCAGTGTCGCGCTCGGCCTGCTTCACCCAGTTGGCTATGGACTGCGCGGTCGGCTCGAACTCGCCCGCCAGTTCTTCAGGCTTTCGTCAGCTCGGACCAACGGACCAACTCTACCATTTGCCGCCGGAACTCTGGCGGGGTAGGCGCCTTCGAAAACGGCATTGGACACTCCAAAAACATACTTCAAGGGTGTCCACGAAACCGGGCCAACTCCATGGCCCGGCATGTTCATAGCCTGGCGTATTCACGGTAGACCGTATGTCCGCCTCGGTCGGTGAGGTGGCTCGCCCTACACTGCGCGTCCGAGGGTTGCACGGGCGGGCCAGCCGAGCCCCATCACAGGAGGACGAGCCGTGGCAGATTATAGGGAAGCATTTGTCGGAATCGATGTCGCGAAGCTGAGAAACGCCATCGCGATTGTGGATGCCGGCCGGGAGGAGGGAGAGGTTCGCTTCTTCGGCGAAGTCGACGCGTGGGATACGAGCATGCGCCGCGTTACGCCTCGACGGTGGAAAGTCACAAGCTGCTCTCACGCCGATTTCTGCAGGAGGTCTGTCCGGCTGGCGCATATGGCTTTGCAGCGCTCACCCCGGAGATCGTCATCGGTTATGTCGAGCGACATGCTCTCGATGGCTCCGCCGACAGCGGCACCCAGCCCCATGAAAACGCGGGCCCAGTGATGGCTCGTTGCGCAGGCTTCAATGCCGATCAGGCATGCCGGCAAAGACGCAAAGAATGGGACGACATCGTCACGACGCAACTTCCGGCGCACAACCACCGCGCCCTCCGCGTCCACGCCGTGCACCTGAAAGACGTGCTTGGTGACATCCAGACCAATTGTGCTAACCTTCTCCATGGACGGTTCTCCCTCATGTGACTTTCGACAACCACACTTTGGCAATTGCGATGCCGGGAGCGGAGGCCGTCCACCACCAGGTCATCGGGTCCGGCGGGCTTCGATACGCCGGTGCTCATGGCCCTGCGGACTGCCACGGGAATGGCGACGGCGCAGATTCCCGTTCAATCAAACGGTGGACCCAGGGCCGGATCTCGGTCCCTGAAGGTCAGTGACTCGTGGCAGACCCGTTCAAATCGCTGAATTTGGTCGATCCCGTCACAGTAGGACATCACCATACGTTGGCCCTGGCCTTTGTGCTGAAAGCTCCACGGCTTCAATTGAATACCCTTCTCCCGGAGCGCTTCCAGAAGCCGCGGGGGCAGGATGGCAAATACCTCATTAATATGCACCGGGTGAACCAGCTCAACATCCGAACATCGTGTTAAAGCGTTTGCTATTCGTGCGGCGTTCCGATTCGCCTGCAGAGCATTTCGGCGCCACAGGTCATTTTCCAGGTAGCTCAACAACTGCACTGACATATAGCGCATCTTTGAGTACAAGTGCCCGGCACGTTTGTGCATGAAGCTTATAACCTTTGCGACTTCTGGATCGAAGGTAATCACCGCTTCCGCATTCATGGTCCCGTTCTTGGTGGTGCCGAAGGTAAGAATATCTACACCGGCCTTCCAAGTTATTTCGGCCGGTGTCGCATCCAGATAAACCATGGCGTTCGCCAAGCGTGCGCCATCAAGATGGACTTTCATCCCTGACCTATGCGCTATTGCACTCAGCGCTCGTATTTCGTCTAAATCATAGACTACTCCCGCCTCTGTGGCTTGGGTGAGGCTGAGCGCGCTAACCGCCATGTGGTGCACATTGCCGATACCGTGCCGTTGTAGAGCTTCCTCCAATGCGGCAAGGGCTATCTTATGGTGCTCGCCTGGCAGCAAAGTCATACGGCTACCCCCGCTGTAAAATTCGGGGGCGCCGCCTTCCGTCGTTACTATATGTGCGCGCTCGTGACAAAATATGGTGCCGTAGGGCGGTGTGACCGCGCCGAGCGCGAGACCATTGCCGGCGGTGCCTGTAGGCACCGGGAAGACAAATGTTTGACGCTCAAAAAAATTCGAGTAGGCGTGTGCTAAGGTTGCGGTGAATTGATCTGCGCCGTAGGCTGCTTCGATGCCTCGGTTGCAGTTCAATAGGGCGTTCATCACCTGTTCGCAGACCGGCGCGCCGTTGTCTGAACTGAAGTGATAGCTAGCGATCTTGGATCCTCCCGTTATAAGCAAAGCCGCTACCGCATTCAGCGGAAGCATCGTGGCACGCCGACGGATAGTGGGCCCGAGTCCAACTCAGTAGCCAATTTCAGTATGCATTATCGATCGAGCTGGCGAGACGTCAAGAGGGTCGCGTAAATATAATCCGATAGGCTAGCAAGGGAAGAGATTGCCGTTTCCCACAGTGTACGGCCATTATGAACCTGGAAAAAATTGGGGCGGACCGGAATACTCCACCCAATCGTGCTGCCGAACATAAGACGTTCTGTATACGTTATTATCTAGGCGCGGCCGGCCTTCCCTAGAAGCTCGGCCACCAACGTCGTCAGCTGCGCCACTCCCAAATAACACGATCTGGGCGATCTGGCCGGTCCGGCGCAACTGCGTTGCGCAACCAGCGATGGCCAGCTCGCTGGGCTCGCCGAAGGTTCTTTGGAAACGAAAGTCTCAGCGTAACCCGACGTTACGCGACGGGCAATTCTTATATCGTTGTTTAGTCCCAGCCGATCCGCGATCCTGAGGGCCATTGGAGCTCGTACCATCGTGCAAGAAACACTCGAAGCCAAAAATCTTACATCGAAGCCGCGGCGCGGCGGGGCCGCTTCCCGGCGAGAAGCACGACTGCGAGGCCCAGTGATTTACCTTCCTACTGCCGTGCGCAACATCCCGACATACGAAGTGCTTGCGCAGGACGGGATCGAGGCCATTGACGATCATGCGATGAATATCCTCGAGACGATTGGAATAGAATTTCGTGACGACGCCTCTGCTGCCATCTGGCGGCAGGCTGGAGCCGAGGTTACCGGGCACCGCGTGCGCATTGCCCGCGAACTTATCCGTAAGTTGATCGCGACTGTTCCCGCTGAGTTTGACTATCATGCCCGCAACTCCGACCGTACAGTCAGGGTCGGCGGACGCAACATGATCTTTGGCCCCGCCTACGGAACGCCAAATCTTGTCGATCTCGACGGTGTCCGGCGGCAAGCGACCGCCGAGGATATGCGCACGCTGATGAAGCTGCACCATGTCAACCCGGCGATCCACTACAACGGCGGCTACACGCTTGAGCCGATGGATATCGCGGTGCCGCACCGGCACTTGCACATGGTGGAATCCTCGTTCCTCGCCACCGACAAGCCTATCATGGGCTCGGCTCAATCCGAGTTTCAGGCGCAAGACAGTCTGGACATGGCGAAGATCGTTTTCGGCGAGGAATTCGTGGACGAGAACGTTGTCATGACCGCATTCCTCAACTGCAACTCGCCGCTCGTTTGGGACCAAACGCAGCTTGAATCGCTGCGCTTGTATGCGGCTCACAACCAGGCGCTTCTGCTTTCGCCTTTTGTACTTTATGGCGCTTCCACGCCTGTGCACGTGCTCGCCGCGACGGCGCAGATAGTGGCTGAGGTCCTTGCTGGTGTGGCTTTCAGCCAGATCATCCGGCCCGGATGTCGGGCGCTAATGGGTGTGGCGCCGATGGGCGTTTACATGAAGAGCGGTTCGCCAACATTCGGTTCGCCAGAGGTGGCGCTTGCCATGTTCATATTTGGGCAGATGGCCAGATTCTACGGCATTCCATGGCGGACGAGCGGCGCGAAATCCGGATCGAAGGGAGACGACCTCTACGCTGGTTACGATTCCATTCTGAAAGTTTATCCTGCGATCCTTGGCGGTTGTAATCTCCTGACCCATTGCGGCGGGACGATCGAAGGATCGCTCTGCATCTCCATGGGCAAGCTTGGCGCCGACGGGCAGCAGATGCAGAACTTCTACACGATGCTGAAGGGAGTTGATTGGGCCGACATGGATATCGCGCTCGCTTCCCTCGCAAAGGTAGGACCGGGCGGGCATTTCTTTGACGAGGACTACACGCGCGAAAATCTCCCGTTCCTCGACGAAATTCAAGACAATGAAAGGTTCGAGACGTGGGTTGCAACGGGCAGCAAGGATGCCGGGACGCGCGGGCGCGAATGGTGCCGCAAGATGCTGAACAAATACGAGGAGGAGCCACCGGCTCTTGATCCCTCGATACGCGAGGCGCTGCGGGACTTCGTCGAGCGTCGCGAGCGAGAGATTTCTAAGAGACCGTTTTGAAAATCAGCTGACTATGGGTTCCATCTAAGGCTTGGTTGTGATTCAAGCTTTAGATGTGGACAGAGCAGAGCCGTGGCCGGATGGCCCAGATCGCCAAGAAGACCAAGCGCTACCCGTCTGATTTGACGGATGAGGAGTGGGAGCAGTTCGCGCCGCTGATGCCCAAGCCTGGGCGGCGTGGCCGTCCGCGCGAGGTTGATTTTCGCGAGGTGATCAATGCGGTGCGCTACCTGGTCCGTTCGGATTGCGGTTGGCGGATGCTGCCGATCCACTTTGGACCCTGGCAGACGGTCTATGGCTGGTTTCGAGAGCTGGCGCGGCGATTTTTGTTCCAGACCATCCACGACGTGGCGCTGATGCTGGATCGCGGGCGAGCCGGGCGCGAGGCCAGTCCCACGGCCGGCGTGATCGACAGCCAGTCGGTCAAAGCTCCGCACGCTGAAACAAGGGGTTACGACGCCGGCAAGAAGATTGTCGGCCGCAAGCGACACATTGCCGTCGATACGGGTGGGCGGCTCTTGATGGTCAATCTCACCACCACCGATATCTCCGACAGTGCCGGTGCTCAGGCGATCCTGGACGGTATCCGCAAGCGTTGGCCCTGGGTGAAGCATCTGTTCGCCGACGGCGCCTATGACAGGCTGAAGCTCATGGACAAAGCCGCCTATCTCGACTTCGTTGTCGAGATCATCCGTCGATCCGACGACCAGAAGGGCTTCCAGATCCTGGCCCGCCGCTGGGTCGTGAACCGCTGTACAATGTTGCCAAGTTTGCCTTTGAGTGGTCGGTGCGCATCGAGCGTCCAAGCCGTAAGCGGCAGCTTGTTGAGGCTCGTCGCGGTCGGAATGCGAGTCGATTTGTCGCGGGCGAATCAGAGCCACCACAGGATTTAATGCGCCATCGACGGCCCAGCTGCGAGCTGGCCGATGGAGGCGCACATGGTCCGGCGCAAGGATCGCCCTGTGCTGCGCGTGCACGTGTCGTTCGAAGCGACAAGAACCGGCCCCCAACATCTGCTCGAGGCCTATGCCCGCCTTGTGCCGATGATAAGGCGCACAAGCCAGCGGCCGGACGGTCCTCCGGACGGCTCATTGAAGGTGAAGGAAGTAATGGCGCGATCCGGAGGTGAGCAATGACCCAGATGCGATGCGCGCTCTATGCACGGGTATCCAGCGAGGTCCAGACGCGCGACAACACGATCGCCAGTCAGGTCATTGCGTTGCAGGAACGCATCGCCGCCGATGGCTTCGTGCTTGAGCCAGGTCACAGCTATCACGGCTACAGTGGTTCGATTCTGCTTCGCCCGGCGCTGGAGCGGCTGAGGGATGCGGTTGCCAGCGGCCACGTCGAGCGTCTCTACGTCCATGCTCCCGATCGGCTCGCCCGCCGCTACGCCCATCAGGCGCTGCTGATCGACGAGTTCCGTCGTGCCGGTGTGGAGATCGTCTTCCTGAACCGCCCCATTGGTAGCACGGCCGAAGATGATCTTTTGCTCCAGGTTCAGGGGGGTGATCGCCGAATATGAGCGGGCCAAGATCCTCGAGCGGAGCCGTCGCGGTCGTCGTCATGCGGCCCGTTCCGGCTCCGTCAGCGCTCTGACGGGTGCGCCCTTTGGCTACCGCTATGTGAGCCGGAACCAAGGTGGCAGCGTGGCACGCTTCGAGGTGGTGGAGGCGGAGGCGCACATTGTTCGTCTGATCTTCGCATGGGTCGGCCTGGATCGCATGAGCCTGCGGGACGTGTGCCGGCGGCTCAAGCAGATGGGCTGCCAGACGCGGGCAGGAGTCATGCATTGGCACGCCTCCACGATCCGCGGTATGCTTGCCAATCCCGCCTATGTCGGACGCGCCGCTTTCGGGCGGGCCCGCTACTTGCCACCACGACCACGGTCGCGGCCAATCCGCGGCCATCCGCAGCCCTCGCCGCGGGCCACTTGCCGCGTTCTCGTTCCGCCTGAAGAGTGGATCGAGATCCCCGTTCCCCCACTTGTCGAT
>NZ_JAMYUP010000079.1:0-22601 GCF_040323155.1 Mesorhizobium sp. M0060
CGCCATCCGCTCGTACTTCATGCCCAAGCGGGTCAAAGCGGCCCGCATCTGAATCCTGCCTCTGTCAAGCAAGGACAGTCGTGCGGTGCTCGTGACGCTTACGATTGACATGGTCGTGGTGCCGCCGAACACGGCTCGATTCACGGTTGATGCTTTCGATCGCTTCGGCAAGGGCCGGCACCCGGCGCGGCTGAACTTTGGTGACTGCTTCGCCTATGCTTGCCCGGCATTTTGACCAGCCATTAATGTTCAAAGGCGCCGACTTTCCGCAGACCGACATCGAGGCTGCGTGAGTGCCACAGTCTCGCGACGCAGGGCGCAAGCGTCGCTTACCGGCTTGTCGCGCTCCCCATTAATAGTACGACGGTTTAGCCGACTGTCACGGAACAAAGCTAGGTTGCCCGTTCCACGGTCCAGATTGCATCTCAAGAACCTAAAATGCAGCGGGCTTGCTTCGGATGGATAAGGCCAGGAGCGCCTCCGAAAGTCGTTTCTTCGCCCGCTCGACCCCGTTCTCGTCGATTGCCTCAACATCGAGGAACAAGTCGAGGCCAGTCGCGTGCTCGCTGATGACCTGAGGGCGCTGGGCGAGTTCACCCAGCAGGCCCTCGACTTCGTAGGGGACAACCTCCCGGCTGATCCCCTTCATGGCAATTGGTGCTAACGGACGCGCCCGGACAAGGTCGCGCACGAGCGCGTAAGTCTCATAGCTGAGGCAGATGCCGCCGGGCTCGGCAATCGACTGCAGACGGGCCGCCAAGTTCGCTTCGGCTCCAATGATCGTGTAGTCCATCCGATCATCGGAACCGAAGTTCCCAACATTGCAATAGCCTGTGTTGATGCCCATGCGAGCTCGGAAGGGCCGTTCAACTCCGCGGTCATGCCACACCCTGTTCAACTGCTCTAGCCGACGCTGCATGTCGACAGCCATGCGCAAGCAGGCTCTCGCGTCTTCCTCGATGCCTTGCGTCTCGGGGTCTCCGAAGAACACAAGAAGCGCGTCGCCGATGAACTTGTCGACGGTACCGCCGTGTTTGAGCGCGATCGTCGACATCTCGGTGAAGTACTCGTTGAGGAGAAGCGTCAAGTCCTCGGGCTGGAGCCGTTCCACGATCGCGGTGAAATCCTTGACGTCGGAAAAAAAGATCGTGAGCTTCTTGCGCTCCGTCGCGATGGTGACGTCCTTCTGGCCGCTGAAGATGCTTTTGTAAATTTGAGGCGAAAGATATTTGGCGATCTTCAATGAAATCGCGGCCAGGAAGTCGTTTGCCTCCGAAAGCTCCTTGTTGATGCCCTGAATCAACGCGGACTGCCGACGCTGCAGGAGAATGAACGTCAGGCCCGCCGCCGCCGAGAAGCCGAAATATAGGAGCAGATACTTGAAGGTGAGGACGTTCGCAGCGATAGGCTGATTGACTGATATCTCCTGGATCCCTCGGACATCCCCTACCTTCCAGTCCGTCTTGGGGCTGTCCGGGTGTGAGTTGTGGCAGGTCACGCAGACTTGTCCCATTACAACAGGGGCCGCGGCGCGGACCTGTCGGTCAAACAGTGAACCCGAGACTTCGATGATCGGCTCCCTGGGGTTGGCGCGCAAAGCAATGATTGCATTCCGCTCGAATACATCGAGCTGGTGGGGGGCGCGACCTTTGAAAGGCAGATCCGAGACGAACCGATATTTGACGGACCCGTCGTGAGCGCTGATGCGCTTGCCGAGTTCGATCGAGAGGGTTGCTGGAATAGGGATCGCACCTGGCACGTCCCGGTAATTGTGCGTCGCAGTCACGGCGCCGTCTGCTTGCAGCACGCGTCCCACGACGTCGCTGCCGTAGAATCCGCGCATTTCGTCGATGATCCGGCTGATTTCGCTGGCTTGCCTGCGCAGCATCCGTTCCGATAGGTCTCGGAGGTCGAGCCAGGCTGCGACGGGCAGACCGATAAGGCCGATGACCACTGCCGCCACCAGAAGCGGTCCCATGGTGCGCTGCTGACGCGCAATCTGTTCACTCAGTCCCATTGTGCAAGCGCCCGGCCGTCACAGTATCTGAACTATAGCTCATTCCCGGCACGGTACTAGAGTCAGTCTTGGCTCGATGAAAACACGTCAGCCCTGCAACGTCGGACCGACCTTGAGCGGTTGTTGCTAAGCCCCGACCCTTACAGCAGATTTCGCATTCTGGCACTAGACGGGCAGTGAATCAGTGAAGGGGATGTCGCAAAGCCGGTTGTGGCCCGGAATGCGCTCCGCGATAACCGCTCAGGGGTCAAAAATTCACCTCTGGCAAGGTTGAGACTTCTGCGGCCGGAGAGCGCGTCGGAAAAGAAAGTGTCCCGCCAAACGTATCCGCGTTTCGGCCGCACTATGGAATAGGACACCGCGGCGGGTGACGCGGTGCTGCGCGCTGCCGGCGGCATGACGCGCACGCTCGATAGCGCGCCGCTCGCCTGCGGTAAGCGCAACCAGAGCGACGACGAGGATTTCGCCAATCCGCATTTCATTGCCAGCGGCAAGGCTGCCACGGCCGCTTAGGCACCATGATGAACTCCGCTCCCATCCCGGCTCGTCGCCCGCGCAAATGACGCTGTCGCGCATGCGACGCCTGAGTGAAGCACTTATTTTCAGCCGAACGCTCGTGGCAGGCAGTAACTATCCGGTGTGGATCGTGGCAGAGGCCCTTTCGCGAGTTAGACTGCTTGCATGGAGATCGACACCGACAAGATCGACGAAGCCGTTCTGGGCCTGCTTTGGCTGACGCTGCATGAAGAGAGGCGCGCCTGGAAGGGTTTGGATTGGAACGCTCTGGATCGCTTCCACGAGAAGGGGCTGATCGCGAATCCAGCAAACAAGGCGAAGTCAGTGGTTCTGACAGATGAAGGACTGCGACGTGCGGAGGAGCAATTCCGAGCCCTGTTCACCCGCCCGGCGCCATCAGCCATGAGCGCTGGGAGGGCGCCGCGAGATAATGGCGCACATGGTTGAATTTCGATACCGGCGGCGCGCTGACGGCAGGCGGGACGGGCAGTGCCCTCGCCGTGGCGGCCAAACTCGTCTTCGTCACCTAGGCCAACGGGGGCATCCTGTCTGTCAAGGCAGTGGCAGAGAACACCGCAGTCGCGACGCTAAATGTCAACGGCATTGGCGCGAGGTCCATCCGCAAGATGCTTTCTGCCGGCGAATCGGCGCTTCCCGGGCCGAGTTGCAGGCAGGCAGCGGGTCTGCGCCCGCTGCTGGTACATGGATGTTGAAGGGGCAGACTACCACAAGGAATGTGTCATCATGGCTGCGGATTTCCGAAGGCAGGTTTCTCAAGAACGAGCACATGACTACCAAGAGGGGATGTGTGAGTGCTCTTAACTTGGAATCCCTCGTCGGACAGCGTTTCGATGAATTCGCCATCCTTTCCAGGCGGAACGCGGGCAACAACGTTTGAGGTGCGCCTCACAATATTGGAAAGCACTCTTCGCGCCTTGCCTGGGCCGATGTTGCGCTGCATGTGCTGATAGACGGCCAGCAGCAGGACGATATCGTATTTCGGTAGAAGGATATTGCCGAGGCGCCGGCTGCCAAGATTCAGGCGATCGAACCGGGCATGCACCGGGGAGCCGCTCAATAACATTTTTGCAGTCTGGATGTGTGGCTTGGCAATGTCGATCCCGTGGATCGAGCTGGGTTTCAGCTTGGATATCTCATAGGCGACAACACCCATATTGCAGCCAACATCGAGAATGGATTTTCCAGCGTAGTCGACCTTTGCGGAGAATAGCCCGTCCAGTCTGTCGTCCCACGTTCCGGCAAAACCCCTTTTGAATCTTGACCACCACAAATCATCAGCTCCTTTGGGAAGAGCCCCCGTGAGCGCCTCCTACCACGAGAGAATTAATGGTCGATACCCATTCAACTGGAATTGATCACATTGACGAACCAAGGCAGGGACGTGTGCGGCGGCGTCACAACCCCATCACCCTGAGTGCTGCCGGAACCGGATAGCGGTTGCCGTCATAGCGCAGCCGGTAGGTCCGCTTCACAGACTTGGCGGGATGGGACTGGCATTCGCCATCTTTGTCGGGGGAGGGATTGTCGGTATCCGTCCGCTCGACCGCAATGATGTCATGATAGCCGTGGTGGCGCGCCGGGCTCATCGCCAGGCTGACCTGGCTGGAATGAAACGATCCAGCGCAACTGGCATCGCCTTCGCCGCCATGGCCGGTCACCACGAGGCCGTCGAGCACCAAGCGCAGCGCATCGTTGGCGACGGCATAGAGCCGCAGGTCGGTTTCAGTGAAGGGAGTAGCCTGCGAATGGTTTGCCATTTCGATGCGCAGGCCGAAGGCGGTGACCTCAGGGGCCAGTGCATAGCGGCCGGTGTCGAATTCCACCTTACGCATCGCGATGGCATCATCGGTCATCAGTCCAGGCTGGAGCAGGCGCTGGCGCACCCGCAGGCTCTTTCTATCGACGACCAGTAGCTCGATGTCGCCGACATGCAGGTGGTCGCTGTTAGCGCTGTCGATCAGCGGTACCGCGACCAAAAGCAAGTCGTCATGAGCCGGCCAGATCTTGCAGGCCAGGCCGAATGGCGCATCGCTCTCCGGGAGCGTTGAGGCGATGCTCGTATGGGGTGCAAGCGTGAACGAGGCGCCGTCGGCGCTCTTTCGGGCCTTGGGATAGGCCTGCTGCACCAGGGCGGCGGCATCGCCGCAATCGCCGGCCGCTGCCCGGGCGGGCGACAGGCTGGCGAGGGCGGCGCCGAGCAACAGCACAGGCAACACTATTCGCATGGAATTCTCGCGTCGCAGGGCCGGGTTCGGTCAGGAGCGTTCTACGCCAGATTGGTGGCGGCGCACAGGGTGTAGGAAGTGACGGCTAGCTCCACCCGCTGCGTCATGACCATAAGTATCCTGGAAAGTCGTAAAGTCCGAGCTCGCTTAGGGACGGTGATCATGAGAACGCCGCCCGAGGGGCCAATTTTGCCAACGCTGTTCGAGCTACCTGAAACAGATACTGACAATGTGATCTCGATTGCCTTGTCGCGCTCCGATTAGATAAAGAAGCGCTTGGACAAGAAACCTCTAGGAAACCGGACCTCGCCGATCCGTCGGGCGCAGCTTCTAGGGTGTACATTCCAAAATCAGCTCGGCATGACCTCCGTTTCTGACCCCCTGAGCCGGGCGCGTTCGCCGTCGCGCGGTATCCGAAGCAGAACCAATGCGGCGCCTGCTTCGGCTTACCGAAACCCAGCTTGTCTGTCCTTGAGACTTGGCAGCACGGCGCGTTCAATCGAAACCGTGCTACCTTCAATGTACAGCCAGTTGTCCAATCAGCCGGCGGGCTTGTAAACGCCGGCAGCCTTTTTGGCAACTGCGAGCACCGCCTTCATGTCGAGTTCTTCGAGGACAACGAGGTCGTTTACCGAGCCGCTTGCCCGCACCGCCAATGCTAGACCCATCCCAGCAGCCTGGTCCGGAACCTCAGCATTGATGACAATATCATAGGCGCCGCGAGTAAACATCATGCCGGACACCTTGCCGCCAACGCTTTCAAAAAGCGCCTTGATTGCAGCTTCCCGGTCTGAGCCCTGTATCAATCCCTTATAGGCATGGGGTGCATAGTTTGCCAGTATTGTCACTTTCATGGGTATTCCTCCCTATCTTGTACTAGTTTCGTTATTGATCGTTTCACCAACACGGAGCTATGGCGGACAGTTGGGTCAGCCGTAACCCTGCATCGGAACGGTCTTGCTCGTATCCAAAGCTGGCAGCCGGAAAGGTTCGACCTGCCCTGCGGTCTTGTCCAGATACTGCATCAAGGCAGTCACGAGGTGGTAGAAAATGCTCGCGGGCACCTCCGTCGCCAGTGACCTTCCGCGCTCGTCAATCCTGTCGATCCACAAGCCAAGCGGTGCGGGATCGATATGCCATTTGAAGAGGCGGGCGACACGAGCTTCGATCTCGGGTTTCAGATCAGGCCCGCCGATGCCGTCCAGGGCGACGGCCGCCTTGACGGCTTCGCATTGCGGCCAGCTGCGGGAGAGCCGGTCGAAGGGAATTCCCTGCCGCGACACGGCTGCATAAGCCAGGCCCGTGGCCCGGTTCAATCCGCTGGCGATCGCCGACGAATAGAGCTTCCTGGCGTAGGCTGCCAAGTCTTTCTGCCCGCTTGCCCGCGCGAAATCAACCAGCAGCGAGGCCCATTCGAAATGGTGCCCTGGTTCGGTCCACTGTCCCTCGTCTCCCGGCAACGGTAGCCAATCGACGTCGAAATGTTCCCCAAGTGTCCAGCTCTCCTGGTCGAAGAAATGGCACCGGAAGAGATCGACGACGCGTGCCGCCCGACGGAGATATGCACGGTCGCCGGTGACGCCATGCCAGGCAAGGAAGGATTCCAGCATGTGCATATGCGGGTTCGAGAACCGCACCCCCTGCCAGCCGGGGGTCTCGAGGAAGCCGTTCAGGCTGACGTCCTCGAGATGGGTGTCGATGAAATGGAACGTCTCTTGTGCCAGCTGCAGGGCATCCTGATGGCCGCATCGGTGAGCATGGGCAAGCGCCAGGAGCACGCAGGAATGGTCGTAGGCGTCCTCCGTCGGGTCAGCCACGCTGCCGTCGGAACTAAGGGTGCGCACCCAGCCACCGCGATCGGTGCGGCCGTGTTTGGCGATGAACTCGATGCCGTGGTCGATGAGCTTGTCGGCCGGTCCAACCCAGCCGCGTTCTTTGGCCACCGCGAAAGCGTAAATCTGGCGAGCCATCGTGCGCATGCGCTTGGGTTTGCCCAGCGGCCTTGCATCGAAACCGAGAGCCTCGTGGAAGCCGCCATACACATCGTCGACACCTGCAGTGGACCACAGCGGCAGGGTTTCGTTGAAGAGCCAGTGCTCGACGCGCTTGCGCCATGACCCGCTGATGATGACCCGGTCTTCCGACGCCGTGAACTTCGTCTCGAGTCGTCCGCTCTTCTCGAGTTGTTCGACGACTTTCTTGACATTCTGGCTGTGGCTGACAGGAGCGACGAAAACCGCGTCCGGTGTCGTCACCACCGCCACATTTTTCATTCCGATGACTGTCAGCAGTCTGCCCTGGCTCCGGAGATAGGAGTTGCCGCAATCCATGGCGACAACGTCGCCCATTACGACATTGCCGTCGCGGTCCGTCGGGCTGGCTTCCAGCAGCGATTGCCACGATCCAAGGTCGTTCCAGCGGAAGGAAGCCGTAACCATCGCAATACCGCGTGCATGCTCCATGACTGCGTAGTCGATCGACGTCGACGGGACAGCCGAATAGAAGCCCTGGGGCAGGTAGATGCCCGAGACGTCGGTCCGTGCAGTTTTATAGGCCTGTTCCGCGGTGTCCCAGATGTCCGGCCGGAAGTCGAGAAATGCCTTGCGCATCGTGTCGGCACGAAACAGGAAGATGCCGGCGTTCCAGTAGAATCTTCCCGAAGCCACATATTTGCGGGCCGTCTCGGCATTGGGTTTTTCGACAAAGTGCGAAACGGAAACGGGGGCCACTCCGTCGCCAGTTGCCGCAACCTCGATGTAACCGTACCCGGTTTCGGGATGCGTCGGCTTGATGCCGAATACGACAATGCTTCCTGAATCGGCGGCAGGCATGCCCGCCTCGACGGTTTCCCAGAATTGCGTTTCGGTCGATATCTGATGGTCGGAGGGGACCACGAGCACAAGCGCGTCCCCGCCATATTCGGAGATCGTGTGCAAGGTGGCTATGGCCACCGCAGCGGCGGTATTGCGGCCGACGGGCTCGAAAATCGGGCTGCCACCGTTCAGGCCGAGCGGACCGATATCCGAGATAACGCGGTCGGCATGCCGTTCGGAGGCTAGCAGGTAGATCGGCATCTCGCCGTCCGGCCGCGCCTTGAGGCGTCCGACAGTCTTCGCGAGCATGGAGCCGTCGCCCGAAAGGTCGTGGAATTGCTTGGGATTGTCTTCGCGCGAGAGCGGCCATAGCCGTGAGCCGACGCCCCCGCTCATGACAAAACTTATGATCCGGTCCGACATGGTCCAGTCCCTCTCAAAATGTCTGGTTGTAGGCTCCGACCTCTGGATTGCGGCGCCGCACGGCATCGAGAGCCCCGAACATCTCGCGACGTTGCTCCGGCGAGACTGCGCCTCCCACGACGACAACAATTTCCGGCTTGTTCAACAAGGCTCAGACCAGAGCCCACGTGCCGTCTGGGCAACGACACGCCCCCATTCACGGTGACGAGATTGGCCAGCGCCTGGCCGGCGAACTCGATCCCGTCCTGCGTGAATTCCTCGGCAACTATCGCGACCACGCCGTATTACCTCTTCCGGGCAGTGGGGCGACATTGTCGGGGTGCTGAAGGTCAGCGGCAGATCGCGGCAAAGGTCCGCGAATGTCTTGCCCAAGCTGCGGTCGAGCATCTCGCGAACGGCTATCGCCGTGAGGAGCCCGTCGTCCTAGCCGCGCCCGATCGGCGGGTTGAAGAAGAAATGCCCCGACTTGTCGAAGCCAGCTATGGCATCGACGAGTTTGGCAACCCGCCTCTTGATGGCAGCTACGGAAGTAGTGACCAGTGATGGTGTCGGGAACTACACCTATTCGGCCGATCAAGGTGCGAAGCGCCATGCCGATCGCCTGCACGCCCACCAGGTTGAGTTCGGGCTTTTTCTCCCGGTCTGGATGGCCGAACCAGCAGCGCGCGTCGTATTCCCGAAAGCCAGTGGCTTTGATGAGGGCACTGTTTTCAAAGACGAATGTGTTCGGCCTGGCTTGGCCGACTATGTCCAGGGTCACGGTTTTGATCCGCTGTTGGGCGCAACAGTCCTAGCACGCTGCCGGGCGCAGGCCCCTTCAGGAGTTGGAGTAGTCCTAAAACGCTGGTTCGCGCCGCCTCATCCAATAGGAGTATGCCCGCCGATGGCCGAAAGGAGGTCTCGTGCAAGCATGGCCCTTTGCATTCTCCAAGATGCGTTCTGCTCGGGCGCCAACGACGAGGATGGGTGCAAGATGTCGCTGACCGCATTCAGGTTTCCCTTCCCCGACAATGTCGAAGAAAGGTGTTTTGGACGCCTGGTTCAGCTTCTCAATTTCTAGTGGAAATCGAGAGCTATCCGCCGAACTCCGCCCGTCCGGAGAAAGGATGATGGACTGTGCCGCGTTCCGTCTTGGAGGCATGGGAACACGGCGAAACCCCGACCGCATGTACACGACCATCAATACCCTCACGCGGAACGGTCCACGGACGGCAGGTCTGTCTGGGACAGCAGATGTCATTCGTCGACAGGACGAGGGTTTTTCGGGCCGATATCGACGACTATGATCTCCGGCGACACGCCGAAGCGCACCGGCAGCCACGATACGCCCAAACCCCCCGATACGATCATGTGCCGCCCACCCTCGACGACATGCCCATAGGCGAAGCGCTGTCCGTAGGCTGAATTGCTGATGGGGGGGCCGATGAATGGCAAGCGCACCTGTCCGCCATGTGTATGGCCGCATAACGTCAGGCTGACACGGTCAGGGACAGTAATGAAGATGTCCGGTTCATGCGCAAGGAGCAATATCGGATTGCCGTCGTCGGGTATTGCGGCCAATGTTGCAGGCAGATCGTCGACGCCCTTGTACACGCCGCGAGAAAACTGCATGGCCCACTGGTCGCCAAGACCCGCGAGCCAGAATGCTGGGCCATCCTGCTGACGGATAAGCGTGGCGGTGTTCTCGAGGACCGGAATGCCATTGTCGACGAGGGCTGCGCGGACGCTATCGACACCGTGCCACCAGTCGTGGTTGCCGAGAATGGCGTGGCAGCCAAGTGGCGCGGTAAGTTTCGAAAGTGAATTGCCCCAAACAGTGTCGGGCACGATCCCGGTGGCATAGCGCGGCGACACGCCCATCACATAGTCGCCAAGGAGAAGGATGATGTCGGGCTGCAGGCTATTCGAAACACCGACGATCTCGTCGATCCTGGAAACCGGCATCCAAGGCTCGCAGGCGTGGATGTCAGCGACCACGACGATGCGCAGGGGCTTGGCAGTCGTCGGCCAGCGCGGCGGAAGGAGCTTGTAGTGAGTGACACGCAGTCGAAACCGAGGCTCAATCGCGAAGGCATAACTTGCCAGACCGAATGCCGCAAGGGACACGGCGCCAAAGAGCTTCAGGAATGACCGCCGCGACGTCAGCACTTGTATTTCCCAGCAGAACGAGGTCGGCTTTAGAGATCGCCACGAATTCAGCTTGCGGCAGCCTGAACCACATCAACCGCGTGAGAGGCCTCGCGGGTCAATAGTTTCCCAAATCGGCGTCACCTGCAAGCATAGGTCTTTATTGCGCAGGGGAGGGAGCTCGGGCTAGCACCCGTCAACTGCTCCGATTTGCCACTGATCTCGGGCGGATGGTGTAGTTCCATTCCGGATGAATGCGTCGCCTTAGATGGCGAGCGCCTCCATCTCGACATCGTTCACTTGTTCCCTGTTTTCGTCGGCCGCGGAATCGACCGCGCGCCCAACTTCAGGCCCGTTTGGTTGTCGTGACTGCGATCAGTTCGACCAGGGCCACACGATCGAGGAGGGCGCCGTCCGCGCCAGGTTTGCGTGATGCGGCAGAACAGGGGTGTTCGATGTTGCTCCACGTCAATGTGCCCGTCGGATGGTGATGCAATGTGGAGCGCGAGGCCTGTCTCGCGAGCATTGCAGTTCGACGTTCCACAACCGGCTTTGGTCATCCAGCTTCGAGCCGACCGCTTCCCGCCTTTGACGTATCGCATGCTTCGGCTGCGCTTCGACAAGATTGCGGCGCTCTCGAGCTGAAACCGGAGGGCGAACTTTCGTCGGCTGCAAACCGGCTTCTTACCGCTCTCGCAGTGTTTCCTGCTTGTATTGCATCATTGGCGAGAGAAAGTAGCTGATGATGCTGCGCGTGCCAGTCTGGGATGTTCATTCGGACCCGAAGCTTGGTAACTCCAGTCTCCTCGGTTCGATCCGAATGGACAACCTGCAGAAAGCTCACAACTAGAGCCTGTTCCATCCCGATGGCATCGGGATGGAGCCCCATCTCTTTTGCTTGAGCAGATCTTCTCCGAAAACCGGGCTCCCGCCTTTTGCTATGCTGACTTCGGTTCGGGATCATGGCTTTGAGGTGCTGTTTATCCAGTCCTTGTTTGGCCACGGCAGCCCCGCGTTCCTTCAGGTCACATAGAATGAGGCTGCGCCGAGCGAAAGATGTGGGGAAAGGGTGGCGAACTGTATTTGAGATGCGCCGCCGGCCCCGTCACTGTCGAAAGAGAGCGCCCCGGTTTCACTGTTGTAGATGATATGATCGGAACTGTCATGCGCGGCTGCACCAACAAAGAAAGCTTTGGATGGAAGCCCTCCCGGCTGAAGCCCGGCAAAAACGGTATCGCTGAGATGGAACGTGTCCTGGGAGCGCTTGAAGTCGGTGATCTTATCGACATTGCCGGCTCCAAGAGCAGTATTGAACGAGAAGACATCGTGGCCTCCGTAACCGGTCAAGACGTCGGCGCCGAGCCCGCCGTTGATGACATTGTTGCCGGCATTGCCCTGGATGGTCTGGGCGAACTCGTTGCCGGTGAGGGTCATCGCCTTCGTGTCGGACGGGTTGTTGGTGGCGAGATGCTCGATCTCCGAGCCGGCTGAAAGCGCATAGCTCACCGAGGCGATCACACTGTCGTTGCCGCCGCCCACTGCCTCAACCACCTTCTCGTTGGCATTATCGACATAGTAAGTGTCGTTGCCGCCATAGCCGATCATCGTCTGGCCAGTGGTTCCATGCAATACATCGGCGCCGCTGGTGCCGTACAAGGTGCCATCGCTGGTGCTGCCGGAAGGAGTGATAGACCCAGTCTCGGTCCCGGTCGTATCAGCGGTTGGGGGAGTGACGTTCGCGCCCGTGACAGTGTCGCCGCTACCTGTCTTTTGATAGAGCTGCACCTCGTCGATCTGCATCTGCATCGACGATGGGGTCGAGCTGTCGAGAGCCGAATGCCATCCGGTCGCGTTCGAATTCGCGACCCCATTGTTCATCATCAATTCCATCGGTTCATCCGGGATCACGGCCTGTGCGCTGGTCACTTGCGCCATCTGCTTCCCGTCCAGATACCAGGTGATCGATTCACCCGGCACCCAGTTGATGCCGTACGTGTGGAAGCCCGCCGTGAGGTCGACGCCGCTGTCGACGACGCCACCGGTCGCCCCTGACGGCCCGTGGAGGTGCCAGGCGAAATTCTGGTCTGTGGGCCCCGAACCGGTAAATCCACCCTCCTGTATATCGATCTCGAAATTGTCGCCGCTGCTGCCCGCGCCTTGGCCGGGCATCATCCAGAGGCCTGGCCATGCGCCGTCGCCACTCGGCGCCTGCATGCTGATCTGAAGGTAACCGCCGTTGAATTCGAAGTTGCCGTAGCTACTGACAGCGCCGGACGTGATCGGGAATGTTTGTGCCGTCCCCTGATTCATGCCGCTGATGGGCTGTTGGATCGCCGTGAGATCCAAGGCCCCGTTGCTCACGGACACTTGGCTCGGCATATCGTAGTCGGCATTATATGGGCCGCCCGGTGTACTTCCTCCCGACCCATTGGTATTCCATGGCCAGCCGTTGGCGGCATTGCTGGTGATGTAGGTATGCCAATTGCTGTCGAGCGCCGTACCGGAGAAGTTCTCCTCGTAGACCAGGTCGCTAGAGGTAAAGCCTGAAGGTGTGGAAAGTGCCATTCGTGATCCTCTTTGAGGTTGAAAACAGGGATTTCTACTGCCGCGCATCGCCGAGGCGCGCGACATGAGCATGCTCGCAGCTAGGCACCGCGAACGGATTTCAAAGTAGCGGAGATTTGGAAGTCCTCGCCCCAGACATATTGTCGAGCGAGCTTAACGTTGAGCCCGCCCTCGAAGGTGAGTTTTGTCAATGGGAATGCTCATCAGGTCCTCCTCCTTGAAACCATATACGGTGTCGCTGCCGACGCCCCACAAGGTGTTCAACGGTTCCAGCCGCTGCCGGATTGAACTGAGAGCAACTCTTCCGGCGGACGTAGCGCCGAGCCTGTCGTATAGTATAAGCACCGTAGACCATTAGCTCATTGCGGTTTTTTGTTTTAATTTCGACCCGCGTTGCTAAGTAAAACGCAGATACTTCCGTTTCCTAACCTATTCACACACGGCTTTGTACCTGTGTGAAGTGATCATTCGAGGACGATGTACGTAACCCAACCTGCCATTTGCGGCGAGAATGAGGCTGGGCGATAACTTATTAACACCTTCTAATGTAGGTTGTGTGTCGAACGGCCGCACCGAAACAGCCTTCCGGACGCCCTACGAAAACCGTGTCCGTCGGCTGAAATGTCGCGCTGGTTTGGGCGCCGTGGCTCGAGCGCACCGCCCGTGTCCATGAGGTGATCGAGAGGGGCAGCCGGAATATCTGCCGTTGCTGCGTGGCGGACTAGCTGACGTGCCTGTGGCTGGAACTGCAAGCCCGGATGTTCGACCGTGCCGTTTGCGCGGATCGAAGGTGGAAGGCTGGTACCGTTATCGAGCGCAGCCCTACAGCACCGGACAGGCCGTTTGATCGCCACGCCAGCACGCCTGCATCAGGATCGAATTTTTCAAGATCTGAACAGCGCCAAGACCCAAGGGAAGAATGGTTGCTTAAGTGGCTCTTTGAAATGGCTGAAACGTCGCCCTCGGGCGCGAGGGCGCTTCGTAGCCGCGGGACGCTCCCGCGGATTGTCAAATTTGAACTGCGCAACCATGCGCCAAAGCTCCACCTTGCGGCCGTCTGCGAACCGCCTGGTCTGCTCTCTCGCCGCATCGTCGTCTGTACAGGCAAGGTTGATCCCGCCTATAAATTGGCCGCGTTCGTCCAACTGCGGCATGGCTTGTTCTCGATCAGGGTTGCCAAGCCGTCTCGGCGCCAGCTCGATTTGGATTGAGGCCTCCAGCAGCGCTGAGCCGTTGTCGCCAATCGCTCCACTTTTGTGTACTTCCAAAACAAAGGCGCTGCATAACGACATGCCCGAACATAGAATGTATATCTTCCGCTAGTTGCATGTCATTCACATTCGCCCAAACCACGTGTTGAACGATCTGCTTGAGCGCTCCTCCACTATATCCACAAAGACCCAACGTGACTGCGCCATGATCATTAGCGTATCGAACAGCGCGCAAAACGTTTTCCGAGTTCCCGCTGCCCGAAATGGCAATGACCAAGTCGCCGTCGTTCAGGATGTTCTTCAGCTGCTCGACGAATACATCCTCGAAAGAAACATCGTTCGCGTACGCAAATGTAAGGCCCACATTGTCGATCAGAGTCCGACCACGAAACGGGCGCTTCGTAGAGAGATAGATGCTCTTGTTCCAGTCCGTGATAAAGTGTAGCGCCGTAAGTGAGCTGCCACCATTTCCAAGAGTGATTATTTGCTTGCCGTCTTCCTGTGCCTGCGCGACCAAGGCTACTGCGTTATCAAAGCTTTGGTGATCTAATGAAGCCAGAACGGTCTCGAGCTTCTCGAAATATACTTGAGCGCTGCCGCTGAAGTCATTCATTGGGTGGCCTCCGATGTCGGTTGATAATGAACGATGCGACTCCCGACGAAGTCGAACTTCGCAGGGATATGCTTTAGCTCCCCAAGGGCTACTTTGATTGCGTCGTGGCGATCGAGAGGCGCGAAGAACATGAGAAAACCTCCTGCACCTGCTCCAAGTAACTTGCCGCCCGTGGCACCTGCTCGCAACGCAGTTCGGTACCAGCCATCGATTACATCGTTCGTGATTTCTTCAGAGAGGCTCTTTTTTAAGAGCCAGTTCTCATGGAGGATTTCGCCGAAGGCGTCGAGGTTGCATCGATGCAGTTCATCACGAAGGTGATAGGTGAGCTCGACCATTCGCCTGAGCGCTTTCCGCTTGTCCGGTGCTCTTGCGATCTCCTCTGACTGTCGGACGAGAATGTCTGAAGCACTACGCGTAATGCCGGTGTAAAACATGAGAACTTGTTTCTCAATTGAAGCGATAAAATCAGCTGGGCATATGAGCGGTGACACCGAGACGCTTTCATCAGGGTGAAACTCGATAAGATTCAACCCCCCGAAAGCGGCGGCGTATTGATCTTGCTTTCCAATGGGAGCGCCACAAAGTTCGATCTCAATGCGACAACTATCAGCGCCGAGCCTTGCCTTGGAGATATACTGGCCACGAAACGCATTTAGTGCATGCAGAAGGCCAACGGTAAAAGTGCTTGAGGATCCAAGTCCTGTTCCCTTCGAAGGAATATCGGCAATAGTTGTTATCTCAACTCCTCCAGGGATCCCAAGATATCCCATCGTCGCCCTTACAATCGGATGCTGGATGTGCTCAACACTGTCTACTTCTTCCGTTTTCGAATACGCGATTCGAGTGCCACTATCGAACTTGCGGTTCACATTCACGTAGACGTACTTGTCGATAGCAACGCTTAGGACGGCGCCACTTTCCTGCCGATAGAAGGCAGGAAGATCGCTACCACCTCCCACAAAGCTGACTCGAAACGGCGTCTGACTAATGATCATTGAACTGCCTCTGTCAGCTCAATCGCCCGCAATTGGACGCAATGTTTAGCATGCGCCCGCGATGCCAACACGATCGGTGTCTCGTCCTCTTGGCGCGAACTGTGAATACTCGCTGCAGTCCCCCAATCCATACCTCGCCGCAAGTATTCTCGAGCTACTCTGGACATCCGCACCTCCTCATCAATATCAACGAAAAATGTGTGTGCACGACCGCCCAAAACCACATCGGATAGCCAAAGAGCGACGGTTCCTTCCACGACCAGGATGGTTTTCGGAGAAACGGTTATGCTTTCCGATCTTGGATGCGATATGCGGCTGAGCTTTTCGTAAAAGGGCAGTTCGTGCGTCTCGCGAGAGCGAACGCCCACTAAGCGGCTTAGAACCTGCCTGATCTCGTCCACATTGGAGCGACCCATCACGGCTGGTTCGCGATCCGCGACGGACCGTATCCAGCGATCAAGAGCAACGATTTCCGTCTCAAAGCCGCGCCCGCGAAGGACCTCCGCGATAGCGCTGGAAAGAAAACTCTTTCCGCTCCGGGAGAGGCCCCCTACGAAACAAACATCACCTGGCTTCACATGCGAGATCAGATCAGATGCTGAATTTATCAAGGGTGGATGAACGGCGAGAATGAACTTAGCTGCCTCCAACAAGTCTGAGACGGTATAGTCAGGCGTGACATGATACTTGCTATCCAACCCGCCCGCGCCCGTCTCGACTAGGATCGATCTGATGCCAGACCGCTTTGCGAGAGCGACATCCGTAGACGAATCGCCGATGACCCAGGATTGGCTGCGATCGATATTGAATGCCTCGACCGCCTCATTAATCAACCCAGTAGAAGGCTTGCGGCATTCACAGCGGATCTTCAGCTCTTCCACCTCACCGATAAAGCCGCGATCTGGATGGTGCGGGCAGAAATAGATGGCGTCAACAAAAGCTCCACGGCGGCCAAGCTCAGTCTCCATCTTGTTATGGATCATCCGCAAGTCTCGTGCAGAGCAATTGCCTCTGGCCAAAACGGGTTGGTTAGTGACGACAATTGTCCGGTATTCGGCTCGGTTGAAACAAGCGATCGCGGCCGCGGCTCCCTCAATCAGTTCGAAGCGTTCGGGACGATCGATGTGTCCATGGTCAACATTGATGCACCCGTCCCTGTCCAAAAATACTGCTTTCTGCGGAGAAGTGAGTGAGGCTCGAGCTACGCAGCCCGATTCAAAGTCGGCGCAAACCTTGTCAAGTCGCGCCGGGGTCCCAGCGTCTTTTATGTACTCAGGGCTGTTGTAGCTTCTAATTTTCATACCGGCCCGAAGCATTTCAGGAAAAAGGTCCTTGCCAAAGTCGAGCGGGGTTACTGTGGCGCGCCACCGGAATAAAGCTTGCCTTCTAATATAGTAAAGAGCCGCGCTGACTTTGTTGGGATAATAGCAACCGGGATCGTGTGGACATGGATAGAACGCGGTAACCATACCGTCTTCTGACGTTTCTATCAGATCGGAATCATGCGGGTGATCATTCGGATGGGTGAAAACTGTTGCGGCTGCTGCCTTGTTATTTTCATGGAAGCACTTAAAGCGGGTGAGATCGATGTCGAGCATCGTGTCGCCATAGATCGTCAGGAAGTCGTCTTCGAGCAGATCCAAAACGGACAGAACTGCTCCAGCAGTCCCGCGAGGCGCACCGTCATTTACGCAAAGAACGTCAATCCCCCAATTCTCGCGCTGATTGCAAAACTCCACGATTCGCTCGGCAGCGTGGTTCACCAGAATCAAGATCCTCTCGATACCGTGTCGCTTGGCGAGGACGATTTGATGCTCAAGAAGTGGCCTGCCACCAACCTTGACCAGCGACTTAGGCAAGTCATTTGTCCGGCTCCTGAGCCGCGTCCCTCGACCGCCCGCAAGTACAACCGCCTGCATCACAGGTGTCCTTCCTGTCGCACGATTTCTCCGACGGCTTTTCGAACAGCATCAGCCGAACCAAGCTGGGGCCGCCAACCGAGTGCACTGATTTTAGCTATGTCATAGGAAAATCGGGGAACATCACCCGTCCAACCGCGGTCTTCAACTCCATATTCGATCCCTGCGCCCGGTGCGACAGCCCCGACAGTCGTCTCCGCTATGAAGCTAACGGTTACCCCGTTGTCCCCGGGGCCGATATTGTAATAGCCAAGCCGCTCGGATGCGTTCGCACGCAAGTATACAATTGCATCAATCAGATCATTGACGTGAAGATACGCTTTCTGCTGTCGTCCCGATCCCAAAACATTCAGCTTGTTTGGCGTGATCCTTAGCTTTCTCACGAAATCTAGAATGACACCGTGTGTTGCTGGAACGCCGATCACGTTCGGAAAGCGAAAGAGCAAAGCCCGAGCTAGCCAGTTCTCGACGGCAGCGCTGATTAGCGCCTCCGATGCGAGCTTCATAGCACCGTAATTGGAAACGGGCAGCAGCGGCCCGACATCCTCTCTAATCGGAGCCTCCCCCAAATCGCCGTATACTGCTGAACTGGAAGCGAAAGCAAGGAACGGAACCCCCGCCTCCTTCATTGCGTTCAACACGTTGAACGTCGACAGAAAGGTATCGCGTAGATCAACAGAGGCATCGGCGATTCCCGCAGCAATGTCCGAATTGGCAGCCATGTGCCAAACTTCGG
This sequence comes from Mesorhizobium sp. M0060, assembly GCF_040323155.1. Classification (NCBI taxonomy): domain Bacteria; kingdom Pseudomonadati; phylum Pseudomonadota; class Alphaproteobacteria; order Hyphomicrobiales; family Phyllobacteriaceae; genus Mesorhizobium; species Mesorhizobium sp. M0060. The sequence continues at coordinate 18,185 of NZ_JAMYUP010000079.1, forward strand.
AAATCGGAATGCGACTGTGACAATCCATAAAACGGCTTCTCACTGCACCGGCGTCTGAGAGATCCACCTTCTCAAAGATGAACCTCTCATGCGTGAGGAGGCCACTTAGGTTTTGCCGAGAACCTCGTGACAGGTCATCAAAGCCGAAGACCGGATATCCACGATCAACAAAGAGCCTTGCGAGCTTGCTTCCTACGAAGCCCGCAGCTCCCGATACAAGAATAGCGTGCGGTTCACCCAACCCGATTTGCCTTTTCTTCGTGGGCGCAAGCTTTTGCGCCTTAAGTCTTTCGGATTGTGCAATGACAACTTCCATTTACAAGCCTTGACCGCTGGAGAGCCGGGAGTTCGACCGGGCTGGGCGTTAAGCCCTGCGCTCGTCGTTAAGGTCATGCGTCTCATGCGTCATCTCTGAATTCATCGCATGGTTTTCTCCGATCCGCGATCGTTCCTCAGGGGTAGCCCCATTTTGCTGATCCGCACTGAATTGCACCGCGCTCGCCTGTGCGGCGACGCCAACGGCGATCCCAAGAACGGTCAAGGCGCTCCGCACTTTGATCCCGCGAAGCGCGTGCGTGGCGTTCGCAGGCTCTCCAGAAGACGTGGGAGCAAGCTCATGGCGTTCAGAAGCGAATTTTTGCCTGATGCCACATCGTCGCCGAGGATCCGACCATCGTGCTGCGTGATCTGTCGGCCCGCGCGATCGGCGAATTCGGTGGCATGCGGAACCGGATGATGGTGTCACCGTCGCGATGAAGCCCCCGAACAGTGATAGGATCTCGTCGCTGGTACCACTGTCCAGTGAGCCGGTTGGCTCGTTGGCCTCGCGACCGGCCATGTCGCAATCCAATTGAGTCGATCCGCCCCGCAGGAACTGATCCAAGTCCGTCGCCTTCGCGGAACCGATCGGCGCGGCGGACACCATCGCACAAGCTCACCGCCAACTTGCGAGGCGCTTCAGCTGAAGGCGTCGGGCGCGCGCCGCATCAATCTCATTTGCCTCCGCGTGAATAACCGCGCGCAGGCGGTGCGGGTCGACGAACCCGTGCCGATCGAACCGCTGCCATGATCGATCGCAGGTGATCGAATGGGTCACCCCTCGATGCTGTCGGTCATGCTCAGCTGGTAGACCTGAACGTCGGTCACCTCCAGTTCGAGCGTTGTCGGGGTCGAACTGTCGTAGGCCGTGTGCCAGTCAGACGCGCTGCTGTTGGCGATACTCAGATTAATGAGCAGGGTCATGGCACCGGTCGGCACGTTCGTAGTGACGGTTCGCTTGAGCCCACCATCGAAATAGAACTTGATTGACACGCCCGGTACGTACTCCATGCCCCAAACGTGGTAGTCGGCCGAAAGATCCACACCAGCATCGAAGAACCGCTGTTCGTTGGTGGCAGCCAACAAAGCGTTTGCCAGCACTCCGTTGCCTGACACGGAGCCGTTGAGGAACCCGCCCTCCTGCGTGTCGATCTCGGCCCCGCCCTCGAGATGCCAGAAGCCTGGCCATCCGCCAGTGCTGACGTCCGGCTGCTTCATGCGTATCTGGGCGTAGCCACCGGCAAACGTGAACTTGCCGTGCGTGCAGATGGCGCCCGACTTCCACGTGTACCCGGCGAACCGGTTGCTTCTCGTCGCAACGATCTTCAAGCCTGATGGGCCAGTGCTGATCTGAGCCGGGTCGAAGTACTCGGCGTTGAATCCGCCAGCGTTCATCGCGGAGTACGGCGACGGCACGCTCTGCTGCCAGATACCGTTCTGGTCCGCGATCGCCGCTATCCACTTCGTGGAGTCGAGCGAGTGCCCGGTGAAGGTGTCCTCGAATATCAGCTGACTGGTAGTGTACCCAGCCGGCGGTAGCAGCGACGATCCACCACCTCCACCACTCGTGCAGCACGTGACGATCATGAGCGCTGTGAAACAAATGTACTTCGATACACTTTTCATATTGCCCTCCTCGTAACGAGGGGCTTGACCAAGATGCGATTGCAATGGTCGCCGCCGCTTACCGATGGCACAGCCAATCTTATAGTGAAACGACGAGGACTGGTTACCCCGACTCTATTGCGGCGCGGCAGGTGGGCCTCGATGCGACAATGGGGCACCAGGTTTGAGGTCTCAGTCGGTTTAAGGCTGCTGCCTGACCCTCTTTGTCCTCGCCGCGCATTACAATCTTCAGCGCATCATACGGCCGCAGCCACGCCTTCGCCTGATCCCATGTGGCACGCACATCCAAACCTCGTGCTCCTCATTCGTGGTGTGATCACCGCATGATCCTGGGATGGATCGGTTCGTTCGGCGCTGTCGTGAGGAAGCCATAAACGTAGTGCGGTCCGGCAAGGGTTTGGACTTCGTCCGTCGGTCGCCGTTGAATGTCGTCCACATGCCTCAGGGCGAACCAGACCACGCCTTTTTGGGTCACCGGGCTGGGCTCGGGAGCGTACTCAGCGAAGCTGTTCGCCGGGACCAACAATGGTTTTCCGAGCTGAGCCACGCCAGCCGGTGATGTGAAGTGCTCCTGATGTTCGTAATTGGAAACCTCCGGCTCGTGGCGGTGGCGGCATTATCCAGCCAGGTGGTCTTGGGGCGGTGTGTCGATGCCGATCCTCGGGAGGTACCTCTTTATTCCCGCGATCAGGTTCTTGATCGAGTGATAAAGTCTGCATAGCCGAACGAAGATCGTTGCGCTGCGGCCCTCCGGGCGGGGCGCCTCGACAGTCACTGTGAACAAATCCTGCATCGGTGTCATTGGATGGTTCCTGAATGCTCAAAGTTTTCCTAAGAGATTCGGCTATCAGGCTATACGTGCTGACCGCCAAGCTCGGCCTGCAGCGTCTTCCGCTTTTCCACCGCGCCTATCTTGCGCTTTATCCCCTCTACAAAGGGTATTTTGAAGCAGGCCCAATCGATCAGCTGAGGGAATTCGTGCCACACGGATCACTGGTCATCGACGTCGGCGCCAATGTCGGCTTCTTCTCGCTCCGCTTTGCTGAATGGGTAGGCGATGGCGGAAAGGTGATCGCCCTCGAGCCGGAGGATCAGAATTACAGCGGCCTGATTTGCGCGCTCGAGCGCGCGGGTCTCCTTGGCCGCGTCGAGGCGCTGAGGGTGGTCGCCGCCGCCGAGCCCGGCACGACCTTTCTCGAAATCAATCCGCTTTACCCCGCCGACCACAAGCTTTCCCGGAACGGCACCGGCGTGCCGGTCACCGCCGTGACGCTCGACGGACTGCTCGCGGAAAAGGGACCCCGGCGCCCGGCGCTCGTGAAAATCGATGTGCAAGGCGCCGAACTGCTGACGCTTCAGGGCATGATCGAGATCCTGAGGTTCGCCCGGCCGGCCCTGTTTGTCGAACTTTCCGACCAAGGATTGAACAAGTTCGGGGCGTCGGTTTTGGCAGTCCTGCGCCTCTTGTCGGATAACGGATACGAGGCATACTGGCTGACCCGGACCGGGCACCAAAAGGCAAGCCAATCCGAGATTGAGGCCAGAACAACCGGCACCAAATCTGCCGATGTGCTGTTTCTTCCTGACAGGCCCGCGAACCAGCGCTTCGCACAGCGACTTGAACTGAACGCCGTTCGTTAGCCTGTTTCGGAAAACCGGCTTCCCCGCTGCCAAGCTTCGCGTACTTCTGAGCGACGGAGGAATCGCGCATCAGGTCGTCCGAGAATTTCATCGCGACTTCCATGGCGGCCTTGGCAGCGCCTCGGTATGGGAGCGCGGGATTTCGGATTTCCCGGTCGCACTTGCTCGCTCAGGACGTTCGCCGTGAATCCAGGGTGAGCCTTTCTCAAAATCTGAACAGCGGCAAGACGCGCAGCCGCACTCAAGGGAAGTATTATCGCTTAAGCGGCTTCTTGAAATGGCTGAAACGTAGCCCTAGCAGGCTTGAAGAAGTCGCTCGCGGTCGCCGTGTGATCGTGATTCATTGGCTCCGAAGGGATTCGGAGAGCGATGCATGCGTGGCGGCGACGATCGAGGGCGAACTGTTCAGATCCTATGAGGAGGGTGGATAGCGACCTGCGCTGTGGCAAGGTGAGGTCGCGTAATCAACACCTTACCCTGGAGGCAAGCATGCCCGTAGCAGCTCACCAACCCAAAGCGCCGACCGCTATCCGCACCGATCTTGGCGCAATTTTCGTCTCGTTGGAATTGAGTCGCTCGAAATGGTTGATCACCTCGCTGTCGCCGGGTGGCGGCGAGAAGATGTCGAAACATTCGGTGGCGGCCGGCGATGTCGCCGGCATGCTGGCGCGATTTGCCGAGCTCAACAGGAAGGCGCAAGCGCGGACCGGGCGGCACTTTCCGATCATCGTGATCCAGGAGGCCGGGCTCGACGGCTTCTGGATCCACCGCGTGCTACAGGCCGAGGGGATCGAAAGCCACGTCGTCGATCCGGCGTCGATTGCGACCGCGC
>NZ_JAMYUP010000080.1:0-22034 GCF_040323155.1 Mesorhizobium sp. M0060
GTCATGCTCTGCCCCCGCCGGACGACGCTCAACGCCAGCGCGACGACCGGTTCTTGATCACTACCTCAACCGCAGGCGCCCCTCCCGCGCAGCGGGTTCGTTCCTCGGCCCGATCAAGACGTTCGGCGCATTGCCGCTAAGCGTCCGCTTTGCTGCGCAATCCCGCCGTGTGCAGGTCTTTTCACTATGCGGCCGCCGAATCCATATGAGGACTTTGCAGGCCTAGTCGAGGGCAGAGCAATACGCTAGCTTCTCACTGACTTCGATCGGCTTCTCCGCGGTTTGCAGCCATCCCAGCAGGATCGCAGCTTCGGGAAACATGGGTGCTGGCGAGCATCATCGCGCCATGGCGTAGAAAAGGCGATGGCTCCCCGGCCGAACGAAACTGCGAACTCCGAGCTGCCGATTCCCCTCAGTACTACGCCAGAGCCCATTGTCAGGTTGCGGAAGCGTGATCGCGACCGCGCCGAGCGGATTCCGCTTGCCGGTGGCCCGAAGCCGACATTGAGGGAGCGGGCCGGCTCGCTGGCTGTTGAGAAGGGTGAAGTCCGGACAAAAGATCTGACCGACATCGGCGTTCCTCGCTGCTGCCTCGCCAGGATGTGCGAGGAAGGTTTGCTCATGAGGGCGGGCTATGGACTGTACCGCGCCGCAGGTCCCAAAGCAGCCTGATCGCACGATACGAACAGCTCTTGCGGGCGTAAGATGCGGACGAAAACCGAAGTAGCATTAGATAGGCTGGCGTACGAAAAGGCGGGGCTTGTATTTCTGATGCTCGCATTTGTAGACAGTGCTCGATTAGGGAGAGTCAGTCGCCGCCTTGGCCGACAATTGCAGATTGTCAAAACTCCACGCTCAACAAATGCCGGCACCATTGGCTGCGTGTCCGTGATTGAATCTTGGAGTGGCCACCGGAGGCACGCGTGGCTCCCAGGACATCAATCAACGGACGCCAGGGCGGGGCGCGACATTACGGCTGTCGGCCTTCAGATCGGCTTTTCAGCCGAAACGGTTCACGCGGAAGCTTGTAAGCATGGGGTGCGGGTTGCTGGAGGCGATCTCCCTCGCAAGCAACTCACCAGCGATGAGTCCGAACGTGGCGCCGCTGTGGCTGAAGGCCACGTATACGCCGGTGACAGCCTCGACGGCGCCAAGCACAGGCTCGCCATCGCCGGGGATCGGCTTCGGGCCGACGGCATAGCCGTTGAGTTGGAGCCGGGATTCCCATCGAGCACGGCACTGGCTTCGTCGAATAGCCTTAGGACGGCCGAGTCCAAGACCAGTGCGCCGTCGGGCGTTGGACGCACGGCCACGCGCGGCGTGTTCAGCACCGCGCGGAGAGCGATCTTGATCGGTCTGGTCTTTACGAGCAATGAGATCGGCGTGGCGTCGAGGAGATGAACGCCAATTTCGGCGATCGGAGCGGCGGCGGCGGAGCTTCTCTTGAAGAGGTTGATGGCCGCCACGTTACTTTTCGAGCACCGTGTCCTGGCGGCCCCCTTGTGGTGCTTGCGCAACTCCGCCTCGACGTCATGGGCAATGCGGGCGAAGAACGGATTCTGAATGTCGCCGGACACGAAGCCGACGAGAGGCAATTGCCCGCTGCGCAGCGCCTGGGCGACGCGGTTGGCCCGATAGCCCAACCTGTCGGCTGCCTCGATGACGCGAAGCGCAGTCTCGTCGCCGACATAGCCGTAGCTGTTGAGCGCCCGCGCAGCCGTCGCACGCGATACGTTTGCCGCGGCGGCAACGTCTTTCAGGGTGATCCCCTTCTGCGTCAAGACCTATCGATCCTCCGGCGACCTGGGCGGCATGCCGGGAGCATCCGGCCCAGCATTGCAGCCACCCTTGTGCCGCATATCGGTGCGTTCTCAAAGTACCAAGGCCGCTTGTGCACGTTCTTTCCGCAAATAGGATTTTAATCTTGTTGCCGGGCCGCCCGGCGGGTCAAGTGCCTCTAGGCACGCAATCGTTCCGGCATCTCATAACCTGTACCCAAACATAGATGTTCGCCGTTCGTGGCCTTTCATTCAAAGCGAGATAGAAAGGGCAGGAGTGGACAAAAACCGCTCTCAGCGGGATCGAATATCGCACGATCAGCGAACATCGGTGGTTGCGTGTCCCCGCAACCACCGCGCTTATAAACCTCGGAGGGCTCTAGCGTCACCTTTGGGCTCGGACAGCATTACGAGTCGGGCAGACATCATTTGGTGCCGTAAGTCACTGGGTTCGCCACTGTATACGAGTACATGCGAAGGATCTGGCTGGGCTGACCACCACTTGCCCTTTGTCTTGGTTGCAAAGACAGCCGATTGGGCACTCATTTCCTAGTGATTGTGCACGAGACGATTTCGCTGGTGAAAGTGGTAGGCTGGACAACAGGTTCCGAAACGCTAACCACTTGCGGTCGCATTAGGATGGCTTGGTCGTGGAACGCAAAGGGGTGATCCGATTTCGTCCCGCGATGCGGTACAATCAGAGATCAAGCAAAACGTCGCCTTGTGGGCGGCTGCAGCACGCCAGTATGTAACCTGCCGATTTGTCCTCCAAGGTCAGCCCGCCTAGGTCATCCATGACGACTTCGCCGGACAGCTTGGCGATCCGGCACGTACCGCAAACTCCCTGCTGGCAGGCGGTGGGGACGTAGACGCCACATTGGCGCGCCGCTTCCAGCAGGGTCTCTCCGGGCGCGCAGTGATGCGCAATGCCGGAGCGGGCGAAGCGGACCGAAGACGAAATCTTTGAAGCCAATACTGAACGCGAACTGTTGCCGCCTCCGAAGCTCTCCTCATGATACTGTGAAGGGGCGAGGGCGATCGCGTCCAGGCAGCCGCGTGCCGCCTTCATGTAGGATTCCGGCCCACAGGCAAAGACGGTGCGGCTGTGGAGATCGGGAACCAGATTGAGGAGCATCTGACTGTTAATGCGTCCAGTTGGACCGGTCCAGGCTGGGTCTTCCTGACGGCAAATGCAAGTCACTTGAACATTGGGAAAGCGAGCAGCAAGTGCGTCCAGTTCGAGCCGAAAGATGATGTCGTCCGGCGTTCTCGCACTGTGAATGAAGTGGATATCCTGGTCGGCTGCGCGGTCGGTAAGTGCCCGCAGCATCGACATGACGGGAGTTATCCCGCTGCCACCTGAAAGGAAGAGGGACTTTCCATGCGGCAGATCGTCGAGATTGAACGAGCCGAGCGGCCCTTCGATCTCGATCCCATCGCCCGGCCTCAAATTGTCATGGAGCCAATTCGAAACGAGCCCGTCCGGCGTCCGTTTCACGGTGATCTGAAGGTCGAGCGGTCGCGTCGGTGGTGACGACACAGAGTAGGAGCGCGTCACCGCGGCACCGTCGATCCTCAGGTGCACCAGAACATACTGGCCAGCGCTGAAGCAGAACATCCGATCAGAAGCGGGTGTGAGAACGAATGTTTTCACATCGTGCGTTTCGTCGATCACGCGCCGGCAGAGCACAAGCTGCGGTGTGGTCTGTGCCCACTGCCGGTGACGCTTTGTTGGGACGAAGCCGGAGGCTCCTAAGGCCGCGTGTGCATTCATCATTCAACTCGGGTTTGAAGTCGAGCCAAGATGCCACTTCAAACCTCGCTGAACAGCCGCGCAATCCTACCTTTATGATCGGCAATTTCGATTAAACTTCCAGTGACATAACAGCCACCTGGAGAGCTCGGATGCCTTTGCGAATAATAGGTTCGTGTTTGCGACGCGCGAGTATCGCGGTGTGGACTGGCTGATGCAGCGTCGGCGCTCCCTCGACGAGGAACGATGGGAGTTCAGCAGTGAACCTGCGCGCATCGTCGCTGCGCATATAGCAGGTGCCGCCCGTTCGTCGGAGCATGATCTCCGCCAGAGTTTCCGATCCCGTCGAAAGCCGACAGATCGCCAACTCGGCCAGCAGCTCTGCGTGCGTCTTTTCCAGCACGGCGGTGTAGCCCGGGCGAATGTAGGTTTCAGGGTCGACGTCGGACAGCGTTCTGGCGGTCGTCGAAACCATCACATATTCCTCGACCATCAGATGTTCGTAGGCGATCTCAGGCAGGTAGCGAGGCGCATAAAGCACGGCGATATCCAGATTTCCCATGCTTAGGTCGCTGACCATCTGGTTCGAATAATCCGACTCGACATGGATCGAGGATTTTGGAAGGGCCTGGCACAGTGTCTCGACCCATCCGGGCAGGACCGACCGGGTCATGCCTACCTGTGCGGCGATGCGCAAGGTGCCCTCGAAACGGTTGAACGCTCGCACATCGTGTCGAGCTTGCGACCAGGTTGACAGCAGGGATCTGGCGTAGGCTTCGAACCGCCGTCCGGCGGCTGTCGGCTCAGCACCGGCGCGCCCGCGCTGGAAGAGCTCGGACCCGATCGCGCTCTCCAGATTCTTGATCCGGGTGCTGATCGTCGACTGGGTCAACCCCAGCCGATCGGCGGTGCGATTGAAATTTCGCGACTCGATGATGTCGAGAAAGGTTTCGATGTGATCTAGCTGCACGTGACCTCCAATCGAAAAAGTCGATCATATTGCGCTGGATCATAAGCTTGATCAAACAATACTCAAGGCGGAAGCTGCATGGGAGAATTCGGCCGGCAGCATCGACCAGGCTGAAGCTACGGAGCTGAGCAACGTGTTCATAGTCGACTGCGATTGTCACAATTACTGGTCAAGCGCCACCGTATTGGAGCCTTACCTTTCCGGCCTATGGAAGGACATGTTCGTCGAAGGCGAGAAGACAGGTCCCGTTGGCGCCTTCCCGCATGGCCATCGTCCCTGGTTTCATCCGCAGGACTTCTCCCGCAAGGACGTCCGTCCGAAAACGGAAGCCGACAACTATCTCATCATGAAAGAGAAGCACCTCGACAAGTACAAGGTCGATGTGGCGATCCTGACCGGCGATGAGCCGATCGAGGCTTCCACCCTCGCCAATCCCTATTATGCCAGCGCCCTCGTCAGCGCCTACAATGACTACCAGATCGACCAGTGGCTGCCGAAGGACGATCGCTTCATGGGCTCGATCATCATTGCGCCACAGGATCCGAAGCTCGCGGCCGCCGAGATACGCCGCTTGGGCAATCATCCCCGGATGGTTCAGGTTCTTGCCTCGCAAGGCTCCGTCAAGCCGTATGGCGACCCGTTTTACCACCCGATCTATGAAGCATGCGCCGAAGTGGGGCTGCCCTTTGCCATTCATCTGGGCGGCCATGGCGGCGTGAATTCGACCGCGATTGCTCCTGCCCCGACGACGTTCTTCTGGGAGACGCACGCCATCCTGCACATGTCGGCGATTTCACATGTCGCAAGCATGATTGCGCATGGCGTGTTCGAAAAATGGCCGGACCTCTACTTCGTCATCATCGAATGCGGCGTGGCCTGGGTGCCGTCGGTATTGTGGCGCCTGGATGCGGATTACAAAGCGCTGCGCAAAGAGACGCCATGGCTGAAGATGCTGCCGTCGGAATATTGCCGGCGCAACATCCGCTTTTCCACGCAGCCGCTGGAGCAGCCCGCAAACATTCAGCATCTCTGGTCCACTCTCGAAGCGATGGACGGGGAAAATACGCTGATGTTTGCCTCCGATTATCCGCATTGGGATTACGACGACGCCAACACGCTGCAAATCCCTCCCGCCTGGAAGAGCAAGATCATGGGGCTGAATGCGCTGGAGGTCTACAAACGCATCCCCCGCGCGCAAGCGGCGAATGCCGCCTGAGGAAGCAGACGATGCCCGAGAAGACATATATCTGCCGTGTCGACGAGATCGAAACCGGATCTGCCTTCATCGCCAAGATCCGCAGCCTTTCGGTCGGGGTTTTCCGCATCGGAGATTCATTCCACGCGCTGCTGAACGTTTGTCCGCACCGCGGCGCTCCGCTTTGCGAGGGACCGCAATGCGGAACAACGGCACCGGTTGAACAGGCGCAATTCATCTACCATCGCGAAAACGAGATTGTGCGGTGCGCCTGGCATGGCTGGGAATTCGATATCAAATCAGGCGCGGCTTTGGTCGATCCGTCCGTTCGAGCGCGCACATTTCCAGTCACCGTCGAGGCAGGGAGCATCTATGTGACGGCCTGATTGAGGTATGGATTTGAGGAGCTAGAAGAAAAGGTGATCGCGGCTAATGAGCAGATTTCTTCACAGGTGATTGACGAACAATAACGCGGAAAATCCGCAATGGGAGAGTCAAATGTCAGAGTCTGAATACAAGCTTAGTATCGCTCAAAGCCTGATTGGTCGCGACAAGGTTTCTCGTCGCGACTTCATTCATCTTGGGCTGGCCACGGGGCTGACCGTCGCCGCTGCGGACAAGCTCTTCGTCAGCACGGCACGGGCCGAACCGCTGCAGGGCGGCTTCGCCAAGCTCGGCATGGCACATGGCGCAACAACGGATTCGATCGATCCGGCCGGCTACCCGGATACGTTCACACAAACCGCGTTCTCGGGCTCGATGTCCAACAGCCTCACCGAGGTCGACGCGAAAGGCAACGTCCAACCGGACCTGGCCGAGAGCTTTGAATCATCGGACGGGGCCAAAACCTGGGCCTTCAAGCTGCGCAAGGGCGCAACCTTCCACAACGGCAAGAATGTAACGGCGGACGACGTCGTGGCTTCGCTGCGCTATCATATGGGCGACGAAACCAAATCGGCGGCGAAGCCGCTGCTTGAGCCCGTCGCGAGCATCAAGGCGGATGGCCCGGAAACGGTTGTCTTCACGCTGAAAAGCGGCAACGCCGATTTCCCCTACATCATGAGTGACTACCATCTGGTCATCATGCCGGCCAAGGACGGCAAGGCGGATTGGGGATCGGGCGTTCGCACCGGTGCTTTCGTGCTTGAGAATTTCCAGCCCGGAGTTTCGGCAAAACTCAAGCGCAATCCGAACTACTTCAAGAACGGCAAACCCTATCTCGACGAGGTGGAGTTCATCGCCATCACCGATCTCGCCGCTCGCATGGCCGCGTTATCGACAGGCGAGGTGGACTATATTGGCCGCGCCGACCTCAAGACCCTAGGCATGTTGAAACGCAATCCCAAGGTGGAGATCGTAGAGGTCACCGGCTATGGCCACTATACCTTGCCGATGAATGTCACGGTGGCGCCGTTCGACAATCCAGACGTCCGAATGGCTTTGAAATGGGCGATCAACCGTCAGGAGATCGTCGACAAGATCTTTCTCGGCCACGCCACTGTGGCCAACGACAACCCGATCGCGCCGGCGATCAAATTCGCTACGAATCCGCAGCCGCAACACAGTTTTGATCCCGAAAAAGCCAAGCACTATCTGAAAAAGGCCGGAATGGAAAAGCTGAAGGTGGACCTCTCGGTCGCCGATGCCGCTTTTGCAGGCGCTGTGGACGCGGCTGCCCTCATCCGCGAGACGGCAGCCCAGTGCGGCATCGACGTAAACGTCGTGCGTGAGGCTGAGGACGCCTATTGGGACAATGTCTGGCTCAAGAAACCTTGGTGCGCTTCCTATTGGAGCGGTCGCGCGACGGCCGACTGGATGTTCACGCAAGCCTTCGCCGCGGACTCCAGCTGGAACGAATCGTTCTGGAAAAATCCCCGCTTCAACGAGTTGCTTGTCCAGGCGCGCGCCGAGACGGACGAGGCCAAGCGGGCGGCAATGTATGCCGAGATGCAGCAACTGACCCATGACGATGGCGGCAGCATCGTGCTGGTCTTCAACAATTTTGTCAGCGCCAAATCCAGCAAGCTCGCACATGGCGAGGTGGCGCCGAACTGGGAGAACGATGGACTGAAGATGGCCGAACGCTGGTGGATCGCCACTGCGTGAGAGTGCGGGCCGGACCCGCGATGGCTATTAGGCTCCGGCTTGCAACCGCGTGCCCTGACTGGTGTGGCAGGGCGGCGGCAGCAACGAGAAAAGCATACCCATGAACCCCGTCGCAAGAACGGTTCTGCAGCGCCTTGGCCTCGGCCTGGTCACGCTGTTCATCGTGTCCATCATTATCTTCTCTGCGATTGCAATGCTGCCGGGCGACTTCGCCAAGGCGATGCTCGGGCAATCCGCGACACCCGAAACGGTCGCCGCCTTCCAGCGAGAAATTGGCATCGACCGTCCGCCTGTCGAGCGCTACTTCGTCTGGGTCGGGCAGATGCTCCACGGTGATTTCGGCTCTTCGTTCGCGAGCCGCACCGGGTACCGGCGCACCGTGGCCGAGATCATCGCGCCACGCCTCTACAATACGATGTTCCTTGCATCGATGACCGCGCTGATAGCAGTTCCGCTGGCCCTGGGACTGGGCATCCTCGCTGCGCTCTACCGCAATGGCTGGTTCGACCGGCTGGTGAACGCAGTGACGCTGACAACCATTTCGTTCCCGGAGTTTTTTGTCGCCTATATGCTTGCCTACCTCGTCATCTCGCGCGACACGTTCATCGGATCCGAGTTCGCACAATCCCTGCCGCACTGGCTTGCGGTCTCACTGAACTGGATACTCAACGCAGTTCCCAAGTTCCCGACATTGTCGAATGTGAACGACCAGACGCCGTTTTGGGAGCATGTCTGGAGAGTAGCCTTGCCGGCGATCACGCTTACGCTCGTCATCGTTGCCCACATGATGAGAATGACACGAGCGGCGATCATCAACATGCTGGCAAGCCCCTATATCGACATGGCGCGTCTCAAGGGAATGTCGCCCATGGCAATTGTACTCAGGCATGCCTTGCCCAACGCATGGGCTCCGATCGTCACGGTGGTGGCGTTCAATCTTGCTTATCTCGTCGTCGGAGTGGTCGTGGTCGAGGTCGTGTTCGTCTATCCGGGCATTGGTCAGCTGATGGTTGATGCGGTGAAATCCAGGGATGTTCCGGTTGTCCAGGCCTGCGCCCTGATTTTCGCCGCGACCTACATCCTGCTCAATCTGACCGCCGACATCATTTCGATCGCCACCAATCCAAGGCTCTTGCATCCACGATGACCAGCTACGAACCCATCGCTCAGGTTCACAGGCTGAGGCGCTCGCGCACCACCCGGGCGAAGACGGCGCTGAAGAAGGCACCCTTCAGTGCATGGTTCGGCATCCTCGTGATCCTCGGCTATGTCATCGTTGCGGTGTTCGCGCACTGGATAGCCCCATACGGCGAAACGCAGGTCTTCAGCGAAGCCTTCGCACCGTGGAGCCAGCAGTTCAAATTGGGAACCGACCAGCTCGGCCGCGATATGCTCACACGCTTGATCTACGGAGCGCGCAACACCATCGGTATCGCGGTCGCCACCACATTGCTGTCCTTCGCGGTTGGCGTCTCGCTCGGCCTTCTTGCCGCATTGTACAGGGGATGGCTCGACCAGATACTGTCGCGTGCCGTGGATGTGTTGATGTCGATCCCAAGTCTGATCTTCGCTCTGGTGCTGCTCTCGATCTTCGGCTCGTCGATCACCAGCCTGATCATCATCATCGCGCTGCTCGATTCCACGCGCGTGTTTCGGCTATCACGTGCCGTCGGGCTTAACGTGGCCGTGATGGAATATGTCGAGGTGGCGCGATTGCGCGGCGAAGGCCCGAAATGGATCATCGCCAAGGAAATCCTTCCCAATGTCATGCCGCCGCTGGTCGCGGAGTTCGGCTTGCGATTTTGCTTCGTATTCCTCACGATCGCGGCACTGTCCTTCCTGGGTGTTGGTATTCAGCCGCCGACCGCTGATTGGGGGTCGATGGTGCGCGAGAATGCGACCCTGATCACCTACGGCGATGTTACGCCGCTGCTGCCGGCCGGCGCCATCGCCCTCCTCACGGTGTCCGTGAATTTCGTAGTGGACTGGTTCCTGCACGCAACCAGCGGGTTGCGCGATGAGAAATAGCGGTCCCGGCTTGCGCGAAAAAGGCAAGGATCTACTTCAGATCCGCAATCTGCATGTGGAAGGTTTCTCGGACGAGCGGTGGCATCCCATTGTCCGCGGGGTCGATCTGGCGCTGAAGCGGGGGGAGGTTCTGGGCCTGATCGGCGAGTCTGGCGCCGGCAAATCCACCATTGGCCTTGCGGCGATGGGTTACGCCAAGCCGGGCTGCCGTATCACACAGGGCTCGATCCTGTTCGACGGGATCGATCTTCTGGCACTCAACGAGACAGGGCGCCGCCGCCTCAGAGGCTCCCGCATTGCCTATGTCGCGCAAAGCGCAGCGGCCTCTTTCAATCCGGCCCACCGACTCCTCGACCAGACTGTTGAAACTGTAGTGGCGCATGGGATTGCCAGCCGCGAGAAAGCGAACCGGAGTGCGGTCGATCTTTATCGGCGTCTTCAGCTTCCAGATCCGGAGACCATCGGCTTCCGCTATCCTCATCAGGTTTCCGGCGGACAATTGCAACGCGCAATGACCGCGATGGCGATGGCTTGTCATCCGGACCTCATCGTCTTCGACGAGCCAACGACGGCACTCGATGTGACGACGCAGGTCGAAGTTCTCGCCGCCATTCGCAACATCGTGCAGGAATTCAACACGGCTGCAATCTATGTGACGCATGATCTGGCGGTGGTGGCGCAAATGGCGGACCGCATCATGGTTTTGCGTCATGGACTTACCGTGGAGGAGGCTGAAACACGCCAGATGCTCGCCTCGCCCAGCCAGGAATATACCAAAACGCTCTGGGCCGTGCGCAAGCTCGCCAAGCCCGAAGTTCCGGCCGATGAATATCTGCTTACGATAGACAACATCACCGCGGCTTACGCCCGGACGGTCCAGGTGCTCCAGGATGTCTCCATCAAAGTTCCACGGGGAAGAACAGTGGCTGTGGTGGGCGAGTCCGGTTCCGGGAAATCGACGCTCGCTCGCGTCGTTACCGGCCTGTTGCCGCCGCTTTCGGGGTCGATTTCCTTTGCCGGCCAGGCCCTTTCCAAGACCCTTAAGACGCGCCCAAAAGAGATTCTGCGCCGCATACAGATGATTTATCAAATGCCCGACAACGCCCTAAATCCGCGCCAGACAGTCGAAGAAGTCGTAGCTCGGCCGCTTGAATTCTACCGTGGCCTCAAGGGTGCGCAGCGGGATCGGCGGATCGGCGAACTCATGCACATGGTCGAGATGAGCGAAACTCACCTGGACCGTCTGCCGGCCGAACTCTCGGGGGGCCAGAAGCAGCGCGTTTGCATCGCCCGAGCGTTGGCCGCCGATCCGGAACTCATCATCTGCGACGAAATCACGTCTGCGCTCGACCAGATTGTGCAGGAGGAAATCCTGAAGCTCTTAATGCGGCTTCAGCGCGAGCTCGGCATGAGCTACATTTTCATCACCCATGACATTGCCACCGTGCGAGCGATCGCCGACCAAATTGTGGTCATGCACCAGGGGAAAGTCGTCGAGCAGGGATTGAAGAGCGAAATTCTGACGCCGCCGCATGCCCCCTATACCGAACGGCTTTTATCCTCCGTGCCAGAAATGGATCCGGACTGGCTCACAAGGCTGCTGGCCAGCCGGAGGATATGATCGTCGGGCAGAGCATCGCGTGTCTTCCATATCGCCACGATTTTACAGCTTCGCGGTCGGCCGTACGCAACAATGCGGGAAAATTGACGGTTCTCGCCGCACAAATCAATTGATTGGCGAGATGAACGCGAGCACGGCACTAAGCCAGGTTCATCAAGACCTTTATGACCGCCGATGCATGACTCTGTCATATGTCGACGACATTCAAGATATATGTGATTGGCCCGCCACGCATGAAAACGATGCCCAGCGGCGCCGACAGAATACTTTTCAGCATGCTGCCCCTTCCAAAGGTAGTCGGTCACCTTCAGTGGCAGTGATTGGGTCGCAGCAAAGCATCATTGCGGCGCCAGCACAACCGCTCTGCCAGGATCCTCGCCCCCGCTTCCCCAATTTCTACAGCGGCGCCGAAACGCTCGCTGGTGAGGCTGTGCGCGCCGGTCCCGGCTGCGCCGCTGCGCTTGCGCCATCATATCAGATAAGCCTAATGTAAATCATGATCCGATCATTGAGCGGACGCGGCGGCGCACTCGGGTTGGGGCTATTCATCCGGCGAATATGTCGAACACGCAAAGGGAGGACGAGATAAGACTGGTTAAGTCATTTGCTTTTGCTGCTGTGCTGCTTCTTTCGTCTGCGTTGTCTGCGGCCGCCCAGTCGGCTCGCGAGGACATCGAAGCGGCGCTGACGAAATTCACGGACGCCTTCAACAGCGGAAATGCGGCGGCGGTGGGTCAAATGTATACCGAGGATGCCGCCGTGCTGCCGCCCGACGGCAAGCGCGTTGATGGCCGCAAGGGCGTGGAAGAATTCTGGCAGGGTGCGATCAAAGGCGGGATGAAGAATCTCACCCTGAAGTCGCTGGAAGTGGAAGAGAGGGCGAACCTCGCCTACGAAGTTGGCGCATTTACGCTCGATGTGCCGAGCAAAGGCGGTGCCCTCTCCACCGTTGCGGGCAAGTATCTCGTCGTCTGGAAAAAGGGCGACGACGGGACATGGCGCCTGCATCGGGACATCTGGAACTTAGGTGCGGCCCAATAGGATTGATATCCGGGCCCTCATCGACCGTCTTTGCGAAGGCTAGGGCGGCTCTATTGACCGGGATCTGGTGCCCTATTGCCAGCGCTGTTGATAGGCAAAACGATGGGACCGGCTAACCGCGCGGTTTGGCTTTCGGGTCTGGCGCGCTTTCCAATGGATTTGCCGCCAATTTGGCGGATCGCCGATCGCTTACCAAGAGGGACTTCTTTTTTCTGGCCGGCAGCTCATTGCGACCGCCATCCACGGTCGCTCGCGCCTTCTCAGCAATCGCATAGTCGGCTCTGTTTGTCCGATAGTCTTCTTTTTGCCTAGACATGTTGCTTTCTTACCGAAGATTAACGCGGCATAGCGCCAAGCAGTTCCGAAGATAGCAGTACGAACGGACACGGAGATGGCGGGGTATGATAACTTAGTCCACCCTGTCGCGCAGTGGCTTCTTGCGCTTCTGCGGGCGGTATTTCTCGACCAGCCCGACCTTGTCGGTGTCGACTGTCACCGGCGGTCCAAGGTCGATCGTCACCTTCTCGTCATCGATCCGGGTGACCTCACCACTCAGTTCAATTTGCTGGCCGCGATTCACCTTCGTGCGATCGACGATCGAGTGCGGGGAGCCATAGCTCGGAATCGAGACGGTTACGCGGTCCTCTGTGACCCGCCTCCGTACAGTCGCGGTGATTGCGACCACGTCACCAATTCCAATTCCCCGCTTCATGAAATGAGCGTGTACGGCCTTAATCAAGGGGTTGCTAATGTGCGAGACAGCGCGCTTCGCTCCAGCGGGTATGGCCCAGCGGCTTGGTTGCGGGAGGGACTGGCAGCTAGAGGCCGCTGGGCCTTGACCACCAGCGAGCTTAAGAGGAGGCGCTGTGCTGGCTGACCAAAAACTTGCGCTCAGGGCAACGGAAAAGCATCATTCGAACGAACACTGCCGCCGGAAGCTTATTCCAGCCGATAGAGCCACCATGGAACGCAAGCCCAGCAAACCGGATTCACCAAACATCGCAGCAGGACCTGCGCTTGCCCGTCCATGGCCGCGCTAGTCCTTCGGCATTCAGGATTGCGCCGACGCGGAGCAGCCAGCCGACCCATTATAGACCGCGACGGACGATGATTACGGCCAGCGCGGCGATGGGCAGCGAGCGTAACGATTGGCGTAAGTGGCATGTTTCACGATCTCAATTGATTGGCTCTGCCAGGTTTCCAGCTGGCTGCCACCGGGCGCGTTCCAGCTGGAGTAGACAATGAAATATTCGAACTGGCTTTTTGGGCGGGAGCCGCGCTAGTTGCCTGCCTTTTGCCGAAACTGGCTCGGGCGAGCCAGTGACGGATGAGCATATTGCAATAAGGGGTTGAGAAACCTAGCATGACGGCAGCAGTGCTGGTAACCCGTGCGAAGCCTAGTCGAGTCTGCAAGCGGCAATCATTCGTCGTGAGTCGACGCTAGCGTGTGCGTTTCGCAGCACTCCGGCTGGCTATCTCGCCTAAGACGGCATGAAGAAGCGCTCCAACTTCCTGTTCGGCGCGCCCGGGTGCAATTCCTGATTCGGACAACTGAACGAGAATTGTCTTGGCGGTGCTGCGCCAGAACGCATTCGCATCCTCCCCGTTCTTGGATTCCAGCGCGCGGGCAATTCCCTCGACCAACTTCCGCCGCCGATACAGCGGAAACGCGCTTATGTTTGACACCGATCACCTCACCCATTCAGTCTCGCGATTAAGCATTGGCGGGTTAGAAAATCTGGTTAACGGCGTATTCTTTTTGGCAGGTGAGCATGTAGTAAGAGTTCTGTGGGGTCGGTGAACGGTGCCGCGACTAGCCAATGAGCGCGATGGCTTGGGCGCAAACTGTCGGGCAGGAATGGGTTAGAGCGGACATTGGCCGCTGTCCGCTCTTCAGTAAAACAGCCGTAGAAAGCTGCCTGGCTCACGACTTGAACTGGCTAGGATTGTCGATGACGGCGGAGCCGTTTCTCGAGCCCCTGACAGGCGCTGGCCAAGCCGAAGAGGCTGCCGGTTCCGGCGTCGTTGAAGACAATGTTTCCGCGTTCCCGTCTGGTCGAATGAGGCGTCCGTAAGAGGCGCGACCGTCGACGAAACTCAAGCTCTGCCAAAGCAGTACCCGTTTGCATTTGAGAGGAACTGCCGTTCTTTTGAAACGCTTAATCGTGGCGAGAGTTCGGCTCTGCACGACAGCGTTTAGTCTTCGCCAAAACGCGCGAACTTAAGGGCGAAGGCGGAAGCTAGTATAACCGCTTACGCCCGTGCAGCTGGCAACAGCCCGCCACACGATGGTCCAAGGTTTGAATATGGCAGTCACTTTGCCGGCTTTTTGTCTCATAGCGTCCTCGCCTTCTCCGCCATCTTCAACATGCTCAACGGCGCCCTCAGACTGGTCGGCTTCCAGTTCGCGGGCTGCGATCTCACCGCCGGCTCATATGCCGTGCTTCGCCTCGAGCAGCGCTCTGCCGGCCTTGATGCACTCGACCGCTTCCAGCATCGCGGCCGACACTCTGGCGGCCGGAAAAATCTCGACAATGCTCCCCATCGATTCCAGATCGAAGACGACGTCCTCAGAGCCGGTGTCATTGGCTGGCGTTCCGGAATAGCCGATGTCGTCACGATAGCTTTGATCGTCGCTGCTGCGCGACGGAGCAAGCCGGCACACGCCGGCATCGTCAGCCGATCGACTTCATTGGCCCCGCGCAGCAGTTCGGAAATGAACAGGTCGACCGGCCTGAGCGCCACGCCTGTCTCTCCGAACTATAGATTGGCAGCTGGGGAATTTTTGGGACAAAGAATGAGCTTGCGTTTCGATCTGACGAGCTCGAGCAGATCGGCCTCGTCCAGGCCAGCCTCTTGAAAGGCAGCCAATATTCGCATTGCGAGCGTCTCGCCGTCCAAGGACGAGCGGGCGATATCCCCGTCACTGCAAACCTGGTCGAAAACGCGTTGGCAAAGATCCAGATCGGACGGGTATAAACCGGCTTGTTTGAAAGGCATTTTGGAACCCCCAAGCTTCGGAAGGGCCGTCACTGGTGATCAAAATTAGCGCCCGTCGCGATGCACGAGGCAACGGTATGTAAAAGGCGGACATTTGCAATGATTGTCCGCCCCAACCGGCTACGAAAATTGTCCCCAACTGGCGGTTGGTAGACGCCAAGCAGCCGCGCAGGTATCGTTTTGTTATGATCGGCCGCACCGGGCACAGCCCACCCCAGCGCCCACGCCCCCGTGCTCGGCGCAACGCTCGATCGACCCGTCGTGCTGTAGAGTGCGGCGGGTTTTTCAATGCCGATCGCGCAGCTCTTTGACTGCCTTGGTGAGGGTCAGACGGTCGTTGCCGTTCTTTTTGATCAGCTTGCTGACCTGGCTCGGCGACACGCCATTTTCCCGCGCGAAATGTTCCACCTCATAAAACGCATCGACCGACAGGCGGCCTCGGTCGAACAAGTCTCGATTGCTCTTGTTCTGGTCCATTTCCGTTTTCCTAATCACTCGACATCCCACGCAGCTGCAAATGAGGATCCGCCCGCCAATCGAGGAATGGCGTACGCATCCTATCAGCGCAGGAAGGGACATTTCTGCGCAGATACAAATTCGGGGCTGTTGGAGCGTCATTTCTGGCTAACGAGTATCAGCTAGCGATTATTCCTATCACCAAGAAGGTGATGGAGACCGCGAAAACTGGTGCACGTCGTCGACAACCGGACCGTTGTCGTTGATCCAGGCACACGCAAGATCGTCAAAGTCATCCAGTGACCTGAACGACTTGGGAAGGAGGAGCCCGCCGTTTCCAAGTTAAGCGGCGGGGCGAAACGTGTTTGATAGGTTCTTGGGCGGCAATCGATTTATAGATCTGCGAGCACCAGGCCTTGGGCATGCTTAATCAACCCGCCGTGCTCATGGGCACGGCGGGTGTTTCAGATGGAGGAGGGTTAGAACACGTGTTAATTTATAATAGCTTTGCCGCAACGGGAGGCGACCAAATCATGGACAAAAGGGTCGAGGGAGACTCGGAGAAACTGGCGCGGGGCGCATCCGAGCTCAGAGTCGAACGGTAGGGCGTGAACGCCTTCCTTCTCGTTGTCGAACTTTTAAACCTTCTGGAAAAGCGCGGAACCATCAGCAGCGACGACGTCGCGAAAATTGCCGATGCCGCAGCACTGGCTGTTGCCGCATCCAGTCAACATGAGCAGCATTAGCAAAGGCTGGGAAAGCGTTCGCGATGGCGTTGCCGGCGACCAAGGTTGGGCGCAGCGGTTTGCTGACCTGGTGGCGCGCCAAGCCTAAGGTGCGCGCGTCAAATCGCCTGGAACAGGGAGCCTGGACGGAGGCGCGGTGGGTAGCAGGCCGACATATCTCGAAGCGCAGCTGCGTTGAGCGATCGGTGGGCGGCTGGCGGTCGCCGCCGACGGATTAGCGAGTCTCAATTTGGTCCGGGGCTGCCGACTCGCTTTGCATCGTCACGTTCGTGCGGGGGGCGCTGGCTTGCACGCAATCAGACCACAGCGCTGGAATGTTTGGGGGACACGACGCCGAAGCGGAGCTAAACCCAACACACGGATTCGTTCCCGATAACGTCGCGCTTTGGCGCAGTTGCCGCACTCTCCTTCGAGAACCAGCGACGGTTCTGCAGCCGGCTTTCGTCGACAAATAGCCACCGCAGCCGCGATCATCTTGCAAATTGCGGATCTTATGCGCGGCTGCCCGTGATCAGGTCGTCGGCAGACAGTGCGATCGGGCGCAAGAGATCGAGCGGCTCTGGGGCCGGACGTTCCAAATGCCAGGTGTGTCGGACCCCTTTCCCATTCGAGGCGCAAGCGGGATAGTTGTGCAAATCTGCGATTTAGTTGATCTCCTTGACGACCACCACAATGAGAACAGTCACGATTTGTTCCAAGGTGGCGCGCAGAAGTCTCGGACCGAATTCTGCAAGTCTTTCGATCTCAGAGTACGTCCTGCCGCTTTTGACAACTCCTCCCCCTTGCAGATCTCGACACTCGGTCTTTCTTCTTGTTCGGGTCATTCAGATCGGAGAAACGACAAGTGCCGGCTACCAAGATTTTGTGGGGACAGGTCCTCACCGCCCTTGGGTTCGTCCTCGTGACGATATGGGCAGCGACACAATGGACGGCATGGCGGCTCGGCTTTCAGAGCCAACTCGGTCCGTCCTGGTTCGAACTGGCGGGACAGCCCATTTATCCCCCGCCGGCATTCTTCTGGTGGTGGTTTTTCTATGATGCCTACGCGCCGAAGGTCTTCGTTGAGGGCGCGGCGATTGCGGCAAGCGGCAGCCTGATGGCGATCGCCACCGCGATCGGGATGTCGGTGTGGCGCGCGCGCGAGGCAAAGGACTCCGCCACCTATGGCTCGGCACGCTGGGCGACGCGAGACGAAATCAGAGCCGCAGGCATAGTCGGTCCGGATGGCGTGGTGCTCGGCAAATTTGACCGTGCCTATCTACGCCATGACGGTCCGGAACACGTGCTGTGTTTTGCGCCGACCCGAAGCGGCAAGGGCGTTGGCTTGGTCGTGCCGTCGCTGCTGACCTGGCCGGGTTCGGCAATTGTCCACGACATCAAAGGCGAAAACTGGGAACTGACGGCCGGATGGCGAGCACGTTTCGGCCGGGTGCTTCTGTTCGATCCGACCAATGCCACATCCGCCGCCTATAACCCTCTGCTGGAGGTGCGACGAGGCGAGCGGGAAGTTCGAGATGTGCAGAACGTGGCAGATGTCCTGGTCGACCCGGAAGGCACATTGGAACGCCGCAACCACTGGGAGAAGACCAGCCATGCGCTGCTGGTCGGCGCCATACTGCATGTGCTCTATGCGGAGAAAGACAAGACCCTTGCCGGCGTGGCAAACTTCCTCTCCGATCCACAGAGGCCAATCGAGACGACGTTGCGCGCCATGATGTTGACCCGGCATTTGGGCGATGCCGGCCCGCACCCGGTCGTGGCGTCGGCTGCCCGAGAACTGCTCAACAAATCCGAAAACGAGCGCTCCGGCGTGCTCTCGACGGCCATGAGCTTTCTTGGTCTGTACCGGGATCCGGTTGTGGACAAAGTGACGTCATGCTGCGAGTGGCGGATCGCCGACCTTGTCGAGGAGACACGGCCGACGACGCTCTATTTGGTCGTGCCGCCATCGGATATCAGTCGCACAAAGCCTCTCATCCGCCTTGTGCTCAACCAGATCGGCCGCAGGCTGACGGAAGATCTCCATGCGAAGGATCACCGACAGCGTCTCTTGATGATGCTCGACGAGTTCCCGGCGCTCGGCCGGCTCGATTTCTTCGAAAGCGCGCTGGCCTTCATGGCCGGCTATGGCATCAAATCGTTCCTGATCGCGCAGTCGCTCAATCAGATCGAGAAGGCCTATGGACCGAACAACTCCATCCTCGACAATTGTCATGTGCGGGTGAGCTTCGCCACCAATGACGAGCGGACAGCCAAGCGCGTCTCAGACTCTCTGGGGACTGCGACCGAGTTGCGCGCCATGAAAAACTATGCGGGGCACAGATTGTCGCCCTGGCTCGGGCACCTGATGGTGTCGCGGCAGGAAACGGCGCGTGCGCTGATGACGCCGGGCGAGATCATGCAGCTTCCGCCGACCGATGCCATCATCATGATCTCTGGCCAGTTCCCAATCCGAGCGAAGAAAGCACGCTACTTCGCCGATCCGCGCCTGGCCGAGCGTGTCCTGCCACCACCGAAAGCCGGAGCGACCATGCCAACCGCGCACTCTGACGACTGGACCGGAACGACGGTCCTTGCTGAGCCGGAAGGCAATCCTCAAAAATCGTGGCGCGTCAAGGATCAGCAGGACGAGGATCCGGCCAATAGCGGCATCCGTCGCCAGCCCGAGCTTCCCGAACACGAGGACATCGCACCCAAGCGAACAACACAGCGCGACGACGAGTTCGACGTCGACAGGGACGAGCCCGACGATGACGCCGGCCGTCGTCGCAGTGTCGATCAAGCTATGAGACGCGCTGCACGCCAGGCCGCCCTTGACCCCACTGATGGCATTGAGCTTTGAGCGCATGAAGAACGCGAAGAAAAAACGTCTGTCTGCCTATCTTGATCCTGACGTGATGAACGGACTGGCCGATTACGCTGGGCGGCGCGAGGTCTCGCTGTCACTGGTCGCCGAGGCTGCGCTCGCATCGTTTCTGTCGCCGGAAGCCGAAGAGCGGAAGCAAGCGGCGATAACTCGCCGCCTCGACCAGATCGATCGACGCGTGCAGCGTGTCGAGCGTGACGTCGGAATTGCTATTGAGACGCTAGCATTGTTCGTCCGGTTTTGGCTCAACTCGACCCCAGCCTTGCCGGAATCCGCTCAGGCCGAAGCCCGCGCGAAGGGTTTGCAGCGTTATGACAATTTCGTCGATGCACTCGGTCGCCGGCTCAGCAAAGGACCAAGGCTGAGGCAAGAAATAGCCGGCGATGTCCCGCCAGCGCCGCCAGCGACTGGATGAGCTGCCGGCAAGACAGGCGCTTCAACAGCCCAACCCCAGTGTCCGATTTCGGAGCTATTTTGCGCAGCTGATGCCCATCAGATCACCGTTCATCGCAGCGGCGGGCCTCGGCAAGATTATTGCCAGCGAAACCGACATCGGGCCACGATCGATGCCCAGGGCTTCTTCTTAGGCGCAGTAACTTTGAAACAAATCCTGCCGGCAGGCGTTCCAGCATGGCGGGCGGCGTTGCCGGAGGACCCAATGCCCGACGAATACAATGACATCGTCATCCCCCAAGACCACGATGCATCGCCACTTCGGGAGGAGGAGTATTTCGTCGTCTGCCCGGCGTGCGGTCAGGCGTTCGACATCAGGTGTATGGCAGAGGCGCTTCATCACAACGAGCTGGGCCACGAGCCCTACGACCTTGACTCGTAGTCGGCAGTTACCGACGACCCTCGACGAACGTCGAGCCTGGTCGAGACCCACACCGAGGGTAAGTTCTCGCTCATCTGGCCCGGCGTTGCCGTCTGATCGGCTTACAACGAATCCCCGTCGCAAGGGCGGAGCTTCGCCGGCACGCTATGTCGTGACAGATACCTTGCGGCCTTTCAGGGACGACTTGATTGCCGTTGCGGTTGTTGTCGATGCGGTCGCGGCCGTCACCGACCGGGTTGTTAACCCAGGGGAGGGCGCTTACTCCACCGCAACCATGTCGCCCAGTTCCGTCGCGACGCTCCGAAGCAGACCTATTGCCGGCATCGGGGCCCGGGACGAACATGTGATCTCCATAATGGGTACGAGCCGGAGCCCATCGCGATTGAAACTACTGACCGGCGATCAGGCGCTCGTTGCAGAGAAAGGTTACGATCGATCGCGATGCCCGCGCTGTCTTCACCCGAAATGTGCTGGGCGTCCACAGCGCACACGTGCGACACGTCCTGGACGGGCGCGCCGCCTGTTGCCGAGAGCGACGATCGCGAATCCGAACGCTGGACGGCAGGTGAGGCGCGGTTGCGATAGGCCAGATCTGACTTGCTT
This sequence comes from Mesorhizobium sp. M0060, assembly GCF_040323155.1. Taxonomy (NCBI): domain Bacteria; kingdom Pseudomonadati; phylum Pseudomonadota; class Alphaproteobacteria; order Hyphomicrobiales; family Phyllobacteriaceae; genus Mesorhizobium; species Mesorhizobium sp. M0060. The sequence goes on from NZ_JAMYUP010000080.1 coordinate 20,999, forward strand.
CACCAGTAATCCGAAGACGCCAGGGACGCACTACGCTGGACGCGTGCCCTAGCCGTCGAGCTCCCATTTATCCGTTCGTCCGCTCCATATCCGGCTGGACCGCGCCGCACCCTTGGGCTGTTCAAAGGCGTTGGCATCTTCCCTACGCCGACACCGGCCGTTGTATCGCCGGAGCGTCAACCCGCTGAAGTCCGGCGCCGCTTTCTCAGCCGAGTGATCGCCGACTTGTCGACCGTGATCACCCCGCCGCAGTCAATCCGCACAGAGAGTTTGTTCGCCCCGCAATCGATGCGGGTGACGTCCCCAACAAGAACCACTCGGTCGCCGGCCCGGACTTTGGGTGGCGGATCAATCGTATAAGGATGGTCATACGAAGGAATGCTCACCCTGGCGCGCCCGCTGGGGAGAATCGTGATGACGGTACCTGCCAGCGCAACCTCATCGCCGACCTCAAATTCGCGAGGCATGTTAACGTGCAGCATGGTCTTCCTCCCGATGCTTTCCAAATTGATGCTTTGCTAATGCCCGGCCAACCAGGTTGGTTGCTTGCAATCGGCTTCGTACGGTTCCGCACAATTCCAAGCTGGGGTATGCACTCCCAGTTGGCCTCGGATCGGCATTGTGTGCGTCGAATTCTGCAGAAATGGCTTTACATTCAGCGATGACCTTGGCGCGCCCAGGCCCGCGTTAGCGGAGCGGCGAACTTCCTCTCGGTCGGCGATGGCCATAAACGCGGAGCGTGGAGCGAAAATGGATCCTTCGCCTTCGGGTACTTCGTCCGGTAAACTCGAAGAACGCCGACGCTGGCTTCAGCTGCCACGCGGGTTATTGCAGCAGATCATTGATGCGGGTGTCGCGCGCCTACGGCAGGTCAAGTTCGGTTTCATGCGTCCCGATCTTCAAGGCCAGCGACGCCATCATCCGGCAATGTTTAGCCAGCTCATATGGTGTTCGCAATTGCTGCACATGGAAGGTTCCGATCGGTTGACATTTCAACACCAGAGCAACCGGACAGACGCTGGAAGCGGTCCAAGCC
>NZ_JAMYUP010000081.1:0-22022 GCF_040323155.1 Mesorhizobium sp. M0060
CCATTGTCATGCCTGATGACCACTGCGACATGCCGCCGAATTCAGCATGGCTGAACTGCGCCATGGAACCGCCGCCCGAGCGCAGGGCACGCAGCACGGTTTCTACCGCGTCCCTTGACAACCCGTGCCGCGCCGCCAGTCGCGCGACCAATGCCGTCCCTTTGAGATCATCCACCTTACTGCCTCAACTCTTTTCGCCATTTAACACTGCGATGAGGACATCGTTCCACATGCCCTAACCTCCGAGCACGCCAACGGGCAAGAGCGGCGGATGACGAGGCATTGCCAATCCCGCCATGCCGCCCATACAACGGCTCGAACAATCGCGCCCATCGCGAGTAGCTGCTTTCCGCTATCACCTCTTCTTGCCAAGGATACTGTCCGATGTCTGCGACGCCGTATCTTTGGTCAAGGCCGTGACGGATCACTCCACCAGCACTCGATCAATGTCCCTCGCAAGCCTGGGATGGACGGATTTTTTCGGCGATCAGGTTGGTCCGCATGAGGTAAACCTCGTCCCAACGCGTATTGCCACGGTGCACCGTGACCGCCTGACCGGCATATCTCAAACAGCGCAAATAGATCTGACACTGCCGACGCAAACGAACACTGGCGACTGGGTCCTTGTCGATCCCCATGCCCACCTGCTGCACCGCCGCCTGACCCGCAAGACAGTGCTGGAACGCCGCACTCAGGGCACCAAGATGCCGCAGCTTGCCGCGGCCAACGTCGACACATTGTTTATCGTCACCTCATGCAATGCTGATTTCAACCCCGCTCGGCTCGAGCGCTATCTGGCGCTAGCGAACGAGGCCGGAACAACTCCGGTGATCCTGCTGACCAAGGCCGACACCGTGGCTGACGCCCGGGAGTACGAAAAGCAATCTGCCGCTCTGCAGCGGGGGCTGATCGTAGTGACGTTGAACCCCCGCACGGCTGATGCGGCAATCGCCTTAGCCGCCTGGTGCGGCGCAGGACAAACAGTTGCACTGGTCGGTTCCTCCGGCGTGGGCAAATCGACGCTGGTGAACACGCTGGCCGGATCAGCGCAGCAATTGCCTCAACAGACCGGAGACATTCGCGAACAAGATGCCAAAGGACGCCACACCACCACCTCGCGATCTCTGCATCCCTTTGCAGGTGGCGGGTGGGTGATCGATACGCCAGGAATGCGAACGCTGCAGGTTAGCGATGTGGCTTACGGGATCGACACACTGTTCGCCGAAATTACCGAGCTTGCCCCGCTTTGCAGATTCCGCGACTGCACTCATGTTCATGAACCGGGCTGTGCAGTACAAGCAGCTTTGGCCGCTGGTACGCTGGATCCTGAGCGTCTTGCTCGCTGGCGCAAACTCTCCGACGAAAATCGCAACAACACGCCAGTTCAAACCGGGCCTCGTGGCAGCAATTTCACCAGCAATCGCGGAAAAAGGCGTTGAACGACAAAGTTTGAGCTCAGGCACTATCCTCAAAGACACCTTATCGAGCCGTGCAATGCCGGATGTCGACATGTAACCGGTGCTCTGAGGATCGCGCACCTGGGCGGTCAATCCGTTCTCTCAACGTTCCACAACTTGGCCAAAATCGCAGCTTCGGGCCCAATTAGGTCTCATACGTGCCGCCGCGATCGGGCGCGCGCCGTCATCGATGGTATGACGGCCGCCAACGACCTCGGCCTGACGACCGCCGTCCCCGCCCGGATAGAAGTGCTGGTCGATGCGCGGTTGAAGCCAATCAAGCTCGGCACGCAGGAAATTCACTTCAAATACGCTGCCCCTAGCCGCCTCTATTGGGCGGATCGGCCGGGGATGCGGGTCGTCCAGGCCTTGCATTGGATGCAGGACATGCTGGCCCAGAAGGGCGAACGGAAGCGTATCGAGGCGACGTTGCGCCGCCTGTTTGCCGACCCCAAGCACGGCGAGGCCATTCGCGAGGATCTGCGCGCCGGTCTCTCCGCCGTGCCGATCTGGATGCAGGAGTTCCTCCGCGAAATCCTGAGGGCGGACCCGCACGAGGCGAAGCCATGAGTACCGATGCTTACCGCCAGATCATCGCGGCATCCCCACGTGACCGGCTCGACCTGTTCCTCGCCACGGCCAATCGGATCAGCGCTCCTGTGGGCAATGTCGAAAACGATTTCTGGGTCTGCTGGACCCTCAATTCGCTCTACCACGAACGGCCTGCGGGGGAGCCACGGCTGCTTTTCAAGGGCGGGACGTCGGGCCGGCCCAAAAGAAAAACAGGGCTAGCCGGCAGTAGTTTGCCCTTCTGCACGAAGTTCCGCCTTTGGATCAGCGCTGCCTCGCGATCATTGCGACCTGCCGGCTTCTGATGGTGTCGGCCAGCACGCCGAAAATCCGTGCAACGAAGGCCCAGCTGAATTTGCGCAGGTGAATGTCAACGGATCATGGCTGGCAGGCTCGACGTGCCAAGAATGGGGCAGGATATCGCGCTTAGCCGTTGCCGCTTTGGACAGGGTGCTAGCCTGGCGGTTGTCGTGGTCAATCCGGGGCAGGTGACAGCCTACGCCAATGCGCTCGGCAAGCGGGCCAGGACCGACACCACCGATGCTGCTGTAACGCTGCCTTCGTTGGGTCGAGCAAGCGGCAAGTGCCCGTTGCGCGGCACCGAAACCGAGGCCCTGGCCGGGCTCGTCGCTCGCCGCCGTCAGATTGTGCGGATGATCGCAGCCGAGAGAGCCATGCCCGCACCGCCATGGCAACGCAGGCACCAAAGAGCATCCAGCCAAAAGGAAAAAGACCGGCTGGAGAAGGTGTTGTTTCGCGGTTATTTCCGATCGCTTAGACTCAATTAGGCGACTTTGAGATCTTTCATCGCCTTTTCAACGACATCCTTGATCGGCCTCGATACATCTTCGGCAGCCTTGGTCGTCACGGCCTGAAATTCCTTGGCCTGCTCGACGGTCTTTTCGAGCTGCGTGCGCAAGAAGGCAGTCTGCAGTTCGATGAACTCGGACGGCGACTTCACGGCAACCAGGGCTTCGAGGTGCGAGAAGCCGGCTTCGGCATTGGCGCGCAGAGCAGCAATTGTCTTCAGCGACAACTCGTTGCCGACGGTCTTGGCGGTTTCGAAGCTCGACTGCAGAGCCTTCTGGGTCGTCTCGGTGCCTGACGCAAATTTCGCATAGGCTTCTTTCGACTGCTCGACGCCCTTTTCGGCGACAGCGCGGACCTGGTCGGCAGCCTTCGACGCGTCGAAGGTGGGGAATGCGGTATTTTCAACGGTGTCAGCGGTCTTGGCCATAGTTTCCATCCTTTCCGGTGGACGGCCTTTCACAAAAGCCGTCTCGTTCATTTACGAAACTGACGTTACGGCATTTATAGTGCATTGCAATATTTTTGTGCGACGCACCATCCCTCTTCCAGCGTTTCGAGGGGGCATGCGGAGGGTCGGTGGCATCTCGAGATCGCCGGTTCTGCAGGAAGAACTATTCTGGACGGACCACCTGATCCCAGCATAGCCTTGGCAACAGGCACGACGTTTTGCCACTTGCGTATCTACTTCAGCCGCTATTCGGCAACCGTCCAAGTCTACGTCAACGAAAGCAATAAATTCGTGCGCCGCAAACTTTCAGTCGGCGTCCCCGCTGGGCGCAAGGCGATCGCTTTCCTTAGCGCGCCATCGAGAAGTTGCCTCGATATGGCGGTGGTTGACGCGAAGGCGCGCCTCTACCGCTTCCAGTGCGCCGTGAAGTGACCACCCCTGGTGGTCTATCGGTTAGCCAAGTTCCGGATCAGTGCGGATGCCTGAAGAAGACAACCGCTTCCTATCATCCAGGCATACAGTCCCACATGATCCGACGGGCTGAAGCCGGTGGGCAAATGCACGATAGGCATTCGAAACGACTTATCGTCGATCACCAACCCAACGGATCGAAGATCCGGTGGCACGTTTCCGGGAATTGCCAAAATTGGGGTGTCCTTGTCCCAGACCAAGCTTGTCGCCAGCGACTCTTCATTATAGCCAACAGAAACATCCGCCCGGTGCCCCGGTGGGCGCCAAAGCTCCAGTTTGAGATCATAAACGCAGCCTGTCAGACCATTTTCGACCGGCACCATCCAAGGTTCCAAGGTGGCGGCCGTCGTGTCGGAAACGCCACGAGATCCACCTATGGTTTGGAGCTGACCAGCGGCATTCCCCAATAGATCCGAAATCGCAGTCAAACTCGAAGAAGCGCCTGCCGCCCCGTTAGACGTTGATCCAGAACCCGATGCGTCGTCAGTCACCACAATATCCGCAGGTCCCGGCAACGCAGTGACCGAGCCATCGTCACCCATCAAAGTGACAGTCGATCCACCCTCGATATGCACGAGGTCGCCCAGTTTGAACAGTTTGCCGAGCTGAGGGCTGTCCCCGGGAGGATCGACAGCGACAACGACATACTCGCTGGCCGCAAGAGCGCTCGAGCAAGAACCAATTGCTGCCATAGCCGCAGCCAGTAGGAAAATGATTTTGGGTTGCCGATACATGACGCGCGTTCAACCATACGCTTGTTTTACTTGCCTTCAAGATAGATCCTATCGCCAGCCTCACCCTGCTTCAATCTCCCAAGGTGATAAGCAACGAGGCCATCGTTGGGATATTGAATGGCCAGCGATGCAAACGCAGCAGCGGCAGTCTTGTCGCGCGCGGACATCAGCAAATAAGCTTGCGAGTAAGCCTCCACCATCTCGCGATTCATACGCCCCTCCTCCAGCAACTCGAAGGCTGAAATCCACTCAGTCTTGCCTTTCAGACACAACACACCGGACCGCCGAAGCAGGTAGTCATCGGAAGAGTTCGCCACCTCCTCGCTGATGCAGTTCACGGTACCTAGAAACTTGTTCGCGCCTTCGAGCCTGGCAGCGGTGTTCACCGTATCGCCCATGGCCGTGTAGTTGAAGAATCGATTGCCCCCAAAATTTCCGACAACTGCCGGTCCTCGATGGACGCCGATACGAGTGACGCCAACGTCATGGCCTCTAGACTTTAGATCTGTCCGAAATCTTCGAGACATCGCGACGGTAGCAAGCGTTAGTTTTAGGGCCCTTTCGGCTTGGTCCTCCTGCACACCCGGTGCGCCAAAAAAACCAATGACTGCATCGCCTATTAGTTTGTCTATCGTGGCGCCATGTTCAATGAAGAGACCACAAACCGCCTCGAGGTATTCATTCAGAACCTTAGCAAATACCTCTGGTTCCGTCCGTTCGCCCAAACTGGTGAATCCTTCAAGGTCGGTGAACACGCACGTTATCAAGCGTTCGGATCCGCCGAGGCGCAGCGACGCCGGCTTGCTGACTAGCTCTGCCACGACTGCCGGGCTGAGATACTGAGAGAACGCGTTCTGGACGAAACGCCTTTCTTTCGAGTCCCGGTGCCATGCCAGAATTGCGACGAATCCGGAGAGCCCTAGCAGCAGCATCGACGGCGCGACCATAGGTAACAGAATTCCGGCCTTGGCAAACGCGGTTGCTTCTAAGATCAAAACCGAAACGACTGCGCCGATGATGACCACAGGTTTCACCAGCACTGATATGCGGAGCCAAGCGACCCAGATGCAGAGCGCCGTCGCGAGAACGAAGGGCGCAAACGCCGCCACCGCCTCTGGCGTAATGATTTTGTCGCCCTTGATCAATCTCGCCAGCGCATTGGCATGAATAACGACACCCGGCAGCGCTCCGGCAACAGAGCCGTTCAGCACGGCAAAGGGGGTTGCATGACGATCCTGCAGCGGGAGGTCAACGCCGATCAAAACGAACTTCCCGGCGAACCAAGCCGGGGGCGCGAAAGCGGCGGCGTGTGCCGGATATATTGTAAATCGTGCCGGATGAATGCCTGTAGCCCGATAGTAGACCATCTTCTCCGCAGCTTGCGATGCCGATATGCCGGCGGTCTGCGCGAGCGCTGATGCAAAGCTAGGTTGCCAGTTGCCATTCACCACGCGCCCTGGAAATTCTTCCCGCACAACCCCGTCGACCCTATCATGAGACAGGGCCGCCAGTCCGCGGATGGCGCTTGGCGCGAAGCGACTAAGGTACGACAGTTGCTTGTCGGTAAGGTCGTCCTCGTGTGATGCAGATGCGACAATTACGGGACTTTCGGCCGCCTCGATAACCTCAGCCAGGCGCCGATCCTTTTCCGCCTCGGTTGGCTGATCGAAAAGCAAGTCAATGCCTATTGTTCTCGGATGAGCTTTATCGATTCTCTGCACGAGGTCGGCCAAGGCACCCCGATCCAGCGGCGATCTATAGGGAAATCTTTCCAAGGTCTGCTCTGTGATCGTTACGATCACGATGTCTGTCGGGGGCGCGACGAAGGGCGAGATGGTCGTCATCAAGACGTCGCGCAGCAGTTTCTCGCCGGAGGGAGAGAATGTGGCAATGCAGGCTCCCAGAATGAAAAAGAATCCGAGCGATGCGAGAAGGCGCCCTTTTTGAACCTTTCCGATCGGCGTGAAGACGGCCAAGCTGCGTGCAATCCGTTTCGGTGTCTATCGGCGTGAATCTACACAGCATAGACCGCTCGCGAAGTGAGGGCTAGCGGTAGGCCCTTCGCTAAGTCCGTTGGACTGTCCGTTGGACTTGACACCGCGAAGCACCGGGCTCAGTCTCGCAAGACTGCTCCGGTTTTGTCCAGTCTATCGACTGGTGAACCCGCTGAATGAGCCGAGACTAAGGATATACAGCCATGATGGCGCTTCGCTTCGCCATTGCGCTTCTTCTAGTTTCGCTGAGCGCCCAAGCGTGGGCAGAACGGCGCGTCGCGCTGGTCATCGGTAATTCTGCCTATAGATACGCAGTTCCACTTTCCAATCCAAAAAATGATGCGGTGGATATGACCGCAAAACTGCAGGCGTTGGGCTTTGAGGTGGTTGCAGGCGAGGACCTCGATCTGAGCGGGATGCGCGGCACGGTTCGAGATTTCATCGGCAAGCTGCATGGTGCCGACATGGCGCTTCTCTTCTATGCCGGCCATGGCGTCCAGGTGAACGGCACCAACTACATGGCTCCCGTTGATGCGCGGCTATTCACATATAACGACCTCGACTTCGAAGCCGTGCCCATGGACCTCGTCTTGTCGGCCATGGAGCGAACCACGAAGGTCAACCTGGTGTTTTTGGATGCTTGTCGGGACAGTCCTTTTTCACAGAACCTTGGGCGCTCGATGGGTACGCGATCAGGGTCGGTCGGTCGGGGGTTGGCAAGGCTAGGCACGGGCGTTGGGTCGCTCATAGCCTTTGCAACGCAGCCCGGGAACGTTGCGCTGGACGGCGAGGGAAGGAACTCGCCGTTCACATCTGCGCTGCTGAAGAATCTTGGTACGCCTGGCCAGGACATCTCCCGCGACCTGATCAACGTCCGTAGGGATGTGCTTGAAGCAACCGACGGTAAGCAAGTGCCATGGGACAACTCCTCGCTGACGGGCGACGTCATTTTGCAACCGTTGTCCGAAAACACCGCTGTCACGACGGATGCGAAAGGAGGGGACGTAGAAGTCGCCTATTGGGAGACCATCAAGGAAAAGACGGACAAGCGCTTCTTTGAGGCCTATCTCAGACAGTATCCAAGCGGCGTCTTTGCGGCGTTAGCCAGCTTGAAGATCGACGAGATCGAACAGGCAGCAACAGATCGTGGCAAAGCCCCCTCGATTTCCATCGACGGCGTAGAGGTTGCAGAAGCTCATTCTGATGTAGATGTGACGCAAGCTTTGGCTGATCCGCGCGCGTTGACAAAGGCAACGCAAACAGAGCTAACGCGGGTCGGCTGCCTTGTCGGACAAGCAGACGGCAAATGGGGACCGGGAAGTCGGAAGGCTCTTCAAGCCTTTGCCGAGCAGCGGGGATTGAAGCTTGCGAGCCTGGAGCCGACGAAAGAGGTGTTGCGCGCAATCAAGAATATCCCAGAACGTGTCTGCGCTCCGGCCAAGGTAAAGGCTTTTGATGGCGCGTGGGCACTGACGCGGCGCGCACGTAATTCCGCCTGCGATTACACTGAACAGTCAACGACAATCTTTATCGATGGAACGGAAATTTCCGCGATGGTGCCTTTGGCCGGAACAATCACCGCCGACGGGGCGTTCGATATCTATTTAAGTTTCGTCGATGACGATGGTGCGCCAAGGCAAAACCATATCACTGGCAGGCTTCAAGGTGCGAAAGGAAGCGGTGAGTTTTCTCGAGTCGGAGGCGAGTGTGCAGGTGTCGTAAGCCTTGACAAGCGTACTGAATAGGGCCGGCATTTGCGGATCCGTGCAAACGCCGACCAAATCATTCGGACATAGTCCGTCTCATTGAACCAACGTTGAAGTCGCGTGGACTTTGCCGTCGTCGCGCACCTCGTAAAATTTGTCGTTGTCAATGTAGATAAAATGACAAACTGGTTTACCTTGGTCTTCAGAACAGGCCTTTTCACCGTCGAAAGTCAATGGAACTTTGACCTTTATCTTAGTTTTGTTGTTCACCAAAGCTTCGCCAATGATCTGTTTTTTCTTCCAGTTCCAGACGAGAGTGGCAGTTATATCAGCTCCAGCGTCATATATTATTACATTTACCTTTTTCCCATTAGCAAAAGTCTTAAATTCTTCCATAGATGCTTTCTTCGCGCTGCTTGGTAGATCCTCGGCCCAAGCGGACATAGCAAGTGAAAACGTAGCTGCGACAACAAGCGATAACAGTTTCATCCTATCCTCCCCATCCCCCGCCGGTTTGACTGACATGTCTACATATTCTTCAGCGAGGAGACTGAAAATTATCATGACAACAAACTTTCAAGAAGCGGAAATCAGCGCGTCCTAGATGTCGTTGGGGACATTTGCATCTCGGACGTACTGAGAACCTTTGCCATTGCCCGAAAGCGGCCACACCGAGAGCGAGGTCCCGCCACACAGCAGCAGCGTCACTTTCCGTGCGTCCCAAAACCTGAAGGTAGCAGGTTCAAATCCTGCCCCCGCAACCAGCTTAACCTGCCGAACAAGAGCCCCATTGCCTTTTGGTGAAATCCAAGTTGGGTTATGGTGGCTGCAGGGAAGAGCGCGATGCTCCGGTCAATTTTCCTCGCCACCCTTCTTGCTGCCGCCACAGCGCCGGCCGCAGCCTACCCCAACGCCGCGAATTACCTGATCGCCGAACAGATCGCTTCGGCTTGCGAGGGCAATGTGGGAGAGATTGCCCCCGGCTCCGTGATCGAGCGCGATCTTACCGGCGAGGGCAAGGCGGATCTCATCACAAGCCACGAGGGCATAAGCTGTTCAGCAGGCGCGTCAACGAGCCGGAGCAGTTTTTGCGGCGCGCAGATATGCGCGGTGAACATCTATGTGCGGCGGGGCTCGCTTCTGGAGCTCAAGACTGAAATCCTCGGGGTGGGCGTAAGCGTCGGCGAAGGGCAGGTCCCGGAAATCCGAATGCACGCCACATGGGGGCGAAGCGGCGACGCTCAAATGGAATGGGCGGGAGTTTCGGTGGGGGGAGGCAACTGATGCGCGCTGGAATGCTGTTGTTGATTTGTTTCTGTTTGATCCCGCTGACATCCCAGGCGGCAGCCATTCACGACGCCGCCAAGAAGGGCGACATCGCGGCCATCGCGGCGGCGCTGGATGCGGGGGCAAACGTCAACGACTTTGACGGTATTGCAACGCCGCTCTTTTACGCGGTCAATAGGCAGCATCTTGAAGCGACCGAATTGCTGATCGAGCGCGGCGCAGACGTCAACGCCGGGTCGAAGATTGGGGGGCCGCCCCTGATGGCGGCGGCCGCTAGAAACCGGCTTGAATTTATCACGCTGCTGTTGGTGCATGGCGCAAATCCGAACTCGACCGCGGGGAAGCAGACCCCCCTTCATGTGGCCGTCAAGCATGGCTGCCTCGACTGCGTCACGGCGCTGGTCGAAGCGGGCGCTGATGTGAACGCCCGAACAGCGGACTCCTTCGCCCGGACACCGATCCATCTCGCCAGATTTTACGAATATTCCGAGATATCCGACTATCTCATGGCGCATGGCGTCATGCTGCCTAAGCCCGCACCGATTGCCACAAAGTTGGCTGCGGCCGATGTCGAGAAGGGCCGGATTTATTTCGGCGGAAATTGCGACGGGTGTCACAACAACGAACCAGGCAAGGGCCGCAAGACTGGTCCGAACTTGTGGGAGGTCGTCGGCCGCGACAAGGCATCGGTGCCGGAATTCAATTATTCCAAGACTTTGCGGGATTGGGAGGGCGCGTGGACTTACGAGGATCTGAACACCTTTCTCTATGATCCCGTCCTCACCACGCCCGGTGTCCTCATGGAAATTTCCGGCGTTCCCGACGAGACCGAGCGTGTTAATCTGATTGCCTATTTGCGTACGCTAAGCGACAAGCCGATCCCTCTGCCCTAAGTCCCGGCTGATGCGCGAGTGCGGCATGCAACTCGATGTGCTTCCACAGCTCCGCTTCGGTCTGGGTGTAAATGACCCAGGACATGATTCCATTCGTGGGTAATGTTTGCAGCTATACGAACAGCCCGTGGCCGGGCCCCCCTGTGGGATCAGATTAGCTCTCGTACCGATTTGACGCCACGAAATCCAAAGATCGTTCGCCGCGACCTCGCTGTGACTCGGCGCCGAACCATGACCCCACGCAAATCGCCCGTATGCTATTGATATCGCGCTCATATCGGGCGCTGAAAGAGGGTCGACACCGGCGCCGGTCGTGACCCTTTCCTGGGTCAAGAAAAGCGGAATAAATCAAACGGTTCACCCACATTGGGGCAGGGGTCACGGTTTGGCGCCGGTTCACAGTGGTGGCGGTAGCCGTCGGGCGGCACTGGGCGCGGCGCTATCCGCGTCTCAGCCGCAGCTCGCGCGTGGCTCCCGGATCATATCGAGTCAGGCGGGACAAGAAAACAGTTCTCATGCTCTTGGGTCGGATGGAGGCAAATATGATAGTCGCCATCCTGCGACGGAATCTCATCACCATATGGAATGAAATATCGCTGTTGACGCGTGATCTTCCGATGATCCCCGGGCCTCAGGATCACAACCCAGCCACCGGGACGAACATGAACCGCGCCGTTTGGGATTCGCTGACACTCGCCATGTTCGGCGTCGCCGTGACAGCAGGCCGGCGGATAGCTCCATCCGGACGGGGCATCATGTGCGCTCGAGGGAACCAAGAATCCTAACGACGAAAGGGCCGCAAGGACGAACGCGGCAGGGGCTTGGCGCCGCGGCATTCCCTTTTCCGATTGCCGCTTCGGCCACATGTTGAAGCAATTATACGCCTGTTATTAGCATTAGCTAATAAAAAGGTGCTGACGCGTCATCTTATGCACCCGTTCTTGCGTTCCGTTTCGGCATGCTGTCTACCCGGTTCTATCCCGGTAGTGTGTCTCCCCGCGTTATTGCTGTTCGAGTAGGCAACAACGGCGGTCCGGAAAACAAAGTATCGGAAAAATTGGCCACGAAGGTAATTGTCGATTTGAGAGCTATCACCTGACCGGGCAGCACACGGGCGGGATCGGCCACCCAGGCCGCGTCGTCGCAGTTTGACGAGTTCGGCCTGGCCGGAACTCCAACGGCAATTGGGCGCCACCCTTCAGCGTCAGGATCGGCGCCGCGGTGGTCGGTGCCGGGGATGCGCACGCCCTGCACTTCGATCGAGCCGCCGAGGGCGCTGGCTCCTCGATCAGAGAGTCACTATTGCGTCGATGCTACCATATCAAATGACGTCGCAAGCCAATCCTCATAGCGGCAGCTCCTTGCCCGCCTGCTCCGCTACCATGTACGCAGCGTACCAGTCCGGCCAATTCTCATCACGCTGGCCGCCGGTCCGCTTCTCGTGCTCGCCATGGGCCACAGACGCACGCCGGAACGCCGCTGCGAGCTCGGTCGACGAGGCGAATGTGGTGTTGTCGGCGTCGACACGCCCTGGAAAGCGTTGGGTGACTTCCTGCAACAGCCATTGGTTTCCATCTGGATCGCTGAATGTGGCGTATGAGGTGTAGCTGCGCCGCTCAGGGTCCGGTCCGCTGACACGGCCTTCACGGCCGGCATAGTGGTACACCTCGCTCACGTCGACACCGCGATCGGCGAGTTCGGCGCGCGCTGCCCCGATCTCCGACACGACGAGCTCGCCAACGTGTTCGAGGACATCGAGCTCGATCCGGGCATAGAGCCCCGGTGTGACCCCTGAGCCGAAAACTATCGAACACGGGGAGCCCGGAGGCGTAAACTGGATTACATGAAATTCGTCGCCTGTGATGTCGGCGTCCAGTCGCCAACCCAAGCCGCCATAGAAGTGCTTGGCGCGGTCGACATCCGAAACGGGAATGACCACGACCTCGAGCTTCAAGTCTACCCCTCGCGCTGCCGGGGTCGCGATTGCGGCTTCGCCGCGCTCCTGAATATCGTCCATGACGATCTCCTTGGGTTTTGGATGCGTTGCGTTATCTTCAACGCCACGCGCCCTGCCGGTGCCGGTGGTGGCTGTTCATGCATGCAAGCGGGATTTGAGGCACGGGGCCGCAACTATGCCGCCGAACCTCTTGATGCTCTTCTGGATGTGCACATATCCGGTAACGCGAATTCGCGCCCGCTAATCCGAGATGGACTTCGCGGCGGACGAAACGCGCCCTACGTTTTGGCAGGCTGGTCGCTAATCAGCCAAAATATTGGCGGCTAAATATCCTAGCATTCCTATTGTATTGCAGCAAATCAACTCCCACGCATCAAAGGAAATTTTCCAGGATATATTTCACTAACCATATGTTTTTTTCCCTAGAGCGAATCGGCACAGCTAAGCTCGTCGTCGCTTCGGTTCCAGAAGACACCGACAAATCCTTACGCGTCCTGATCCCGACGTCCTGTTGTCAGCAGTCCAGAATTGCCCTTCGGTCTGACGGAGAGAGCGTCCGCTCAGAGTCATGGGTGTGAAGCCAACCGAGGGCGAGCGAACCTCCGCTGGGGGTCAATTCTTCCAGTTTCTCGAAAAGGAAGGATGCACCAGAAGCGGCCATCGCGACGGGTATCATTGAACAACCGAAATTTGGCCGTTTGTGAACTGTCCGCTGCCAAGCTCGCACTCGGATCGCAGACGTCCGTTGCGAGCCGTTCAACGTTGTCCTCCTGACACGGTGAGGACTTCCCCCGTCATCCAGGCCGACGCGCGGGAGGCCAGGAAGATGGCGACCGGACTCAGATCGGAAGGTCGGCCGGGTCGCTCCAAGGGCGTCGCGGCAATGAGGTGCGCTTCCTGCTCGCTGCCCTTCAAACCGATTGCCCGCGCGCCTTCCGTATCGATGTAGCCCGGCATGATGGCATTCACCCGGATTTTCCGTTCGGCGAGTTCGAGAGCCAGCACCTTCGTTATGGCGTTCACCGCGGCTTTGGACGCGGAATAGACGGCGCCACCGGGCGCATTCCCCAAGGCGGATAGGGAGCTGATGTTGACCACGCTACCGCCTTCGGGGTTGAAGTTTGCAACGGCAACCCCGGTGGTGGTCAGTAGGCCGAGCACATTGGTGTTGAAGATGTGATGAATGTGCGCCTCATCGATATCGGGCAGCGCTTTGAAGTCGAACACTGCGGCGTTGTTGACCAAAATATCGATCGGCCCAAATCTCGCCACCACCTCGACCACCATGGCTTCGATATCTGCGGTTTTGGCCAAGTCGCCTTGAACAGCGATCGCCTGCCCACCCCGCCTTGATCTTCCGCACCCTCGTCCGCTTCTGGGTGCCAACATTTCAATCCAAAGCGTCCGGCATGCGGCGCAAAGCTGCCCTCCACCTCGCGGCAGACGTACGTCGGCTAGGGGTCAGGGCTTAGCCTTCAATTTCTCTGGCGGAAGGCCCATTGAGGTCCGAATCCGGTCGTTTGAATTTTACAGCTGCGATCACGGCGGAAGTCACTGGCGGTTTAGTGGATTCCCTCAGCAGGTTGTAGATCGAGCCGCCCTTGACGTTTATATGCTGCCCAAGGCGCGGCGGGCAGTGCCGAATCCGCGCGCTCAGCCTCGGTGAGTGAATTCCACCACTGCCGGCGCTAGAGCCTGCCTGCCCTAAGATGGCCTGATCGGCTGTACCGCATCGTTCCCTGCGCGATCCCCCCGCCGCCTATCATTTTCGACGGACTTCTTGAACAGGAACTCAAACTCGCCCATGCCGCCGCGTCCAGTGGCTGTTCGCGGCACCGTCCACCCAGCCTAGCGGACGCTTTATTCCATTGCTGACCACTGTCAAAAAGCGCTGTTAACCAAATTTTTTAGCCCGCCAATGCTTATTCGCGGGACTGAAGGATGAGGTGAACGATGTGTGATTCAAACATAAGCGCGTTTCCGCTGCATCGGCGGCGGAAGTTGGTCGAAGGTATCGCGCGAGTCCTGGAATCCAAGAACGGGGAGGACGCGAATGCCTTCTGGCGCAGTACCGCCAAGACAATTCTCGTTCAACTGTCCGAATCAGGAATTGCACCCGGGCTCGCGGAACAGGAAGTTGGAACACTTCTTCATGCTGTCTTGGGCGATATAGCCACCCGGAGTGCAGCGAAACTTGCGCAATAGCATCGGCTCACTACGATATCTCCGCGTGGAGACACCCCGGGGGCTCCGCAAGCGTAGCACCACTGTATCCGTCAAATGCAAGGTTTCTCAGTGCGGATGAAAAGATCACCGCGTTCGTCGAAATTATGCGCGCGAATGTGCTCTCGGGCGAGATACGGTCCGCCTCGCCTGTCCGGCGGTCATCGACCAAATCGAGGTAGGCGATGCGGAAATCCGCATTCATGGAAGGCCGACGGACCTTTTCCACGAGCTGAACCCGCAAAACCAATGAGCCGCCGTTGAGTTCCACACTGCACTCTTATGTAACAGACCCAAGGTTGATTGACGATCCTCTCCCAGGTCCACCCGGTTCCGAACCGGCACAACGCGCCAGGAGCTGACGTTAGCCCGGGCAATCGGATTGTGAGCATTTTGGTGCAGCGCGGACGAAGCTCGTCCGCGCCTGACCACAAAGGGCGACGCATTCTTAGGCGGTCGGATTGACAATTTGAGTATCTGCGTTTGACTGTCTCGATGGATCATCAGCAGGGCGGCAAGAAGATCGCTTCATGGCTGCAAGGCTTGGGCCTTGAGCAGTATGCCGACGCATTCATTGACAACGACATTGATCCGGCAATTCTACCTAAGCTCTCCGACGATGACCTTAGGGAGCTTGGCGTAAAATCTGTTGGTCACCGGAAAAAGATCCTGACCGCCATCGCTGAGCTCTCGCATCAGGCGGACCAACCACTCCCGGCGAGCGAAGAGGCTAAGCGGAATGCTCACCACGGTGCAGCGCCAAAGCGCGAAGCGAATGAGGCCGAAAGGCGGCACCTCACGGTCATGTTCGTCGACCTCACGGGATCGACCGCCCTAGCGTCGACGCTCGATCCCGAGGACTTACGCTCCGTCATAATCGCGTATCAATCGTTGGTCGCCGCAGAGGTCGCCCGCTATGACGGCTATGTCGCCAAATACATGGGCGACGGCGTCCTTTGCTACTTCGGCTGGCCACACGCCCACGAGGAGGATGCCGAGCGGGCAGTCCGCTCTGGACGCTCCATAGTGACAGCTGTCGCTAACTTGCGTACTCCCGCGCAAGTGCCGCTCGCAGCCAGAGCGGGCATTGCCACGGGACTGTGTGTCGTCGGAGACGTTATCGGAACGGGGTCCGCACGAGAAGAAGCCGTTGTTGGCGAAACCCCCAATCTCGCCGCCCGGCTACAGGCCCTGGCCCAGCCGGGGTGTGTTGTGGTCTCCGAGAGCACGAGAAAGTTGCTCGGCGGAGTATTCGCGGTCGAGAGCCTGGGTCCGCTAGAACTGAAGGGAATTTCAGTCCCTGTCTCACCGTTTGTGGTGGTTGGGGAACGGGCCGTCGAGATACGCTATGACGCGCGCCTCTCGAGCGCGCCTCAACTCATGATCGGAAGAGACCTCGAACTCGGCCTCGCTCTTGAACGTTGGGGGCAAGCGAAGAGAGGTGAAGGACAGCTCGTCCTGCTTAGCGGCGAGGCAGGCATCGGCAAATCTCGCATCACCCGTGCCTTGATAGACACAGTCTCTCAAGAGAACCCTGCGCGGGTGAGCTATCAGTGCTCCCCATACTACTCCGGCTCGCCGCTCTATCCTGCTGTTCAGCACCTTCGCCGCGCTATCGGTATTGAAGAAGCCGACGACGATGGGGAGAAGCTCAGAAAGCTCCAGCGCACCAAAGGCCTAGCGAATCCGTTGCTGCCCATATTTGCCTCCCTGATCGATCTTAAATGCTACGAGAGCGATGCTCTGGCGGGCCTAAATCCGCAGCAACTGCGAGCGCGCACGCTTGACGGATTAGTGGATGACATCCTTGGCGCTGCAGCAAGGCGGCCTTTGCTGTTCGTGATCGAGGACATCCACTGGATTGATGCGACAACGCTCGAATTGTTGGATCAATGCGTCGACCGGATTCAGAACGCTCGGGTCATGATGATGGTGACCACAAGACCCAGCTTCGAACACGGTTTTGGCGGACATCCCATAGTGACCAAATTGGCGCTTAATCGCCTTGGCCGTGAACAGACCACGGCTTTTATCGAGAAGCTCGCTGGCGATATTCGATTACCACCCACCATTGTAAACAAGATTATCGCCACGACTGATGGTGTGCCGCTGTTCATCGAAGAGCTGACAAAGAGTGTTCTCGAAACCCACCAATTCGATCGCGTCGCCGTCTTCGAGGAAGACCATGCCAGGTCGGCAGATCTCGACATTCCGCTAACGCTGCACGATTCGCTGATGGCTCGCCTCGACCGATTGCAGCCGGTCAAGGAAGTTGCGCAAATGGCGGCATGCATCGGCCGCGAATTCCGCCAGGACCTCCTTGGATCGGTCACGCGGCTCAGCGCTGTCGAGTTGGAAGAGGCACTCGATAAGCTTGTGGATGCCGAGCTCGTCTTCCGCCGCGGAAGGGGGTCGGACGCACGATATACGTTCAAGCACGCGCTCGTTCGCGATGCTGCCTATCACAGCATGTTGAAGTCGGTGCGCCAGGACATACACAGCAGGCTGGCGGACAAACTCGGCTTGGAGTTGACGGTCGAACCGGAGCTGGTTGCACATCACCTAATAGCGGCAAGGCGGTATCGCGAGGCAGCTGAATGCTTCCTCCAAGCTGGGCGCGCCGCCGCCGCGCGATCTGCCAATGCGGAGGCAGTCGCGCATTTCACGAGCGCCCTGGACGCTTTAGAAGAGGTCACTCACTCGGGCGATGCAAATGAGCTTGAACTCGGAATCCGGATTGAAATGGGCGTCCCGCTGAACGCGTCGGCTGGATATGCGTCGGAGAAGGTTGAAGCGAACTTTCTTCGCGCCGAAGAGCTTTGTATATCCACGGGCCTCAGCTCCAACCTCTTTTTTGTCCGGCGCTCCCTTTGGAACTTCTACCTTGACCGGCCTGACCTTCACCGGAGTCGAAACCTGGCCAAGCAACTCCTTGCCGAAACCTCGGGCGGAGAAAACGTTGAGGAAACGACGTTGGCACATCGGGCGCTCGCCACGTCCTATTTCTATCTCGGCGCCATTGGGGATGCTGCACGGGAAGCCGAGGCTGGAATCAACGCCTGGGCGACCTCCGATAGGGATTTCGATGTCGTAAGATATGGAGAGGACGCCCCCCTCGATTTGTCGCAGCTATCTAGGCATCGCGCAGGTCTTGGGAGGGCGGGTCGATACCGGGCTCGCCAATTGCGCGTCAAGCGTTGAATCCGCGGAGCGGCTCGATCATCCGCTCAATCTGGCATTTATCCTCATGAACCTCGCTCTTGCCCGACGTCTCCGCAATGAGCCGGCCGAGTGTCGTGCGATCGCTGAACGGATGCTCATTTTAGCTGACGACCGCAGACTGGCATCCTGGTCCGGCGGTGCTCGCACTCTGCTCGGCTGGGCCATCGGCAGCGACCTGCCCGACGAAGGGCTCAGAATGCTGCGAGATGGCATTAACCGATGGCGCTCGACTGGCTCGGAGCTGCACTTGCCACACTTCTATTCGTCGATGGCGGACATTTGCCTCCAGCATCGATGGATCGATGAGGGTCTCATGGCGATCGAGAATGCTGTCGAGGCGATGGACAAGACCGACGAGAGATGGGCGCAGGCTGAAGTCGAACGTATTCAGGGTTGCTTGGTCGCCAAGGTGGATGTGACCCGAGGGATGGAAGTCCTAACCAAAGCCTGTGATACTGCGATAAGCCAGGGCGCGCGTTGGTTGGCGGTTCGTGCTGCAACCGAGTTGGTCAAGCTCTCAAAAGGTTCGGGCCAGGAGCTCCGAGCTGAATGGCGGAGTCAGCTTCGGATTAGCGAGATCGCTGAAGGCTTAGAAACCTCGGTCATCCGCGAAGCTGCTGCTATTCTCTAGGTCACCGCACATCGATAGGCTAACTAGCAGGTCCTGGGCCGACGAGCGGGCCGAGCTAAGCTGCCATCTAAGGTCAAAACCGAATTCGACCGCCTGGGCGATTGTCCGGAGATCTGCTCGCGAGGTCTGGTTGTGGGGCAGAGCGGCTGATGCTTGCCCACCCATGAGTGTCCGCTTCGGGTCAAATGCGTGAATTCGACATCATGCGTTTCAATCGGCGCGGTCACCAGGCTGCACCCATCGCACAGTGCCGAGGGTCATATAGACTAACGCGCCGCGGCGAGCCCCGGTTGTTCGCAGGTAGTCCTCGAGTTGACCTGCGTGAATTCGCATGTCCTCCTGCGTCGGCGCGATGTCGCTTTTCCAGTCGAGAACGACCGCGGCGCGACCGTCGTCTAATGCGACGGCATCAAATCCGTCCGGCAAGCGCTGTGGGTTCGCTTGCATCGGCGAGCAAGGCGTAGATCGGCCATTCTGGGACGAGACGCGGTCGCAGGGCGGCGATCTCCGGAAGATCCAGGTTCGCCAGGCGGTCGAGGCGATTTCGTCGGGTTCGGGAAGACCGGCCTCGTCTTCGCGATCGATCACCAGCTCTGCGATAAGCTCCCGGGCGCGATCGGCGAACCCGGCAAGGTCTTCACCAAGTTCGCCAGTCAGGACCTCCTCCATCACCTTATGCAAGACGAGTCCTCGGACACGTCCTGCGCCGATTGGCAGCTCCGTCTCCGGCGCCTCGCCAGAATCGATCACGATCGCCTCGGTCACAGGCATGCGATCGGGATCCTGGTTGCTCGGCTGAAGCCATCTGAGCGGGACTGAAGCGGCGGCGATGGCCGCGCGCTCCGCCTCGAAAATCTCCAGCGTCTGTCCGTTTGGCGGATCAGCCACCACAGGGCGTGCCGCCGGCGCAAAACGCGAAAGATCCAGCAGCGGTAGGTCATGGTGGGCCAGGTGGACAATTCGCGCCCAGGACCTCTGCTCCGCCTGCGGTAGCTCAGGAACGATGAGGAGTTCGCGAGCCCGAGTGCACGCGACATACCAGAGGCGCTCGCGTTCGCGGGCAAGGCTTTCATCATCCGACGCAAGCGCCAGCAGAAGATCGGGCGGGACGACGTCGCCTATGACCCAGTGCAGCGTATTATCCGATGCGCGATGCACGAACGGCTCGCGCGAGCGGAGCAAGGTGGCTGTGTTGATCGGGATCACCACCGGCCATTCCAGCCCTTTCGCGCTGTGAATGGTGATGATTTCAATGGCATCGCCTTCTGCATCGACCCGACCCTCGCTCGCCGCAACTCCCTGCTTCCAATCCTTGGTGATGTCACGGACGAACCGCTTGAGGCCTGTGACGCCGTAAGGCCGCGCCCTTTCGAGGAACGCTTCGACGTTCGCAGCCGCGCGGGCGCTGCGATCGCCTTCGCGCGCGGCGAGAATGGGTCGAATGGCTAGCCGCTCGGCAGCCTCGGCCAAAAGCAACGCCGGTGTCGTCGTTCGCGCTCTCGCTCTCAAGTCCCGCAGGACCGAAAGCGTCCGCCGCGCGATCGGATGCGTGACGTCACTGGGTCCGTCAGCAGCGAGAAGCGCGGGATGGCGTTTGGGCGATCGGGATCTTGGGGGAGCGACGCCGTGACATCGAGGAGCTCCTCGTCAGTCAGGCCGACTAGCGGGCCGCGCATCAGTGCGCCGAAGGCCAAGGTGTCGCCGGCGTCGGCGAGCACACGAGCCAAGGCGAGCATATCCTGCACTTCCTGACGTCGGAACAGGCCCTTGCCCGCTTGGGACGCGATCGGCAGGCCGCGCTGTTCCAGCGCGCGTTCAAAGCGCCAGAGTTCGGTGCCTGTCGGCGCAAGCAGGGCTATTCCGCCGGCGGTGAGCGGAACCATCAAGCCGTCGTCGTCGCGAACGTGCAGATTGCCGATGAGCCGCATGCAGAGTTCAGCGACGACCTCTGCCTCGGCATCGCGGATGTGCTCTGACCGCGAATTGGGCGGCACGTCGACGGTGATCCTGGCTGCACACGGAAGGTCGTGGGTGGGGGGATCTATGGTCGCCGTGAGCGCCACATAGCCAGGTTGCCCGACGCCAGAAAATGGCGTCTCGAAACAGCGGTTAACATGGGTGAGAATGTCCGGTCGGGAGCGGAAATTCGCGGTGATCTGAATGATGTTGTCCGGCCACCGCCGTTCGATTGCGGCACGCGCCTGCGCATAAGATCCGACATCCGCGCCGCGGAACCGATAGATAGCCTGTTTCGGGTCGCCGACCATGAAGAGCGCCCCAGGCTACAAGACGCTGTCCTGCCAGTGCGGCGCGCGGTCTTCGGCGGCGATCAGAAATAGGATTTCTGACTGGATGGGATCGGTGTCTTGGAACTCGTCCACGAAGATATGGCGGTAGCGGATCCCGAGAGCACGGCGCACGGCATCATGGTCGCCGACCAGAGCCTGCGCCCGTTCCAGAAGATCGTCGAAATCGAGGACGGCGGCCGCGCGTTTAAACGCGGCGTAGTCGTCAAGCACCTCGTCGAGTTCATCGGACAGACTTGCAACAAGTGCCGTGGCGATGCGGCCGAGCACCACTCGGTAGCAGTGGTCGACCCGGTCGAAGTGTTGGCCAGCTTCCTCGTTGAGCTGGTCGCCCAGATTCTTGCCGGCGACCTTCTCCCAGGCCGATTTCCGTCTTGGCCTGATTAGATCGAATGTGTTCTTCCGCATGCAGGAAACTCGAATCGGATGGGCGAGCGCCCAGAGCCGGGGAAAATCGGGCGGCGTCTCAAAGCTGCCGGCGTAAAAGTTTGCCAGCGTCTCGAGCTCGCCCAGCAGCTCGAGCGTTTTGGGCTCGACGGGTTGAGCGACTATCCAGCGCCGGAAATCCGCGACCGCTTCGACCAGATCGATGTCCGGATGGCCGGTGAAGTCGGCAGGCAGCGCCCGCGCATCGCGATGCTTGAGACGAAAGCGCGCCAGTTCCTGAAGGGTGGAGACAACGCGGCGGGGGTCTTGGCGCGACAAGACTGCGATCGGATCGCTTGGCCGCTCCGGACTGTTGAGCCGCCGTTTGAGCCATTGCTCGAATACGGAGTCAAACGCAGCGGCGGCCTGGACCGCATCCAGCATCTGCGCGCCTGGGTCAATATCAGCCTCGACCGCGTAGCTTGAGATGATGGTCTGGCAGAAGGCGTGGATCGTTGCGGTCGTAAGTTCCTCGAGTTTGGCAGCGGCGGCGGATATTGCGTGCCGCTGAACCGCGTCGAGGCCATTGGGCAGAGCTTCCCGCAATGGGGCCGGCACACGTTCGGCCAGAAGTTCGTTGACGTAGCGATGATGACGGCAATCGCCGCCTGATCCACGCCCCGCCAGCAGCCTCATCGCTGCCACGCTCAAAACAGCACCCGTCATACGCAATCTGCAATCGCGTTTTCACACGACCTCGACCCGAAGTGGACCTTCGATTGAGTTTCAGGAAGGTCCGCAGCGGGTCAAAAACCGCTCGTTCCGAAATGGTTCGATCACCCCAACTCTCATGATTGCTGACAATGGCCTTTGACATAAGCTGCAGCCCGCCGATCCGATCGGCGGTCGAGGCACTTGTACGGCGGATATGAGGTGCAAGAGGCGGG
>NZ_JAMYUP010000082.1:0-21808 GCF_040323155.1 Mesorhizobium sp. M0060
CCTCAAAACCGCTGCAGCCTGATCCGCTCGGACGCGTCCGTCTGAAAGCGATCAGCTGTTGCAAGGGCCGTCGACGTGCGGGGAAATGAGCGCTTACTGATAAGCTGTGCGAAGGTCGTGTTCCCGACCGAGAAGAAGGCCTCGCTCCTGTCGCCTTCCCTGCGGCTCTGAAGAAAACGGGCATTCTCCTCGTCGAAGCGGCTGATCTCGAGTTCCTCATTGGCAAAGGACTGGACAACGCGGATACCGGCGAGCGAATCCTCGATGTGTTCATTGACCGCCGCGATCCGCTCCTTGCTGAGCCTTAGCGCCCGGTTCATGCGGCGGTTGAAATGCAACGCGTAGAGCACTGCAAAGGGCGTAGCCCCGAGAATAAGCAAGGTGAGCGGCAGGTCGATATAGGCCAGGAGGAGGATTGCGCCCGCGAATTTGAAAACCGCGATCGCCATATCCTCAGGTGCGTGATGGAAGAGCTCGCCTAACGAAAACGAGTCGTTGGTCATGCGGCTCATCAACTGGCCGACCCGCTGGCGATCGTAAAAGCTGAACGCGAGCTTTTGGCAGTGTTCGAACAGCTCCTTACGCAGCTCGCTCTCGATCTTCGCGCCCATGACGTGGCCCTGATAGTCGACGAACAGGCTGCCGAGCAGTTCCACCGCCACCAGGGCTAGCATGGCCCCGCCCATCAAATAGATCTGATTGAGGGCTTCCGGTGCGTCGGGAAGCTGGACCAGATGCTTGGTGACGTAGCTGGCGCAGAGAGGCAGGAAGAGCGCTGTCACCGAAACCAGCAGCGCGCAGGCGAGATCGGCCGCCAGCAGCGGCAGATGCGGCCTGTAATAGGACAGGAACTTCCTGGCACGCGAATACGGCTTGCTGCGCGTAGGTCGCGTTCTGGGAATCGGCTTATCTGTTGAATCGATTTCAGCCGTTGGGCCGATATTCGCTGCACTCGGCAGCCAGGGTTTCCGGTCGCTACGGGACGTGCCTCCTTGCAGGGCGGCGCTTCGCAGTCGTGTTTGCATTACGCTTCATGTCCTGTTTGTGATCTCCTTTCTTGTTGGACATGGACGCTCTCATCGTACTCTCCCCGTTCGGACGCCTGCGGCGGGGCGAAATATGCATTGCGCTCCCTCGAAAATCAACCCTTTCCATAACCAAGGCGGTCCGGCATCGGCTGTCCGGCGACGCGGCCACAACGCGAAAGTCAGCTCACCCGCATGATCCAGGACAGGTTAAAGGTGACAAAACAAGGCGCGCTCAACCTGGTCGGCGAGCTCGGGCTGCGCGAGATGACGGGCAGGGGAGGTTTCGCGCATGGGGAATTGTTTATTCCACAGCAATTCGCTATAACTTTACGAAATTATCGAACTTGACGAACTTGCGCTCTGCAACCGTATTGGTCAGCAGGAGGTTCTCACCATGGCCGCTCCAAAACGCAGCAATCATGGCGGGACCGCATCGCACGCGGGAGTCGCCACCTTGAGGTTCACCACAAAGCTTCCGGCACAGGCAGACTTCAAGAAGGTATTACTTGAACGCTATCAGGAAGCGATCGCACGCAGCCGCAAGATCGGCCACCGCGTATCGTTCCGGGTAGAGGTCGATTCGGCGGCCGATGTGCAGACGATCACACCGGTCGAGGAGCAACCGATCGCTTCGGACGATACCTTTCCCGTCGAGGACACGTGCAAGCCCGATGCCGAACTCGAGGCGGCACTTGACGAATCGCGCGCGCGTGGCCGCAAGCGTGTCGCCGAAATTGTCGCCGGGGAGGACATGCTGAGCGCGGATGCCTTTGCCAAGCTGCTCGGCACGTCGCGGGTGACGGTCAACGCCAGGCGGCAAAGCGGTCAGGTGCTCTGGATCGATGGCGCCAAACGCGGTTTCCGCTTTCCTGTCTGGCAACTCGACAAGGACGGTCGTCCCTTCGGCGCTTTGCCGGCGCTGCACGCCATGTTGGGCAATAACGCCTGGGCCGTCTATCGGTTTCTGGTGTCGCGCCATGGCGCCCTCGATGGGCGGACCGGCCTTCGAGCCCTTCAACAAGGCGATGACGCCTCGGTTTTGGCCGCGGCCGAAGGCACGGCCAGGGGCGATTTCGACTGAATGCCCGGCGTTCCACCTCCATCCGATTTCGCGCGCGCAAAGCTCGAGATCGAGACCAGACGTTCGGTCGCATCTACTGGAGCACCTATCCTGATCCATTGGGGTAAGGGAAGCCACCGAGCCGGTTCAGCGATCCGCGGCGTCGTGTTTCTGCCAACCGCTTCGGCGTTCTCTACCTCGGCGACTCCCTGAAGGTGTGCTTCCTAGAGACCGTGCTCCGCGACCGCCGCGAAGGGCTTGTCGACGATCTTCAAATAGAGGAGGTGGAGCTGATCCGACGGCGCTATGCGGAGATCGCGACCACGACAGACCTACGCCTGGTCGACCTCAGAGGCGACAATGCCGTTCGGATGGGTGTGCCGACCGATATCGTTCGGGCACAGCGCCAGAACCTGGCACGCCGGTGGTCACTGGCCTTTCACGAGCACCCATCTGAGCCCGACGGGATCATTTATCCGTCGCGCCTCAATGAGGCGACCAGTCTTGCCATTTACGATCGCGCGGTACCGAAGCTTCAGGCGAAGCGTGTTATGACCCTTCTCGGCGCGCGAGGGCTGGCTCAGGTTCTGGAGGATTTCAGGGTGGGGTTGGTGTGAACGACCGGTGTTGGGGCCGGTAGCTGTCCGTCCGGTTCGGGGCTGCAATAGGAAATCAGGGGACGTTATCGATGACGCAAATCAGAGCCATGACTGAGCAGGACGTGCCGTCGGTATCGCTGCTCATTGGAGAGTCTTGGCGCAGGACGTACTCGCCAATCATGGGTGCCGAGACCGCGGCCCGGATTTCGGATGAAGATCACACGCTGCAGCGGATTGCGGCGGAACTGACAGACACCAACAAAATGTCGTTCGTGGCAGAACGGCCAGACGGCTCGATTGCCGGCTACGCGATGGCTAAGATGAATGAAGCCGGCGACGTCATGCTTGACCGGCTCCACATCGATCAAAGCGAGTACGGCACCGGGCTAGCCGCTAATATATTGCACGCTGTCTTTGCCGCCCATTCCGGCATCCCGAGCATCGCACTCGAAGTGCTCGAGGGAAACGACCGGGCAATGGCCTTTTACCGCAAACATGGTTCGAAGTGGTCGATCGCAGGGCCGCGTCGCACGGTGCAGAAGGCCATGCATCGTTGATTATGCGCAAACTGCTATCTCGCGCCTAGTCGGAACTCGCGCATCGAACAGTACATCACGTCTTCCGTCCCCAGCGCACCGGCGGCCTCCCCGCTCGCAATCCAAATAGACGTCTTTCAGCTGTTTGATTGCATGTCAGCGTGAGCGAACGCGAGGTCCTGAGCGTCAGAAGCCGACAATGAAGCCGGACTGATTGCGATCAGCACGGTGCCGAGCGTCACAGGCGCGAGGGACTTAACAACTGACATGATCATTTTGAGATCCTCCCCAGCTCCCGTCGGTCAACATTCAGTCCTTGGGGTCGCAGGTGTAGTGCCGTTCGAAGATCCCGTCCGCGCGCCGCTGCTTGTCGAAGCCGCGATGTAAGGCTCGATCGCGCGCTCGTGGACCAGCCAAAGGGGATCTCGGCCGAGGCGTAGCCACTGCCGGCGGCCAACCGTTTCGGGATCGAGGCCCAAGCGATCCTGGTGCGCTCGATCGTCGTGCCGGCCGCGCCTGCCTCCGCATGACGGATGGCGCGGCTTCGCAAAGCGCACATGATTTCGTCACGTGAGATGCCGATGTCGCCAAGAACGTCATCGGGTAAACGGCTCAACTGGTCCGTTGCCGACAAGAGAGCTTTTCGCTCGGCGCGGAGGCGTAAACACATGCGAAATGGACCAATGGCGGCAGCATGAATTATAACCATGATCAGATCGTCCCTTCATTGATCTGAATTGACCGGTACGGAACGGCGTGAACGGCACTCCGGGCGAGAGCGTCAGCCGTCCGCGAGGCAAGTTAGGCGTAGTGGTCGATGGATTGGTTTTGCCGCGGCGTGCCCATACGGCGGGCGGTGGCTGGCCCCGGGCCACGCATGTAATAAAGCTCCGGGCGGTAGCGCGGCGCGACGAATTTGCGAAACCCCGCAGCAAGTTTTGTGACGGGAGCCAAGAATTTCATGACTGTTCCCTTTCCCTTCGCCGGCTTGCACACGAGCCGGCGGGCCTGACGTTGCAACAAGGATATGACAGTCGAACCAGGCTCGGCTGTGGGAATTCCCACACCGGGGAGAACATTGGCGAAATCCGCTCCCAGTTTGCATCCCGGAAAGCGGGGCCTGCGGCCATCAAATTTCCTTGGATAGGGAGTAAGGTGAAGTACACTTGATTGAACAAGAGACCGTTGTGACAGGCTCTCTGGCCTTCATCTCAAGACTTTGCGATGCCGACCTCGCCGCGCTGACCAAACGGTGGCACGAGCGCAGCTATCGACACAACGAGCTAATCATTTCCCACGGCGACACTGGTCGCGATGTCTTCTTCCTGCTGGAAGGACGGGCTCGCGTGACACTGGTTTCAGCGGACGGCAGGGAGATAGCGTATCGCGATGTCGAACCGGGTGACATTTTCGGGGAGCTCGGAGGCATTGACGGGATTGCACGCTCTGCCAGCGTAGTCGCGCTGGAGGCAACCCGCGCTGCACGGCTGTCCGGCACAGCATTCCGGGATATCGTGATGACCCACCCGACTTTTGCCTGGATGCTGCTTGAGCATCTGTCTGCCCAGCTCCGGCGCATGACCGAGCGGGTATTCGAATACAGCACTCTGGTCGTGCGAAAACGGCTGATCGTCGAGCTCCTGCATCGGGCGGAGAAAGCCGCACTCGTGGATGGCGAGGTGTCCATAAGCCCGGCACCGACGCATTCCGAGCTGGCGGCAACGATGAGCACGCACAGGGAAGCGGTCTCGCGCGAAATGAGCGACCTCGCGAAGAGAGGCCTGATCGAAAAGCGCGGCAGCAGGTTATTGCTGCATGACGTCTCGGCACTACGGGCGCTGGTCGACAAGAAGGAATAGCGAAGGCTGTCGCTGCGGCGGGGGGCACCGCACGTTTCATACTCCTCGGCCGCAAGTGATTATTCCTTCCGGCAAACCGGGCAACCTAGCGTGCCAGCCCGCGGGTCGGGTTTTGATCGCTTCACCCCTTGCAAGAATCATGACTCGGCTTCTTGATGCGGGCACGGAACGTTATCCCCAGCCTGCTTGCAGACTTACAAGGGCGGATCGAAGGGTGAAGCCGCATGGACGTTAAATACCAAATCTTCGTCAGCTCGACCTATGCCGATTTGGTGGACGAAAGACGGTCGGTCATCGAGGCCGTTCTTAACCTCGGGCATATTCCTGTGGGGATGGGAGGCATTCCAAGCCAGCGACGACACTCAATGGGATTACATTAAGCGGCGCATCGATGACAGCGACTACTACGTACTCATCGTAGCAGAGCGGTACGGCTCAGAGTTGAAGGGTAAGAGCTACACCCAGATGGAGTACGAGTACGCGGTCGCCCAAGGCGTGCCTACCGTGGCGTTTTTGCTCGAAGGCGGTGCTCGCAAGACGTGGGCCGCGGAAAAGGTCGAGTTCGAGAAAAAGGCCAAACTCGAGAGATTCCGAAAGCTGTATGAAAAGAAGCTCGTCAAATATTGGCGCAACAAGGACGATTTGGCGGGTAAGGTTGCGATGGCTATTAGACGTTATGACCGTGGTCTGAGCGGCGGTCCGCCCTTAGTCTTCGCAGCTGTTAAGCAAACGGGGGTTGCTCGGGAGTGCCCAGCCGAGCCCCAAGCGAAGAAAGGACGGGCCATGGAGCAAAATAACGTTTTTTACGTCGGTGTCGATGTGTCGAAAGCCAAGCATGCTGTCGCGATTGCCGAGGGCGGACGCGGTGGAGAGGTCCGGTATTTCGGCGAGGCGTTCCCCGCGCGTCGTCACCGGAACGTCGTAGCCGTGAAGCCGAACCGTGACGGTCCCGTCATCGTGAACAAGCGTCACCTCGCCAGTCATCGTGATCGTGTCGCCTTCGGACAGTTTCGCCATCGGCATCGCCCTCGCAAAGGCCGCCGCTGAACTGGACGTGGAAAGCGCCATCATCGACGGTGAGATCGTCGTACGAGACTGGCCTGTCTGACTTCGGAGCCTTGCGGAAAGCCATCACTCGACGCCAGCACGACCTCTATTCGTCGCCTTCGATCTTCTGCATCTCAATGGTCACGACCTGCGCGACATGGCGCTGGAGGACCGCCGCGAGATCCTTGCCGAGATGATCCCGGACGGTGGCCGTATCCAATTCAGCCAGGCGCTTCCCGGCGAGGCTAAGGCGATCTTCCACCTGATAGACCAGGCGGGGCTCGAAGGCATGGTGTCGAGGCGCAAGGACAGCAAATACCGGAGCGGCAATTCGACGGCTTGGCTCCAAGGCTTACAGCATCGATGAATACGAGTTGCTCGGCGTCGAGCGTGAACCCGGAAAGCCGGCTTTCGCCCTAATGGCCGAGCGTGGCACAGGACGCTATGTCGGGAGCGCCTTTATCACCTTGAACCGGGAGATGCGGGAACGCCTCTGGGAGCGCGTACAGGAGCATTCTGGGCCTGCGCCAAACGGGATGAAACGGCCGGCGACGCAATGGGTCAAGCCGGGGCTGATCGGCCGCGTGAAGCATCTCCGCGGCGAGGAGAATCTGCGCCATGCCTCGCTGCAGGATTTTCGGGAGGAAGACTAGGGTAAAACTCAGTCATTCTGGCTATGCCGCGAATGGCCGAGATGGGTTAATTGCGGGCAACGGCGAGACTGGACTGAAGGGCAGCTCAGGGTCATGGCGGTGAATTGACCCGGAGCAAGCGAGCTTCCGCTTAGCGTCGATTCCGGCGGCCTGGTTTTCGCAAAGTCCCGGATTAAAGCGCTGTTTTGCGTCTGATTTTTGCACCGTCCCACAATAGGCAGTTTCGCGACCACCGCAACCATGGCGGTTGCTGCGGCGTATTTCTGACCCAGGCTATGGGGCTATCCGCTTGTCCGAATTCTGAGCCAGAGCGCAATGAGGTATATCTAAATGAGCCGAGCGGGAGGGGGATATGCACATTGCTCGTGTTTATCTGCGGGTCAGTACGCAATGGCAGGATCTTGATCGCCAGGAATCGATCATCGCTGAGGCGAGGGATGCCGGGTACTACATCGCCGGCGTCTACCGCGAGAAGGCATCCGGCGCTCGCGCCGACCGGCCGGAGCTGCTTCGTCTAATCGCGGACCTTCAGCCGGGGGAGCGGGCGGGAATATGCCGGACGCCAAGCTGACACGAACGCATTATTGTCTTCCGGTCTGGCGGCAACAGTATCAGCAGGACGGCGAAGCTGACCGGCTGCAGCGAAGCGCAGGTGAAGCGCGTCTGGGTTCGACATCAGAAGGAAAGCGGGAAGCAGGAAATGTCGTAACAAAAATTGAGTTCTGCGACTGTGCAAAAGACAGTTGCAAAACCGTCGCTTTGATCGGGAGTTTTCGCGACAAGGGAAGGTCGCGAGAGGTGGATTTCTTTGTAGCTTCCTCGATCGGAGGAGAAAGAAGCGCCAACTGCGGATGCTTGAAGCGACCGCTCCGTTGGCTCAAAGAACGTTCCGCTCCGCCGGGTTTCGCTCTATCAACTCCGCCACAAGGCGTTGAAGCCGCCAGAGGCTGCTGTCATGTATGCCTTTGGCTTCGAGGTGAGAAACTGTATTGAACAGGTATTCGGCCCCGCTTCCCCAATGACCGCAGGCCAGGGCCAGGACATCGGCAACGGCTTCAAGCGACTGACGACCGGCATAGAGAGGTGACGCGCGGTTCATCACAAAGGCCAAGGCCGAGATAGGCCCGGAAGCGGTCGCCACCGTGATCCACCGGGGCATGCTGTTGGCCGGCTTGTAGGTGAATTCGCGTCGAAAGAGTTTGCCGAATTGGCGTTCGAGGTTGTCCTTTGGCAGGTCGTACAGGACGCCGCTGCATTGCCCCCCACGATCGAGGGCCATCATAAGGCCTGGCTGCTCCGGCGTGCCCCGAAAACGGGTCATGCGAAAGCAGAAAGCGCGATGCCACCCACGAGCGAGGCCTCCCTGCTCACCGATATGCTCGATCTCCGGCTTCCAGATCAAGGAGCCGTAGGCGAACAGGCGGGTCGGTGCTTTCGGGGCCGGATGAGTTCGGATCATTTGCTCGACCCAGCTGTCGTAGTCGGCATCGGTGTGTAGCTCGGCACCTGGCGTCAACCCCTGGTCGTGAACGACCTTGTGGACCCGCGCGACGTGGTCCGCGGTCAAGGTCAGCTTTCTCATTTGGCTCGGCATCCCGTGCTCCATCGGATCAAGATCGCGTATCCTTGGCAGATGCTACGGGCGTTGCAAGGTACGAACCGATGCACGGCGTGAATGCGTCATCTTTGCCCCTTCACCGATGACAGCAAAGCGCCCCGCATATTCGCCCTCGAACGATTCCATGTGGTTTCGGCAATCTAGGTTTGGGAGACGCTTTTCTACTCACTGTGAAACCCTGACCAACAGCTTACCGAAATTGCGGCCCTTGAGAAGACCGATGAAGGCCATCGGCGCGTTCGCGAGTCCCTCGACAATGTCCTCACGATATTTGACCTTACCCGCTTGGAGCCAGGCCGAAACGTCCCTGCGGAAGTCGTCGATCTGCGCGTCGAAATCAGAAACGATAAAGCCTTGGACCGTCCATCGCTTCGTCAGCACTGCTCTCATGAACGCAACCAGACGGTCTGGACCAGCCGGAGGTCCTACATCACTGTAGTGGGCAACCAAGCCACAGACGGGGATGCGGGCAAAATCATTGAGAAGTGGAAACACGGCATTCCAAACATGCCCGCCAACGTTCTCGAAATAGATATCGATGCCGTCCGGGCAGGCGGAGCGCAACTGCTCCGCGAGGTCGGCAGCATGATGGTCCAGCGCGACGTCAAAGCCGAGTTCTTCCCTGACATAGCGGCATTTCTCAGCGCCGCCGGCAACGCCAACCACCCGGCAGCCGTGCAATTTCCCGATCTGGCCGACCAATGAGCCGACCGGCCCGCTGGCCGCTGCAACCACAAATGTTTCGCCCTGTTTCGGCCGGCCGATATTGAGCATTCCGGTATACGCTGTCTGGCCTGGCATTCCGAGGACGCCGAGGGCCGTCGAAATGGACCCAACATCCAGGTCAACCTTCCGCAATCCCGTGCCGCTTGAGACAGTGAATGTTTCCCAGAAAGGGGAGAACGCGCGCTGCACGAGATGCCGAACTACGGCTCCTCGCACCGGGTGGTGATCATGGCGCTGGTCAAACTCAACCGGCTGGACGAGGCGCAGGCGGCGACGCGGCGGCTGATGGAGGCGTTCCCGACCTACACGCTCACTCTGCAGAGACAGATCAACCCGTGGCTGGACAAGGTGTTCGCCGAGCGTTACGTCGAGGCGCTGGGCATCTCCGGCGTGCCGGAGTGATCGTCGCGGCTGCAAAGATGCCCTCTCCTGCGCGTCACGTCCGGCGAGGCGACGTCCCTTGATCCCGCGTCGCTTCTGGAAGGATAGTTCTCTGGCCGGCTTGTCCGAGGACTGAGCGAGTAGAGCAGCCGTGAACAGCCGGCGAGCTCTCTGTTGGGTTCGCGTCGAACTTCCGGTTTCCACCCGAGTCGGCCTTTCAACGCTCACCTCGGGCTTTATGTGGCTCAGGTTTTTGAACCAGCGGACCGCGCCATGACTTGTCATTGATTGGGTGACTGCCGAACGGCCAATTTCGCCTGTAAGGGCGACGTTCAAGTTGCCGCGATGATTTTGAGGCGGTGCTGAACTGGTCGCTATAGCGCGGTCGCTGACGGCAGCTTGGTTAGTTATAGAGGTCTACACCGGCAGAAACGTGCTCTGCTGGCCACCAAGCTCGATCATCTTGCGGGAGGCAGCCCACCCATTTGACCAGTTACCCGTCTTGTAACATGCGGTCGAGTTCGGCCGGAAGGCGGATGGAAGAGTATTTCGCGAACCAGCCGGGAAAAGGGCGGTACGTTGGCTTCAGGTAGAAAACTAGTGAATCGTATTGCTGATGGCCAACAACGGAACTCATTCGAGACTGCTGGGATGGAGATGGCTTTGGATGGGCCTATCATGGTAAATATCGGAATGACGCAGCGTTCGCCGCAAGTGTAGCGAAAAATCGGCAGAAACTCTCGAACGTCCATCGCAATGGCCGAAGACAAATTGGAACGGCGGCTCGCCGCGATCCTAGCCGCCGACATCGCCGGCTATTCGCGGCTGATGGGGGAGGACGAGGAAGGAACTCTGCGAGATCTCAGGGCCGTGGACGAGGAGGTTCTGTCTCCCCAAACGGCGCAGCACCAGGGGCGCATCTTCAAGCGCATGGGCGATGGCTTCCTCGCCGAATTTCCCAGCGTAGTGGAGGCGATGCGCTGCGCGCTCGCCATTCAAGGCGATATGGCGGCGCGCGCCGCGGCCAGCCCCGGTGCCCGCAAGCTCGCGTTTCGCATCGGCGTGCACCTGGGCGACGTCATCGCCGATCGTGGTGATGTGTTCGGCGACGGCGTCAATGTAGCCGCGCGCCTGCAGGCGCTGGCGGAGCCCGGCGGCATCTGCGTGCATCGTTCCGTGCGCAACGAGGTGCGCGATCGCTTGCCTGTCAGGTTCGTCGACATGGGCGAAATCGAGGTCAAGAACATCGCCCGGCCGATCCGCGCCTTCCGGGTGACGCTTGACGGCGTGGCGGCCGGCACCCGAGCGGCCCCAGGTCGCAAACCGAAGTTCGCCCTACCGGCAATCGCCGCGGCGCTGCTCGCGTTCGTCGGGTTGGCCGTGGCGGCCCTCTGGCTGAGCGGCGCGCCGCGACCTGATGCCACCGATCCGGCAGGCGCCGGCAAGCGGTCGATCGCCGTCCTGCCCTTCGCCAATGTCAGCGGCGATTCCGACCAGGACTACTTCGCCGACGGCCTGAGCGACGGTCTCATCACCCAGCTCACCGGCCTTTCCGGCCTCTTCGTCATCGCCCGCGGCTCGGTGCTACCCTACAAGGGAAAGACCGTCAGCCCCCAGACGGTCGCCGGCGAATTGGGCGTTCGCTACGTCCTCGAAGGCAGCGTGCGCAAGTCCCAGGACCACTTGCGCATCAGCGCCAACCTGGTGGAAGCCGAGACCGCCCAGCAAATCTGGGCCAAGCAGTTCGATAGGCGCCTCGAGGACATCTTCACCGTGCAGGACGAGGTGATCAACGAGATCGTGGCGGCGCTTGCGGTGGAGCTCACCTCCGCGGAAGCGGCTGGGCTGACGCGCATTCCGACCGCTAACCTCGAGGCCTACGATTGGTTTCTGCGCGCCGAAGCGCAAAGCTATTATGTCGTCGACGCCACGACGCAAGCCCGGGCCTTGGCCGCCTACGACAAGGCGATCGCACTCGATCCTTCATTCGCCGATGCCTATGCCGGCTATGCGCGGGCATTAGCGGAAATCTGGCGGGCCGTGGGGGACCAGATCCTCTCAGCGACAGTCGCCCGCAAGCGCGCCTATGAGGCCGCCGGCAAGGCACTGGAGCTCGATCCCAACAATGCGCGGGCCTTCGCGGCGCTTGCCACCTTCCAACTGGCCGACGGCCGCCATGACGATGCCATCGCCTCGGTGCGACGCGCAGTCGCGCTCAATCCCGGCGATGCCGAGGCCAAGGCGAACCTCGCCATGGTGCTGGCCTATTCCGGCGAACTCGACGAAGCGGTGGACACCTTTGCCCAGGCGATGCGCTTGAACCCGAAACCGCCGCCCGGCTTTCTTCAGGTTGCGGGAATCGTGCACACGCTGGCTGGGAAATACGATTTGGCACGGGCCGAGCTCGAGACGGTTATGGCTGCCTGGCCGACCTCGGAAAACACCCATGAATATCTGGCTGCCACCTATGCCGCGCTCGGCCGAACCGACGAGGCGCGGGAGCTCGCTGCCTTCTTGACAAATTTACCATTCGGCAACTTGGCCGCCATTCGCATTCTCTACACTGGCTTTTTTCGCAATCCCTCCGATCTCGCACGCTACCTCTCCTTACTCGCCGAGGCCGGCATTCCCGAATGGCCTCTCGGCTACCGGGGCAACGAGCAGGTTCGCGTTCGTGGCGAAGCCCTGACTGCTTTGGCCGTAGGTCGTGGCTGGCAGGGAGTTACGGCCATCCGACGCAGCGAAAAAGTACCATTCTTTCTGCAGGTCACCAAAGACTACCGTGTCGCCTATCGCGGCGCCAACACCTTTCTGACCGGGCTGGCGCGAATCGAGAACGACCAGTTCTGTCTGCAATTCGAGGCGAGCTTCCGCGGGCACTGGCACTGCGGCGCGGTCTATGCGGACAAGAGCGCCGGCCTGGACTACGCGCTGGTTCTGCCCGACACGCTTCGCTATTTCTCTGTCAAATAGCGCGTTCTATTTCTGCAGCTCGGCATGCACGGCCGGCCAGTTAGTGTCCGCCTTGGGCCGGTTGGCGGCAAGGTCCTCGAAGCCCGCGCCGGCGGAAAGATAGAGCTTGCCGTCGATGATCTGCCAGACCTCCGGCTCGATGTTGACCGTCATCTCGTTAAAGGCGACGCCCTCGCTGCACAGGCCGCCATATTGCGGCGCGTAGTCCATCGGGCTGGCATCGAACAACTTCCGGTTTTCGTCGCTGGAGAACTGCCAGGTGGCGCCGAGCCATTCCGATTGGAACTTCTCAGAGCCCTTCACCGCCCGTTTTTCGGTGAAGTAGGCAACCGTGTCGTAGCCCTCGATGGCGACGCTGCCGAAGTAGCCGGTGTTGACCTCGCCGGCCAGCGCCGGCATGGTCCAGACGGCAGCGATGCAGAGACACGTCAATCCGAGGCGTTTCATGGTGCTCGTCCTTTCATTTGGAGACTTAAGGTAGACGCGCCGTTTCGGCCGCCAGCTTCAGGCACTCCCCACTCCACCCACCCGCTACCTTCGCCGGCTGGCAACGGCCACCGCGCGCCAGCAGGAAGGCGATTGTCTCCTTCCGCGCCTTGAATCCGGCCCGGGTTAACGCCGTAAAGCCGTGCCGCTCGGTTGCTTCCGAATCCGCACCGGCCGCCAGCAGCATCGCCAGTATGTCCGGATGGTTTTCTTCGGCGGCGACGATGAATGGCGTCGTCTTGAATCGGTTCTCAGCATCGCTAGGCGAAGCCCCGGCCACCAGCAGCTGCCGCACACATTCCGCGCACCCCGCATAGGATGCGCCGTGCAAAGCCGTCATTCCCCGGTTGTTCCTTGCCACGACATCGGCACCGCGTTTGATCAGAAAGGCGACGGCTTCCGGCCGGCTGGCGAGGCAGGCTACGACCAGCGCGGTCTCACCGGTGGGGTTTTTCTCGTCGATGGCCGCGCCGCCATCGAGCAGGGCCTTGAGTGCCGTTTCATCACCGGATTGCGCCGCATCATGAAGGGATCCGGCCATCGCGGCTGTCGCCGTCAATCCGAACCAGAACGCCACCGCAGACAGTGGTCTGAGCATATCGCTTCCTGCTGAATGAACAATACTAGCACGCTGACCGTTTCCTGGTCCAGCCCGGCGCTGCGGAGCTGGGGTTCCGTTCACAGCTGTACCAGTGATGCAGGCCATCGCCTCGCAGAACCAGGACGCTGGAACCATCTCACCTTTGAGCGATGATCCCTTCATCAGCCTGCCAGCCGCGGCGCGCTGATCTGCCCGGCCTGTGCCCGAGAGCACAGCGATCGAGCCGTCACCTAACCCACGTCACGGGCGCGATCCACTCGACTCGAATGCTGCTCTGGCTAAGCCGACGGTCTGCTATGGCACGGCACGCGACGTTGATGTCTCAACACGCGAGGTCCGGATTGGGTCAGATCGCGTCATGCGACGCTCGCAACTGAACGACCGCCAAAAGGGTCGAACTCGGTCGTTCAGAGCGATTTGGATGGTTTTGGCGGCGAGAGCAGCCGGCCAGGAGGAGATCCCGAACTTTGAACGAAGTTGTCGGCCGGGCGCGCCTGATACGGCCCCTCCTCTCGAACCCGACCTTCGACCCTGAACGGGGATGGTGATACACGCCCGTCCTTCTGGTATAGTGGCACGATCACCCAGCGGAGACGTTGCCATGTCTAAGCACTTCGTTCATGGGGCAGTGCCGCCGACAGCTCAGTCGACGAGTTCCGCAAGCTGGCGAGTTCCCATCTCGGCCAGTCGAACCATTTCGTGATCGTCAACTACCTCCGCAAGGCAATCGGACAGGAGAAGGGCGGCCATATCTCGCCGCTAGCAGCCTATGATGGGAAATCAGACCGCTTCCTCATCCTTGATGTCGCACGGTATAAATACCCTCCAGTGTGGGTGAAGACATCTGAGCTTTTCGATGCCATGAACACCCAGGACTCCGACAACGAGAACAAGACCCGCGGCTTCGTCCTGGTATCGGCGGCTTCTGTTCAATAGTGATCACCGCCTTCAACGCGATCATCCGGTCTGTGAGCGAGGGGTCACGCGCATTGATGCGGGGCCCCACAAACCATCCCGCCCCCGCCCGCCGATGAACCCGGTGGGTGCCGACCCGGCATGCGCTCGCCCCGGCGGCGGTGGTCTCACACGCTGGCGTTCTAGGGTCAAACTCTACCAACTGGCTGCCGCCAATGGCCGAGATGGATGGTTTGTTGCTGTTCGCCTCGTCCACTGGAACGAGTAAGGTGCGTTGATTCCGGCCGCCTGGTTTTCGCAAAAGTCCGGATCAAAGCGACGGTTTTGCGTCTGCTTTTTGCACCGTCCCACAATAGGCAGTTTCGCGACCCCCGCAACCATGGCGGTTGCTGCGGCGCATTTCTGACCCAGCCTATGGGGCTATCCGCTTGCCCGGAATTCTGAGCCAGAGCGCATTGAGGTAATCTAAATGAGCCGAGCAGGAGGGGGACATGCACGTTGCTCGTGTTTATCTGCGGGTCAGTACGCAAGGGCAGGATCTCGATCGCCAGGAATCGATCATCGCTGAGGCGAGGGATGCCGGGTACTACATCGCCGGCGTCTACCGCGAGAAGGCATCCGGCGCTCGCGCCGACCGGCCGGAGCTGCTTCGTCCAATCGCGGACCTTCAGCCGGGGGAGGTTGTCGTTGCCGAGAAGATAGACCGCATCAGTCGTCTGCCTTTGCCTGAAGCTGAAAAGCTGATCGAAACAATTCGGAATAAGGGTGCTCGTCTTGCCGTACCTGGTGTGGTGGATCTTAGCGACATCGCGGCCAGCGCTGACGGCGTTGCCAAGATCGTGCTCGAGTCCATTCAGGAAATGTTGCTGAAGCTCGCCCTGCAAATGGCTCGAGACGACTTCGAGGATCGTCGCGAACGCCAGAGGCAAGGCATCGAATTGGCAAAGGCGGGCGGGAAATATGCCGGACGCCAAGCTGACCTGGTGACACACGAACGCATTATTGTCTTCCGGTCTGGCGGCAACAGTATCAGCAGGACGGCGAAGCTGACCGGCTGCAGCGAAGCGCAGGTGAAGCGCGTCTGGGCTCGACATCAGAAGGAAAGCGGGAGTTGTCGCAAAAGTTGAGTTCTGCGACTGTGCAAAAGTCAGTTGCAAAACCGTCGCTTTGATCGGGAGTTTTCGCGACAAGGGAAGGTCGCGAGAGGTGGTTTTCTTCCGCAGCTTCCCTCAATCGGAACGAGAAAGAAGCGCCACTTGCCGCCATTCATCGTTTGGCCAGTGAACTGTCGCTTTCGATGCACAGCGGTCGTTCCTGGCAACGCGCGCCGTTCGCGCGCTGGCGAGCAGCGGCCCTCGCCTTTCTTTGCACAGGGGTGTTCTATGGCTGCCCGAGAGGCTTTGCCTCCCCCGCCTCGCATTCCGACAATCGCACAGGTTTGGCGAGTTTCGCCAGCGCCTCGGGCTTGGCGCAAGCCGGAAAGCCGGCGAGCGGCATTGTTTCAATAAACCGGCTGCGCTCTTTAGTGCTCAAGCCGACTTCATTAATCATGCTCTCGACGGTCAGGTCCGGGTACTGCTTGAGAGTTTCCCTAACCGAAGCATTCGCCTCATCCATTCGACCCAGAGCCGCAAGGGAGCTGCTAAGCACCACCCACTTCCACTTGTCGTAGTTGTTAGGCGTCATGCGCTCCAGCATCTTCAACGCGTCCTCATATCGGCCGGCCATAAAATAGGCAGGGGCGAAGAAGTTGGACGTCCACATCGGGTAGTTCGGGTCGAGCCGCATTACTTGGTCGACCATCTGAGCGCCGCGTTCGGGTTCATTGAAGCGTGCCGCATAGCCGGTATAGAATGTCAGGATTTCGGACGAACCAGGAGCAAGACGAAGGGCCGTGTCCAGCTCAGCCTTGGCGCGGGCGTTGTCGCCCTTCTGGCTGAGGCTCATACCAAACACGGCGTGTGCCTCAGCGTCACTTGGATCGAGCCGCACCGCGCGTTCGGCCACATCGGCAGCCGCCTTGATCTCGCTCTCGGGATTGATACCGAAGCCAGCCAATATACCATGAGCATGATAAAGTTCTACCCAGGCGCGGGCCAGCCCGGGGTCCAGCTCAACGGCGCGGTTGAGAAGCGCGATGGCCTCCTCCTCATCCGCTATGGTGATCTTTTCAATCTTCTCGGTCCCGAGCAGATAATAATCATAAGCATTCAGGTTTTCAGGTCGTTTACGTTTGGCCGCGGCCCGCCCGGCCGCCTGAATCAACCCTACGCCGCCGCCCAGACGGTTGGTGACTTGCTCTGCGATCTCGGTCTGGACGGCGAAAACGTCCTCAGCGGGCCGGTCCCAACGATCCGACCAAAGATGGTTGCCGGTTTGTGCATCGATCAACTGCGCGGTGACCCGCACCCGCCCATTTTGCCGCTGGATAGAGCCTTCCAGTACGAAGCCGACATGGAGCGCACTTGCTACCTGGCGGGCATCCACCGGCTTGCCTTTGTAAACTTCCGTCGAATTCCGGGCCACGACCTCAAGTTCGGGAAACCGCGCGAGGTCGGTGATGATATCCTCAGTCAAGCCATCGGCCAAACGCCCGGTGGCCTCGTCGCCGCCATAATTATTGAAGGGCAGCACCGCGACCGACGGCTTGGCCCCCAGTGGCGCGGGCTGAAAGAACCACCAGGTCCCTCCACCCGCCAGAGCCAGCACCACGAGGGCCGCCGCAGCCGTCCTGGTCCAGCGCGGCATCGCCTTGCGAAAGGTCCAGCGCGCCCGCTTGCCATCGAGCCTCAGCCGGTACATCCGCACGGGGCGGTTGATATTCTTGACCTGCTGCTCGCCAACGAAATCGAGTGGCCAATCAAGCTTGCCCTGCAAATGGTCGTAGGCCGTACCTGACACCATTACCCCGCCCGGCTCGGCAAGCTGCTCTATGCGAGCGGCGATATTGACGCCGTCGCCATACACATCGCCATCAACCAGCGCCACATCGCCAAGATTTATCCCGATGCGGAACACAATCCGCTCATGCTCCGGCAATCCACCATTGCGAACGGCCACAGCTTTTTGAATTTCGGCCGCGCAGATCACCGCATCGACCACGCTGTCGAAGGCGACAAGCGCGCCATCGCCCATCAGCTTGACGACGCGGCCATGGCGCTGGGAGATGGTGGGATCAATCAACTCAGCGCGCATGGCCTTCAGTCGCGCGATGGTGCCGGCCTCATCAGCCTCCATCGCCTTCGAGTAGCCAACCATATCGGCCGCCAGGATCGCCAGCAGCTTCCGATTGAGAGGGGGAACCGCCATATGCGCCTCTTTATGGCACAACCCTACACCCATGGAAGCGTCGGAGCCAGAACGCGCCGTTGGCCGCGCGGTGAATGACCGCTCGTCAGCCGTTCCTGACTTTCGACCGGGTGCGGATGAACGTCTTCAACGGGTCAGATTTTCCCGTTCCTGAACCGGGAGGACGCGCCACAAACTGCCACTTGCTGGCCACGGCTGAACAGCCGAAGCCGGCCCCAAACGGGACCTTCGCCAAGGGCAAGCCAAATG
Source organism: Mesorhizobium sp. M0060 (assembly GCF_040323155.1). NCBI lineage: Bacteria > Pseudomonadati > Pseudomonadota > Alphaproteobacteria > Hyphomicrobiales > Phyllobacteriaceae > Mesorhizobium > Mesorhizobium sp. M0060. Next base: position 18,041 of record NZ_JAMYUP010000082.1, read on the forward strand.
AGCAACGTTGGCGCTCGGACTATGCGGTTGTCGGCGCACCCTCAGGTGAGCGCTTGCGATCTTTGCTCATACCCGAGAAGACTCCATAAATCTGCGTCACCGAACCCGGTGGATTGAAACTTCAGCGTCTAGCTCCAATGTTTGGAGAAGTGTCCTGGCGGCCCGTAGATCGGCTGTGTCGAAGTCCTCGATAAACCAAGATTGGACCGGCGAGAGGACTTCGAGGGCCTGAGCCCTATGTCCTCGCTCGGCGTGTAGCCGTGCAAGGCTTGTGGCGGCGCGGAGCTCCCACGACTTCGCCTTTTGAGCCCGCGCGATCTCAACCGCTCTGCAGAACTCGATCTCTGCTTCCTTGACTGCGCCCCTTTGCCAGAGCAAGTCGCCGCGGAGGCGGTGAAGCTCCACCTCGTACGCTTTCTCGCCGTACTGGTCGACGGCCCGGAGTGCCTTCGAGAGTACGTCCATCGCCTCCCCGACTTTACCTGCCGACGCAAGCGCCCAGGCGAGGTGGCCGAGATGGGCCGTCCAAAGGATCCGAAAGTTGATCTTGTCCATGCCGGACATCCCGGCACGCATCAGTTCGAGTCCGTTGTGGTGTTCTCCATGGCGCACTTGCGCCAGGCCGCAGTAGAATTGTCCCCATGAGATGTATGATCTGAGGTCGTGCTCCATGCAGAACTCGAGGGCCTCATCGGCGTCGGCGCCGCCTGGCCGCGGCCCCTCCTGGAAGAAACCCCAAAGCACAGAGCCAAAGCTGAGGGAGAACCCGGTTGTCATTCCATGGTTGATCGCTCTCGCCCATTCCAGCGAGCGCACCGCTGCTTCAGTTGCCCGGTCGGGATGGCCAAGCGACCACAGCACCAAAGCCAGGACCGAGAGGGCCCAGACGGCATGGTCCTGTGAGTAGCGAAGGTCCGTGACGTTGCCTGATCCTGGCGCATAGAGCCTGACTGCTCGCTCGAGATGCGGCACGGCCTCCTCTAAGGATCCTGTCAACCAAAGCGCGATTCCGTTCATGCGGCTTGCGAAGGCAGCAGCTTCGGGGTCGTCATCGCTTTGCGCCAGCGCGAGCGATTGCCTGGCAATCTCCAGCGCGGACACCCAGTCGCCACGGACCGCGGGCACGGTCCAAGCGCCATACAGCACTGCCATTTGTTGCTTTGCGGGGACGGTCTCGTCCAGGAGCGCGCGTGCGCGGTTGTAGACCTTCAAAGTCTCGTCAGCCGCGTGTCCTTTCAGAGCCCTCGTCGTCGAGCCGAGCGCCATTTGTAGTGGTAATTCGCGACGGTTGCGCTCTTTACTTTCCGGCAACGTAACGAGCTGGCGGATCGCTCGCTCGAGATGCGCGGCCGCTTCTGCATTTGCAGAGCGCTCAAGGGCACGCTCGCCACCCTTGCGCCAGTAATCTATCGCAGCGTCGTCGAGGCCTGCCTCTGCGAAGTGGTGGGCAAGAAGTTCGGGCTGTGAAGTTACGATTTCAGGGAAGCCTGCCTCGAGCACATGGCCGATTCTGGCGTGCAGATCCCGCCGCCGGGCGCGCAGGAGCGTGTTGTAGGCGGCGTCCTGCACAAGGGCATGCTTGAAGATGTAGCTGGCGTTCGGAGGCGTCCCGCGACGAAATACGAGGCCTGCCTCGGTGAGCTGGTCGAGTGCACCGGTCAGTTGAGCATCTGTACGGCGCGCAACTGCGGCAAGCAGTTCGTAGGAAAACTCGCGGCCGATCGCGGCGCCAATCTGCGCGATCTCTTTCACCGGAGCGAGGCGGTCGAGACGGGCCATGAGTGAAGCCTGCAGGCTGGCGGGAATCGCCAACGCCGGGAGCGGCTGATCGAGAACGAACTGTTCCTCCTCCTCTCGAAGCATCCCGCTCTCGACAAGCATGGAGGTCAGTTCCTCAGCGAACAGCGGTACTCCGTCGGTACGGTGAACGATGTGGCCCAGAATCTCAGGAGGCAATGGCTTGCCGCGTGTGACCCCTGCGATGAGTGCGCTCGTGTGGTGGGGCAGCAGCCTCGAGAGGGAGGTCGCTGAAACGGCAGGCTGGCCAATCCACGAGGGTTGAAACTCAGGCCGAAATGTCACGACGAGCAGGGCAGGAAGGCGAGCGATTTGCGACACCGCGCGATCGAGCACCTCAAGCGATGTCGCATCCGTCCAATGCGCATCCTCGAAGAGGACGAGCAGCGGTCGATCCCTTGTCAGCGCCTCGAACAGCCGAGGCCATAGCGAGAGCATCATCTCGCGCTTGCGCGGCGGATCGGCCGTGACCGGCGCGATGCTCTCATCGGCTATGCCGAGGAGGTCGGCCAGGAGGGAGAGCGTGTCAGGCGGTGCCGCGGGAAGGCGCCGACCGAATTCTTCAGCTTATCGAGCCTGGCCGCCGGACGGTCATCCCGCGCAAAGTCTGCCCAACGCTCCAATTGCGCGATGAAGGGATACAGCATGCTGTCGCGGTGATGCGGTGAACAGAAGTAGCGCAAGGTCGTAAGCGGATCGTCGCCGACGTTATCCTGTATTGCAGCGATGAGGCGGGACTTGCCAATACCCGCTTCGCCGGAGACAAGCACGACCTGTCCTTCGCCGGCCTTGGCACGCTCCCAGCGGCGCCGCAATAGGCCGAGTTCCTCGTCGCGCCCTATCATTGGAGTGAGCCGCGTCGCGTGCAGTGCCTCGAAGCGACTGTTGATCGTGCTCAGCCCAGCCACTTCCCACGCCCGTACAGGGGTCGGAAGGCCCTTGACCTCAACAGCACCGAGATCACGCCACTCGAAAAGCTCGCCAACGAGCCTTCGCGTCGTATCGTCGCTCAGGACGCCTCCGGGCCTGGCCATTGCCTGGAGGCGGGCGGACAGGTTGGGCGTCTCACCCACCACCCCTCGCTCCTGTGCGCTGCCGTGGCCGATCAGATCGCCTACGACTACTATACCGGTTGCTATACCGACTCGCGCTGAGAGCCTAGTCTCTCGCCATTTAAGACGGCCGATCCGCTCCACGAGGGCGAGACCGGCCCGCAGTGCCCGTTCGGCATCTTCCTCGTGCGCGTGCGGATAGCCGAAATATACAAGAACGCCGTCGCCCATGTACTTGGCGACGAAACCGCCGAGTTTGGTGACTTCCTCAGTCACGGCGGCTTGGTAGTCGCCAATCACCTGGCGGAGATCCTCCGGATCGAGCTCCGCCGAAAGCGTCGTTGATCCGACCAGATCGCAAAACATGACTGTCAATTGGCGACGCTCAGCCACGTCGCCATCGGTGCCCTTACCCCGGTCGGGATTCTCCGACTGGGTGTAGTTGCCGCTCGAGACAGGTCTGTCCGCGTGGGTGGCAATCGCCGCAAGCAGCTTGCGCCGATGGCCGACGAGGCTGACGCCGAGCTCCTTGAGATCTTCGGCAGTCAACTCGCGCAAGGTTTCAGCGTCGACCGCGTTGTCTTCAAAGGCAGCAGCGTATTGACCAAGTCCCAAGCTGCGCAGCCAGCTGCCAACATCCATGGGTCTCCCCCCATCGGAATCGTCACGGCAAGTTGTTTCAGTCTACCTCAATATGCTGCCGAGCGAGCGACAAAAACTCAGGATACTGCGGTCGTTTCGATCACGTCTTGAGCACTTGACAAAGCGCCGGGAGGATGGTCGCTGAAGTTGATCCTAACCGCCGGATTGAATGATCTAGTCCCTATGATTGCTGGGCCTGAGGGCGGCCCGTCATCCGATATGCAACGGTACGAGGGTTAAGCCGGCTGGCCGGCGCAGAGCCTCATGCATAGGAGAC
>NZ_JAMYUP010000083.1:0-21668 GCF_040323155.1 Mesorhizobium sp. M0060
CCCGTAGCGGGGGTCCCCCGGCCTCGCTTATCTAAACACGCACCCGGGCCACCCGTGAACCCTTATGTGGTGGCGTAGTCGGGGGCGGCCGGGTCGGCGGGCGCCCCGTTCGCACTGTCCATACAAAACGCACGAGGCGACGCTGCTTTGGAGCGTAGGCCGCTGCTTTGCCATGCCCTGAGTTAAGGTCTTTCGGCAAAGGTGAATAGCAGCTGCCGGGGAATACGAATGCCGGACGCGACATCAAAAAAGCGACCCGCCAAGTTGAAGGCAGAGGCTGAGCGGCCGGCCGGCGTTCGGCGTGCCGACGCCGCACACTTTCCCGGCTCGAGCGTGCATGCGTCGCTCGCCAACGAGATCGGGCTGAGGATCGTGCGCGGCGACTATCCGCCGGGAACCATCCTGCCCAACGAAGCCAAATGGTCCGAGACTTTCGACGTCAGCCGCTCGGCGGTGCGCGAGGCGATCAAGATGCTGATGGCCAAGAGCCTTTTGGCGTCACGCCCGAAGATCGGCAGCTGGGTCGAGCCGAAGGAACGCTGGAACCTGCTCGATCGCGACGTGCTGGCCTGGTATGCGACCTCGCCGGACCGCGAGGTGTTCCTGAGGACCGTGCAGGAATTCCGCCACATCATCGAGCCGGAGGCCAGCGCCTTTGCCGCGATGCGACGCACCGACGAGCAGATGGCCGAGATCAGCCAGGCCTGCCGCGAGATGGGCGAGGCAACCAATCTGCAGGAGCGCACGCGCGCCGACACGCGGTTTCACCTCGCCATCCTGCGGGCATCGGGCAACGATCTGCTGGTGCCGCTCGGCGTGCTGATCGAATCGGCGCTCGACCATCTGTTCCAGTTCGTCACCCGCGAGACCAGCGATCAGCGGCGGGCGCAGGCACTGCACGAGGCGATCGAGAAGAACATCCGCCTGCAGCGGCCGGCTGCAGCCCGCGCTGCGGTGCACAGACTTCTCGCCAATACCGACGACGTTATCGGCCGGTCGCGGCGGTGATTTATGCACCAGGGCGGCGCCGCCCCTCATTGCCATGGCCCTAACGTTGGTGATTAGCGAAAGCCGAAGTGGCATCCGATCTCCCCGCTCGTGGGGGAGATGTCCGGCAGGACAGAGAGGGGCGCGAAGGAATGCGAGTTTTGCAATCGTTCTGAGCAACGAGCTCGGGTGAGGCAGGAATTCGGATTTTCTACCGCCGCAGCATATTTTGTTCTTGCTTTGTGCCGGCAGCTATGCTACTAACTTCGGTATGGTGCTGATTGGCGCCGACGACCCGCCCACCGAGGCGGGTTTTTTGGTTTTGGCGTTGCGCGTGCTGCCGATCCCAACGTCGGAGGGACAGCGCCCCTTCTGCCCTGCCGGACATCCCCCCAACAAGGCAGGGCAATCGCATAGGGGTCCCGCTCATCCGGCCGCTTCGCGGCCACCTTCTCCCCGTTGGGGAGAAGAGCCTGGGAATCAATGCTGGCGACCTCCTCTCCCCTCGGGGAGAGGTCGGATTGCCCCGAATTGCCCTTCGCAATTCGGTTGGCAATCCGGGTGAGGGGCTCTTGCCTAGATGCGATTGCACTGCCTCAGGGGAGGTCGGCAGCTTCGCCAGTGGCGCTTACGCCTCGGAATGAGGTGAGCGGCAGAGAGCTGATCGGCCGCCTCAGATCGTCTGCTTTTTGCCATCCTTGGTGGGCATCAGGTCGACACCGTTGACCTTGCCGATATGCGTGGCCAGCATCGGCACGTACTGATCGGCGGGGCCGACCGCGAAGGCGCCTGCGAAGGAGTTCTTGGCGGCGTTGCCAAGCGGGTTGGCGATGCCGGCAGCACCCGCCATCGATTCGAGATAGGTGAGGTCCTTGAGGGCGTTGGCGATGGTGAATTTGTGCGCGTCGCGGTCGCCTTCCAGCGTCCAGCGCATGAAGGTCTGGTAGAAGCCGCAGTCCATGCGGCCGTTGCGGATGACGCTGTCGAAGCGCGGCGGCGAGATGCCGACCTTCTGCGCCAGCGCCAGCGCTTCAGAATAGATCGCGGCGTAGCCGAGCGAAATGAAGTTGTTGAGCAGCTTCATGCGGTGGCCGTCGCCGGTGTCGCCGATATGGACGATGCGTCCGGCCCAGGTTTCGAGCACCGGCTTCAGGCGGGCAAAGACTGCCTCGGGGGCACCGACCATGGCGTCCAGCGTGCCTTCCCAGGCCTCCTTCGGCGTGCGGCTGAGCGGGGCATCGACATAGTCGACGCCGAGCGCCTTGAGTTCGGCGGCCAGCGCCACCGTCGAGACAGGATCCGAGGTCGAGCAGTCGACGACAACCGATCCCGGCTTCAGGCCTTCCTTGATGCCGCCTGGGCCGCGGATGATGGCTTCGACCTCGCGCGAACCGGTGACGCAAATGAAGACAACCGTCGATGCCGCCGCGACGTCGCGCGAGGTCGCCGCTTCCTTGGCGCCGCGGCCGAGCAGGTCTTCCGCCGGCGTGCGGTTCTTGCGGCCGAGAAACGTCAGCGGGTAGCCCTTGTCGACGATGTTCTTCGCTATCCCGTGCCCCATCAGGCCAAGCCCGATGAAGCCGATCTTTTCACTCGCGGCGGTCGTGTTCATGTCGTTTCGTCCTATTTGCAGTGATGGATGACGGCGCTGCACATTGCCGGCGAATTGTTGAAGCGGGTTTTTGCCGCATGCCATGGCAGGCAATTGCAGAGTTCGATATTGTCTGACAATACACATGAATTCCAGGGAGAGCAAAATGACGAAGCGGATCATGTTCACCGGCGGCAGCGGCAAGGCTGGGCGCCATGTCGTGCAGTATCTGGTCGAGCAGGGCTGCCAGGTGCTCAACATCGACACCAAGCCGCTCGACAATCCCAAGGTGCGCACGCTGATCACCGACATCACCGACAGCGGGCAGGTGTTCAATGCGCTGTCGAGCTATATCGGCCTGCACGAATTCGACCCGTCGCTGCGTTCGCAACCGATCGATGCCGTTGTGCATTTCGCGGCGATCCCGCGCATCATGATCACGCCCGACAATGAGGTGTTCCGCATCAACGCGCTCGGCACCTACAACGTCATCGAGGCCGCGGTGAAGCTCGGCATCCGCAAGGTGGTGATCGCCTCCAGCGAAACGACCTACGGGCTGGTCTTCGCCAACGAACCGCGCGATCCGACGCATTTCCCGCTCGATGAGGCGTACGACGTCGATCCGATGGACAGCTACGCGCTATCCAAGGTGGTCAACGAGAAGACGGCGCGCGCCTTTGCGCTGCGCAGCGGCTTCGACATCTATGCCTTGCGCATCGGCAACGTCATCGAGCCGCATGAATATTCGTTGTTTCCGAAATGGTTCGCCGATGGGGGTTTCCGCAAGCGGATCGCCTGGAGCTATATCGATGCGCGCGACCTCGGCCAGATCACGCTGCGCGCCATCGAGAAGGACGGGCTCGGCTACCAAGTGTTCAATGCCGCCAATGACGACACCTCGTCCGATCTGCCGACAGCCGAACTCCTGAGGCGGTTTTATCCCGATGTGCCGGTCAAGAGCGAACTCGGCGAATACGAGACGCTGCTCTCCAACCGCAAGGCGCGGGACGTGCTCGGCTTCCGGCCGGAACACAGCTGGCGGAAATATGTCAAGACGACCTGACGGGCGCAGCTGACGCGAAACGGCGCTGGGCCATGCCCGAATTGCTGGTCATGACTCGAGGCTCACACCCGCTAGGACCGATGCGCCGACACCTTCATGTCCGCCATCTGCATTGCCGCAACCGCCATCTTCTGGCTCTGATCAACGAGAGCCTAGTCGCGCTCATTGCGTGGCCTTCTAAAGCGCGTCGCGTTCGACCGGCTTCATGCGACGCGCTTTAGGTTCTTGTTTTGATGCATGTCGTTATCGCAAAACCGCTGCACACTTTTGCGCGACATGCATTAGGTTCAGGCGTTCGCCGTCGGGTTCATCCATACGATTTCCCAAACGTAGCCATCTGGGTCTTCAATGTGGCGGTTATACATGAAGCCAAGATCCTGTGCTGGGTTGGGATCGGCGCGACCGCCCGCCACAACCGCGCTGGTCAGTGTTGAATCGACGGCGTCGCGGTTATCGACAGTGAGGACGATCATTGCCTGGCTGTCGCGCCGTGCGTCGCCGATTGGGCGAGTAGTGAATTCGCGGTAGTGGTCATGGGTCAGCAGCATCACCCCGATCGTGTCCGAGAACATGAGCGAGGTGGATTTCTCGCCCGAAAACTGCGGGTTCACAGTGCCGCCTAGCGCCACGTAGAACGCCGTCGACGCCGATAGGTCACGGACAGGCAGGTTCACGAAAATCATTTTGGGCATCGATTTCTCCTTCTCCAGGGCTGCGCGCTGCGCTATTGTCTTACTACAATGTTAGTAGATGCAATGTATCTTGATTGCAAGATACATTTGCCGAGGGAATATTTGCCATGGATCGCGCCGAGGCCGCAGCTAAGGAATGGGCCCGCGAGCGCCCCGATCTTCCGTTGCTACCTGTTGAAACGGTAGGTCGTCTGCTTGATGCCGCCGCGCGGGTTATCCGCGATCACATGAACCCGTTGCTCAAAGAAGTAGGCCTGAATGTAGGTGAGTTTGATGTGCTCACGCCGCTCAGGCGCGCCGGTGAACCCCATATGCTTTCACCTACTCAGCTCTACGAATCGGCAATGATCTCCTCGGGCGGCATGACGAGCCGCCTGGACCGGCTCGAGCGCGCTGGGCTGATTGAACGACGCCCCGATCCCAACGACCGGCGCGGCAAGCAAATTGCGCTAACGACTGGCGGCAAGCGCGCGATAGACGATTTGATCGGTCCAATGGTGGCGCTAGAAGAGCAATTAATCTCCGTGCTGACGCCGGCGGAGCAGGAAACTCTTAACGCTCTACTTAAGAAATTGCTCACCGGCCTCTAGGATCGGGACTCATAACTGGGCATCAGGCGGCGGCGAAGGGCAAGCTTCGACAGCGGCCATGCCTTAGCTTTTTTCCCATCATCGTGATGATCTTGTGCTAACTTGAAAGCGGTTTGCACTGGACCTGCTGAAGAATGCCGAGGATCAGCCTGGACCATCGGTTGGCGTCACATGCCGATATGCCGGCGCTGGTCTTACTGATGAATGCAGCCATCGGCGAGCTTCAGAAGCCGTTCCTCACAGAGGAGCAGATCGCTTCGAGCCGAGCAATCATGGGGCTCGATACGCAACTCGTTGATGACGGAACATATTTCATTGCGGAGCAGAATGGCGTCCTGGCCGGTTGCGGCGGATGGAGTCGGCGCGCAACCCTCTACGGCGGCGACCGTTCTCCTGGGCGCGATGCAGCGCTGCTTGACCCGACGAAAGACGCTGCGCGCGTGCGCGCCATGTATACGCATCCCAGCTTCATCCGCCGAGGCGTGGGGCGCCTAATCCTCATGCTGTGCGAGGACGCCGCCCGCCGCGAGGGCTTCACAAGTGTCGAGCTTATGGCAACGAGGGCCGGCGAACCGCTGTATCGGGCCTGCGGCTTTGAGGCGGTTGAAGAAGTCGTCGACAACAGAGGCGGAGCGGGCGTGCCACTGTTGCGGATGAGGAAGGCGTTGTGAATGATCGGCGGGCTCGCACTCATAGCCAGTAGCTGACGGTAGCTGCGAGGCAGACGGCGGCAAGGAAGTTCGTCGCCGACCGATCGTACCGAGTGGCGATGCGGCGGAAATCCTTGAGGCGCCTGAACATGCGCTCGATGGCGTTGCGCTCGCGGTAGAGGAACGGTGAGAAGCAGTTTTTCCAGCGCCGGTTAGCCTTCGGCGGGATGTTCGGCATCGTCCCTCTGCCCTCGACCTTATGGCGGATGGCATTGGTGTCGTAGCCCTTGGGTCCGAACGCTAGGTCGTTGTCCACGTCAGCAGTCACCTCTTCCTCTGAATCAATGAGTCCTGACCCTACTTGTCTTTCCAGAATTCGGCCTGGAGTTGCGCCGCTTCATCGGCAAGCAGCGGGCCGACGACTTCAGTCGGACGCTGCCCAGCTTCGAAGACGATCCTGCAGGGCAGGTCGAGTGTGGGATTCTCGACGTGTGCGCCCGTCAACCCCTTGAGGTCATGTTCGCTCTGCCCAAAGACGACCCGTCCGATGCCCGCCCAATAGATTGTCCCGGAGCACATCGCGCAAGGTTCGGCCGAAGTGTAGAGTGTGCAAGAGGCCAGCTTTTCGAGACTGAAATTCATCCCCGCCCACGAGGCCAGCAGCCTTTCGGCATGAGCGGTGCGGTCGCCCCCTCCGGCTTTGTAACCGTTGGGCTGCTCGCGCAACACATTGCCGTCTTTGTCAGCGAGGAGCGAACCAAAGGGATGTTCGCCAGCATCGCGGGCCTTGCGCGCGACTTCGAACGCCTGACGGAGCAGGCGCTCATCATAAGGGCGTTGTGGCATCCAAATCCTCCGGCAGTGCCGCTTGATCATAGTGCCGAACAATCCGCCGACACAAGTCAACAACCTAAAGCGCGTCGCGTTCGACCGGCCTCATGCGACGCGCTTTAGGTTCTTGTTTTATGCATGTCGTTATCGCAAACCGCTGCACACTTTTGCGCGACATGCATTAGGCTCAGGACTCGTTGCGCTTGGGGCGTTGAGCCAGCCAGATGCTGCCGATGACGAAAACGACGCCGGCGATCTGAGGCAAGGTCAGCGTCTGATCCAGGAATACCCATCCAAGCAGCACGGCGGTCACCGGGCTGAGGAAAAGCAGCGATGACACCACTGCGGATTCCAGTCGCGCAATGCCCCGGAACCAGAGGACATAGGTCAGCGCCGCACCGATCAGCCCGAGCCACGCCAGTCCAAGCAGGTTGGCGCCGGTCGGGAGCGGGATGGAAGGCTCGAAAAGCAGAGCCACTGGAACGAGCAGCAGACCGCCGGCGGTCAGTTGCCATGCCGTGAAGGTAAGCAGCGATACTGGCGGTTGCCACTTACGGGCCAATACGCTTCCGAAGGCCATGGAGGCCGCCCCGGCGAGGCCGGCGGCAACGCCGACCGCATCGAGCGCCGCATTCGGGGTCAGCACCAGCAATGCGACACCTGCGATCCCGACAAGGGCGGCGACGATCGCCAACCGACGGACAGGGCTGTCAAGCAGGGCAGCGGCAAGGAAAATCACCATCAACGGCTGGACCGACAGCACGGTCGCGGCGACCCCGCCCGGAAGCCGGTAGGCGGCGACAAACAACATGCTCAGGAAGATCGAGATGTTGAGGGCTCCGAGCACGCAACTGCGTAGCCACCAGATGCCCGTTGGCAGTTGCCGGACGATCGCGAGCAGCAGCAATCCGGCGGGCAAGGCACGCAGCATTGCGACCGTCATCGGCGAAAAATTCGGCAGGAACTCGGTGGTGACGATATAGGTACTGCCCCATATTGCGGGTGCTGTCGCTGTAAGCAACAGATCGAAACGGCGCGTTGTCATAAGATCTCCAGAACTTCGGCAAGAGGGCGGCGAGGCTTTTGCGGCCAGTTTCCGGACGCGGCGCGGCCGACTGCGACGAGCATCACCGGCACTTCATTCGGCCCAAGGCCAAACTCGCGTGCCACGCCTTCGGCATCGAAGCCGGCCATCGGACCGGAGACGAGGCCCAGCGCTTCGGCCGCAAAAATCAGCGTTGCAGCGCCAAGCGCTGCCGAGCGCACGGCTTCATCACGGGCTGCCCGAGGATCGGCATATTGTTCGTGGGCGCCTTCCTGCCAGCCCGAAGCCATATCCGCCGGCATGAAGCCGGCTTCCACGAAAGGAAGCAGCCTTGCGGTAAGGGCAGCGTGGTCGGGCAGTACGCCGCATATGATGAAGGTGACGGCTGCCTCCTGCACCTTGGTCTGGCCATGGGCGAGGCTGCGCAACCGCGCCTTTGCTTCCGGCGTCCGCACGGCGATGAACCGCCAATTCTGAAGGTTGTAGGCGGTTGGCGCGCGCGTTGCGAGACGTGCCAGTTCCTCGACCTCGGTATCCGTCAATGCGTGCGAGGCATCGAACCGATTGGCCGACATGCGTCGCTCGATAAGGGAGATTGTGGGGTTGGTCATCATGTCATTCCGAACCTGAGTAAGCCGTTCGGGAAGCAGATATAGAATTTACCAACGAGGGATAATATGCAACAATTGAAAGACATTGTTTACTGAAAGAGAATAGTGCGATGGATCGCCTGACTGCGTTGCAGGTTTTCCGCCATGTTGCGGAACTGAACAGCTTTGCCGAAGCCGGACGGCGGCTCGGTCTCTCTCCCCCCGCCATCAGCAAGAACATCGCCGAGTTGGAGGCGCATCTGGCCGTGCGGCTCATCAACCGGACGACGCGGCGCATGGCCCTGACCGAAGAAGGCAGGATTTATCTGGAGCATGTCACGCATGGGCTCGATGCGCTGGCCAGGGCCGACCAGGTCCTCGGTCCGATCAAGACGGCGCCGAGCGGCACGTTGCGGGTCAGCGCGCCGATGACTGTCACGTTGACACGGCTTTCGGCTGCCATTCCCGAGTTTCTATCGCGCTATCCCGATTTGAAACTCGATCTGCACCTTGATGACAGGCGCGTCGATATCGTGCGGGAGGGATTTGACCTTGCCGTTCGCGGCAGCGACAATCTTGAGGATTCCAGCCTGGTCGCGAGAACGCTTGCGGTCATGCCGCATGTGCTTTGCGCAGCTCCGGTTTATTTTGAGCAGCATGGTCGGCCTAAAACGCCTTCCGACTTGAAGATGGCTAATTGCATCCGGTTCAGCCTTTCGGGGCATGCGGACATATGGGAGTTCCGCAAGGACGGCCGCACCGAGCGGATCGCCATCGACGGACGATATTCGGTCTCCTCAAGCCTTGCTGTGCGCGATGCGTTGCGCGCCGGCTTCGGCGTCAGTCTGATCCCCTATCCCTATGTCGAGAGCGACCTGAAAGCAGGCCGGCTGCAATCGGCTCTGGATGACTGGAACAAGGTCGAAACCACACTGTATGCGGTCTATCCGGCACGGCAACATCTTGCCCCGAAAATCCGCGTCTTCCTTGATTTCCTGATCGAGGAATTCAGTCGGAACAAAGAGAAGTCGTTCATACCTCTCCGGCCTGAACGCTCGGCAAAGCGCGGTGTCCGCAAGGGGACGGATGCGGAAATTCAAACTGAGACACTGCCGTCGATTTCATCTCCTTGACACGCCTCCAAATCCGGACTTTGTGGAGCTATGCGGGACGCGAAGCCGAATAAGGGAAAGACAGCGGCCGAGGCGTCTGCCGAGCGCACGAGCGGTATTCGCCGGGCCGATGCGGCGCGCATGCCGGGGTCGAGCGTGCACGCGTCGCTGGCCAACGAAATCGGGCTGAGAATCGTGCGCGGCGACTATCCGCCGGGAACCATCCTGCCCAACGAGGCCAAATGGTCCGAGACCTTCGACGTCAGCCGCTCGGCGGTCCGCGAAGCCATAAAAATGCTGATGGCGAAGAGCCTGCTGGCGTCACGCCCGAAGATCGGCAGCTGGGTCGAGCCGAAGGAACGCTGGAACCTGCTCGATCGCGACGTGCTGGCCTGGTATGCGACCTCGCCGGACCGCGAGGTGTTCCTCAGGACCGTGCAGGAATTCCGCCACATCATCGAGCCGGAGGCTAGCGCCTTTGCCGCGATGCGGCGCACCGACGAGCAGATGGCCGAGATCAGCCAGGCCTGCCGCGAGATGGGCGAGGCGACGAACCTGCAGGAGCGGACCCGTGCCGACACGCGTTTTCACCTCGCCATCCTGCGGGCCTCGGGCAACGATCTGCTGGTGCCGCTCGGTGTGCTGATCGAATCGGCATTCGATCATCTGTTCGCTTTTACGACGCGCGAACTGGACGATTTGCAGCATGCGCAGAGGCTGCATGAGGCGATCGAGAAGAGCATCCGCCTGCAGCGGCCGGACGCGGCGCGGAATGCGGTGCGCAAACTGTTGGCCAATACCGACAGCGTCATCAAATCGAGGTAAGTCGATCCGCTAGGACGGTTCATCGTTTCACGGAAACGCCGAACCGGTCTATCTTTTGTTTTGACGCAATTCCGGACGGAAAACCGAATTGCTCTAATCTTCTCTCGGGCGTCCGAAGAGGGCACGCAGTTCGTCCTTTGCGTCCTCCAACACTTTCTTCTGCGCCGCCGGCAGGTTCTTGCCGGCGCGGTTGATGTAGAAATTCAGCATCGACATGGCGGATTGAAACGGCCCCGCCTTGCGCCGATCGCTGTGCTCGGCCGATCGCTTCAACGAGGCAGCGATCTTCCTCGGATCGTGGGATTCGAAGATGTGCTCCTCGAGGTCCAGCGCGTCGCTGTGCTCGGTGACGTCGGCAGACCATTTCCGTTGCGCGGTCATGGCAAACTCCTTCCACAAGTTCGTTGCCGGGAAAACGCCTTATGGCGCACCCCTGTTCCACTCCGGCCTGAATCCCTGGAGCCACGGATTTGCCTGTCGTGGCGCTGCTCGGCGATGCGAATGCGCCGATAGTGGTCAGAACCGCCGATTTAAGAACTGCGGACAGGAAACGCTCTTGACCCCAATCGTCTCAAGCCAGGCAGGAAGTTCCGGCATCGACAGTGCTTATGCTTGGATGCGTCTCGGCATCTCGATGCTGCTGGCAACGATCGGCGGGGTCGGCATGTGGGCGGTGGTCGTGGTGCTGCCAGCCGTGCAGGCAGAATTCGGCGTCGATCGCGCCGCTGCCTCGATGCCATACACCGCGACCATGGTCGGCTTCGCCGCCGGCAATGTGCTGGTCGGCCGCGCCATCGACCGCATGGGATATTGGATCCCGGCGCTGATTGCCGCGATTGCGCTTGGCGCCGGTTTCCTGCTGGCGTCGCTGACCAGTTCAATCCTGCAGTTCACCCTCGTCCAAGGGCTGTTGATCGGCGTCGGCACGTCGGCGATCTTCGGGCCGCTGATTGCCGACATCTCGCACTGGTTCAACCGACGCCGCGGCGTCGCGGTGACGACAGCCGCGTCCGGCAACTATCTCGCCGGAGCGATCTGGCCGACGGCGATGCCCTATGTCATGCAGACCGAAGGCTGGCGCTTCACCTATGCCGCGATCGGCGTCGTTTGCCTTGCGGCCATGGTGCCGCTGATCCTGCTGCTCCGGCGCGGCGCACCGCCCCAGGCGGCTCCCGGATCGCCGGGCAGCCGCGTGGTCCAGCCGATCTCGCTGTCGCCGGCGGCCTTGCAGGCGCTGCTCATCGTCGCCGGGCTCGGCTGCTGCGTGGCGATGTCGATGCCGCAGGTGCATATCGTCGCCTACTGCATGGATCTCGGCTACGGCGTGGCGCATGGCGCCGATATGCTGTCGATCATGCTGGCGGCAGGCGTCGTCAGCCGGCTTGGCTCCGGCTTCCTTGCCGATCGCATTGGCGGGGTGAAAACCCTGCTGATCGGCTCGGTGCTGCAATGCCTGTCGCTGTTGTTCTACATCCCCTTCGACGGGCTTGCCTCGCTCTATGTCGTCTCGCTGGTTTTCGGCCTGTCGCAGGGCGGCATCGTGCCCTGTTATGCGATCATCGTGCGCGAATATATGCCTGCCAAAGAAGCCGGCCAGCGCGTCGGCATCGTCATGATGGCGACCATCTTCGGCATGGCTATCGGCGGCTGGATGTCGGGTTGGATCTACGATTTGACCGGTTCCTATGCCGCCGCATTCCTCAACGGCATTGCCTGGAACCTGCTGAACATTTTGGCCATGGTGCTGCTGCTGTGGAAGGCGCGGCGCAGCGCTGCTGTGATGGCCTGAAGCACGGCGGTACGGATACAGTCTCTCCGCCGTCGCTTGACAATAGCCGAAGGCTGCGCGACGCCAGACAAGGTGTGGCAACGGGCCAGGTTGGCATGGCAGCAGTGGCAAAGACGCTGAACATCGTTTCACGGTCGCGTCTGGGCGGTTGCCCGGCGTCGGGACCATTGCGGTGATCAAGCCGCGCTCACGCCGCGGCGGCGGCCGCCCGACCATCGCCGACGTCGCCCGCAAGGCCGGCGTCGGCGCCATTACCGTATCGCGCGCCTTGCGTGAGCCCGGGCGTGTGTCGGAAGATCTGCGCCGCCAGATCGAGTCCGCCGTGAATGAGCTCGGCTATGTGCCCGACCCAAATGCACGGGCGCTGGCTTCGGCGCGCGCCGAAGTGTTTGGCGTTCTGGTGCCGTCGCTTACCAACAACGTCTTTGCCGAAGTGGTGCGCGGCATCTACGACAGCCTGTCGGACGGCCCTTTCCGCATCCAGCTCGGCAATACCCACTATTCCGGCCTCGAGGAAGAGCGGCTGTTGCAGGTGTTTGGGCCGCAACGCCCTGCGGCGCTGATCGTGGCCGGCATCGACCAGACGCCGGCGTCGCGAAAACTGCTGGAAACGGCGGGCTGCCCGGTGGTGCAGGTGATGGAGACCGGGCCCGATCCGGTCGACTTGATGGTTGGTTTCTCGCATTTCGAGGGCGGCAAGGCGGCAGCGGAACATCTGATCGAGGCGGGCTATCGCCGGATCGGCTTCATCGGTGCGCGCATGGACCCGCGCTCGCAGCGACGTCTGGCCGGCTATCGCGCGGCGATGGACGCGGCCGGCCTGTTCGACGCGCGTCTCATCACGACAACGCCGGTGCCGTCCAGCGTCACGCTCGGGCGCGAATTGTTCCGCGACGCGCTGGCCAAGGTGCCGAGCCTGGACGGCGTATTCTGCAACAATGACGATATCGCGCTTGGCGTGTTGTTCGAATGCCATCGCGCTTCGATCGCCGTGCCGAAGACGGTCGGCATCGTCGGCTTCAACGATCTCGACATGATGGAGGTGGCCTTTCCGTCGGTCACCAGCGTTCGGACCTACCGTTACGAGATCGGCCGGCGGGCGGTCGCCATGGCGTTAGCGGCTATCGAAGGCAACAGGCCAGAGCAGCGGGTCGTCGACCTCGGCTTCGAACTCAAGCGACGTGAAAGCACGGCGCGCTGAGGCGAGCTTCAACGCAATGTAAATGGCGCTTTACACAACGTCATGGTAGCGCTACCAATTATCAGCTGGCGGTACTTCGCTCCGAATATCGGAGGCTGTTTATTATATATAATCGACAGCTCATGCTTGTTTATTATGTATAATATGATAGTTTTTGCGGGATTAGCCGGGCAATAAAGGAGGAAATCGGGTCGGCATTCGGCCACCTGAACGCGCAACGGAAATGGCGGGAGGTGCCGGGCCGAGAACGCGCAAATTCATCGACGTAACAACAAACAAAACTGCAACTGGGAGGAATATCGATGATCAAGTCACTCGTTGGCGGTATCGTTGCCGCCACTGCTTTTGTCATGCTGAGCTCGTCGGCGATCGCCGATCCTGAAATCGTCAAGGGGCCGTCGGCCGAGCCTGAGTGCTTCGCGCCCTGGTCGGCCGACACGCAGTTCTTCAAGTTCCCCAAAAAAGACGGCCCGTACCGCATCGCTTTGGCCAACGGCTACATCGCCAACACCTGGCGCATCCAGATGGTGCAGACGGCGAAGGCCTATGCAGCGCAGCCGGAGGTCGCGGCCAAGCTCAAGGAATTCAAGGTGGTCTCGACCGGCGAAGACGTGCCGGCCCAGATCTCGGCAATCAACAATTTCATCGATTCCGGCTATGACGCGATTGTCGTCAATGCCCAGAACCCGACCGCATTCGGCCCTGTCATCAAGCGGGCCAAGGAAGCCGGCGTCGTGCTGGTCGCCTTCGACAACATTCTCGACACCAAGGATGCCATCAACGTCAATGTCGACCAGAAAGGCCTTGGCGAATTGTGGGGCAACTGGCTGGTCAAACACGTGCCGAACGGCGGCAAGGTCCTGGAAGTGCGCGGCGTGGCTGGCACCTCCGTCGACACCGACCGCCACACCGGCATCCATGAAGTTCTCGACGCGTCCGGCAAGAAATGGGACGTCACCGAAGTCGTCGGCAAGTGGGATGACGGCGTTGCGCAAAAGGCCTCGGCCGACGCTATTGCCACCAACGGCCCCTTCGACGGCGTTACCGGGCAGGGCGGCGATACCGGCATCGTGCAGGCGATGATCGATGCCAAGCATCCGTTCGTGCCGTTCGGCGGCGAGACGGAGAACGGCTTCCGCAAATTCTGCGCCAAGTTCGCCGCTGACGGCCTGAAATGCTCGTCGGCCGGTACCGGACCGGCTCAGGTGGCGGTTGCCATCAAGACGGCGATTGCAGCACTTGAGGGCCAGGTCGTGCCGCAAGCGATCAAGCTGCCGCTGGCTATCGTCGAGGATCCGAACTTCAAGGAAGGCCAGGACTACTTCCCCGATCAATCCGACAATTTCTTCGTCGGCAATTCCTTCCCGACCTGCGGCATCAATTTCACAGCGCAGGAAATCATGGGCCAGAGCAAAGAAAACCAGTAAACTCCAACAGCCCGACGCCGCGGGAAATCCTGCGGCGTCGGCGCTCGACATCCTGATCGCCAAGCGCCTTGGGAGGGCCGATGGACGGTGCGGTTTCGCTCTTCCGTATGGAAGGCATTTCCAAGCGCTACGGCGGCGTGCGGGCGCTGGAAAAGGCCGAGCTTTCGGTCACTCCCGGCAGCATCCACGCCATTCTCGGCGAGAACGGCGCCGGCAAATCGACGCTGATCAAGGTTATGGCGGGGGTCGTCGCGCCCGACGAGGGCAGCATGATGCTGGACGGAAGCGAGGTTACCTTCGCTTCGCCGGCCGCCGCCAATCAGGCCGGCATCGTCTGCATCTTCCAGGAACTGTCGCTCGTCCCGGAACTCAGCGTTGCCGACAACATCGTCATTTCCGATCCGCCCAAACGCTTCGGCATGATCGACCGCAAGGCACAGCGCCGCATTGCGGAGGAAGCTCTTGCTCGCGCCGGCGCCTCCGATATCCATCCGCTCGCGTTGGTCAAGGATCTTCCTCTTTCAAGAAGGCAGATGGTCGAGATCGCCAAGGCGCTGGCGCGCAAGCCGCGCATCCTGATCCTCGACGAGGCGACCTCGGCACTGACCGCGGCCGACGTCGCCAGGGTTTTCGCGGTGTTGAAGCGGCTGCGTTCGGAAGGGCTGGCGCTGCTCTACATTTCGCACCGCATGAACGAGATCGCTGAACTTGCCGACCAGTGCACGGTGTTCCGCAATGGCCGCAATGTCGCCAGCTACGCCGCCGGCACAAAAAGCGACAATGAGGTCGTCGAACTGATGATCGGGCGCGAATACAGCCACATCTTTCCGCCCAAGCCCGCGCGGGCGGCTGCTGCAGCCACGCCGGTTCTGGAGGCGCGCAGCCTGTCGTGGACGGATCGGCTGCACGATGTCTCGCTGTCGGTCGGGGCGGGCGAGGTGGTCGGCCTTGGCGGCCTCGACGGCCAGGGCCAGCGCGAATTGCTGCTCGCCTTCTTCGGTGTGCTGCGCGGCCTGTCAGGCCAGATCCTGATCGACGGCAGACCGGTGGCGATCGCCAGCCCGGCCGCCGCGCGCGATGACCGGATCGGCATGGCGCTGATCCCGGAGGACCGCAAGACCGAAGGGTTGATGCTGCCGATGACGGTGCGCGAAAACCTCTCCTTCGCCGCCCTCGACCGGCTGTCCAGGGCCGGCGTCATCGATCGCGCCGCCGAGCAGCGACTGATCGACGACATGGTCGGACTTCTGGCGATCAAGACGGCCGGACTCGACATTCCAGTCGGTGCGCTGTCCGGCGGCAATCAGCAGAAGGTCGTCATCGCCAAATGGCTGATGCGGCAGCCGCGCATCATCCTGCTCAACGACCCGACGCGCGGTATCGACGTCGGCACCAAGCAGGAGCTCTACCAGTTGATGCGCAAGCTTGCCGATCAAGGCGCAGCGATTCTGTTTTATTCGACCGACTATGACGAGCTGATCGGCTGCTGCGACCGCGTGCTGGTGCTCTATGACGGGGCGGTCAAGCGTGAACTGGTCGGCGCCGAAATCACCGAGCGGGCGCTGATTGCCAGCGCGCTCAACATTCACGAAGAGATGCCAAAGCAAGGAGCGGACGCGTGAAGGATTGGCGCTATTGGCTCGCCGAACAGCGCGGAACGCTGCTGGCGTTCGGCATCTTCGTTGTCATGTTCGTCATCTACACCTCGAACCATCCGGCAGGTTTCACCGCCAATGTCGTCCAGACGGCCTCGAACAAGGGTGTGCTGCTCGCTTTCGTCGCGATGGCGCAGACCCTGGTGGTGATCACCGCCGGCATCGACCTCTCGGTCGGCATGATCTTCACGCTGACCAATTGCCTGGCCTCATGGCTAGTCATCGGCACCGGCATCGAGACCGCCTTCGGCGTCCTCGCCGTGCTGGGCACCGGCTTGCTGTGCGGGGCAATCAACGGCGCCATCGTCATCTATGGACGCCTGCAGCCGATCGTCGCCACCATCGCCACCGGTGCGGTCTATTTCGGCATCGCGCTGCTGCTTCGGCCGTTTCCGGGCGGCTCGGTCAACGAGGGCCTCGCCGACGCGCTGACCGGGCGCCTGTTCGGCGTGGTGCCGGCGAGCCTGGTGGTGCTGCTGGCCGTTGTGCTAGTGGTCTGGGTGCCGTTCAGCCGGTCGGTGCTCGGCCGCGCCGCTTATGCAGCGGGATCGTCGGAGATGGCCGCATACATGTCCGGCGTGCCGATCCGGCGTGGAAAGTTCGCCGCCTATGCGCTTGCCGGGCTGCTTGCCGCGATCGGCGGGCTGTTCCTGACGTTCTTCACCTATACCGGCGATGCCGCCTATGCCAGCGGCAACGCCTATACGCTGTTTTCGATCGCCGCGGTCGTGCTCGGTGGCGTGTCGCTGTTCGGCGGCAAGGGCAGTGCCATCGGCGCGATCTTCGGTGCGCTCGCCTTCCGCACAATTGGTGACCTGCTGTTCGTATTCGATTTCGATCCGCTCTGGCAGCCACTGTTCCAGGGCGTCATCCTGCTGATCGCGGTCAGCCTCGGCGCCTTCGCCCTGTTTCGGGTCCGCAACCGGCTGGAGTGGTTCCTGTGAGCGAAACGACTGTAGGTGGTCTCGCTGGCCGCATGCCGAAATTCCTCCGCCGCGCCGACCCGGCGGTTCTGACGGCGTTCGCCTGCATCGTGCTGCTGCTGTTCCTCGGCAGCCTCTATTCGCGCAGCTTCCTGTCGCCTGAATATCTGCTGCAACAGCTCAAGGTGGCGTCGTTTCTCGGCGTCATCGCCACCGGCATGATGCTGGTCATCCTGCTCGGCCAGATCGACCTGTCGGTGCCCTGGTCGGTGGCCGTCGGCGCCATGATGGCTTGTGCCGCGGCCGCATACGGCCCTGTCGGCGTGGCGCTGGCCATCCCGTTCGGCATCTTCTGCGGGGTATTGATCGGCATCGTCAACGGCATCGGCGTCGCTTATCTGCGCATTCCCTCAATGATCATCACGCTCGCCACCAACGCCGTCGCGCAGGGGCTGATGGTGCTCTACACGGGCGGTTTCTCGCCGCAGGATTCCGCGACCCGGGCGATGCGCTATCTGGCGACAGGCTTTGCCATTCCGGGCGTGCCCAATGCCGTCATCATCTGGGCGCTGATCGGTGCCGCGATGGTCTTCGTGCTGACCCGCACCGGCTTCGGCCGCACCGTCTACGGCATCGGCAACCGCGAGCGTGCCGCCTATCTTTCCGGTATCGACACCCGGCGCGTGGTGATGATCGCCTTTGCGGTTTCGGGCGGGCTCTCCGCCTTCGGCGGCGTGCTTTTGGCCGGCTATGCCTCCAAGGCGGCGCAATCGATGGGCGATGCCTATCTGTTGCCGTCGATCGCCGCCGTGGTGCTCGGCGGCACCTCGATCCTCGGCGGGCGCGGTTCCTATCTCGGCACCGTCGCCGGCGTGATCCTGATCACGCTTTTGCAATCCATTCTCTCCGTCATGCAGATGCCGGAGGCGGGGCGGCAGATCATCTATGGCGTCGTCATCGTCGCCATGCTGCTGCTCTATGGCCGCGCGCCGGCAAGCCGCTGACCTGATGACCGGGAAAGACGTGGCTTATCCGCCGGCGAGCACTGGTCGAGCACCACCCGCCATGGTGGTTATGGGCGTCGCCGGCTGCGGCAAGTCGGTCGTCGGCGAAGCGCTGGCGGCGGCATTGGGCGCCCTCTTTATCGAAGGCGACAGGCTGCATCCGCCCGAAAACGTCGCGCGCATGGCACGTGGCGAGCCGCTTACCGATGCGCTACGCGAGGGCTGGCTCGATACGATCGGCCAGCGCATCGCCGCGTCGGTTGCAAGCGGGCAGGGCGTGGTCGCCGCCTGCTCGGCGCTGAAGCGCAGGTACCGCGATCGCCTGCGTGGCTTCTGCCCAAATATTGTTTTCGTCTATCTGGAGATCGACCCGGCAACGGCGATGCGGCGCGTCGGCAATCGCAAGGGCCATTTCATGCCGGCAAGTCTGGTCGACAGCCAGTTCGCGACGCTCGAACCGCCAGCGACGGACGAGGGGGCTTTGACCTTGGATGGCACGCGTCCGGTCGCCGACGTCGTCGCGACTGCCTTGAGCCTGTTCGCGCGCTAGATTTGCGACGTCAGCTCGACCGGGAAATCGTCATTGTCGGCGTCGCGCATGGCGGCAAGGCTGCGGTTGTCGAGCACCTCGGCGATCGCCTGACGCACCTCCAGCATCATGTGGCGGACCTGGCAGGTCGCCTCGTCGCAATCCTCGCAGCGCTGGTATTGCGTGCGGCTGGCGCAAGGGATCGGCGCCAGCGGCCCGTCGAGCACACGCACGACATGGCCGATCTTGATCTCGGAGGCTGGCCGGGCAAGGCGGTAACCGCCGTCCTTGCCCTTGCGGCTCTGGACGAAGCCGGCATTGCGCAACTCGCCCAGAATGGCATCCAGGAATTTCTTCGGGATGTTGTTGGCGACCGCAATATCGTTGACGAATGCGAGCTGGCCGACCGGCAGGCCGGACAGATGCACGAGGGCCTTGAGGCCGTATTTGCCTTTTTTTGTAAGCATGCCCGAGTCAACCCATTAAGCCCCAACCACCCGCATCTGGCGGCTGTTTGTGTGCAAATAATGACGGTTTGGCCGTGCGATGCCGTTCACCCAGACAGGCCGCCTGACGACATATTGCGCGCACACGCGTTGATTCTTCGTAACGTTTTGGCAGGCAGGCGTCCGGAACGCGCGGAAACTGCAATTTCGGCGGGCAAACGAAGAAAGCCGGCAAAGCCGGCTTTCAATCAGTTCGCGAGGTTGCAGACGTCAGCGGCTACCGTAAGTCTGGTCGAGCAGCCCGCCCGCGGCAAAATGCTCGGCCTGGACCTTGGCCCAGCCGCCGAAGACGTCCTCCACCGTCAGCAGGCGGACATCGGGAAACTCAGCCTTGTATTTGGCGGCGACCGCCGCGTCGCGAGCCCGCAGGCCGTTGCGGGCCGCGATGTCCTGGCCCTCCGGGGTATAGAGGAAGTCGAGATAGGTCTTGGCGAGATCGCGTGTGCCGTGCTCGTCGGCGACCGTGTCGACGATCGCCACCGGAAATTCGGCCAGCAGGCTGACCGAAGGCGTCACCTGCTCGAATTTGTCCTCGCCATACTCCTTGCGGATGCCGCGCGTTTCCGACTCGAAGGTGATCAGCACGTCGCCGATCTCGCGCTGCACGAAGGTGGTGGTCGCAGCGCGTCCGCCGGTGTCGAAGATCGGCACGTTATTGAACAGCTTGGTGACGAACTCCTTCACCTTGGTGTCGTCGCCCTTGAAGGCCTCCTTGGCGTAAGCGGTGGCCGCGAGATAGGTGTAACGCGCATTGCCCGATGTTTTCGGATTGGGGAAGATCACCTGGACGTCGTCGCGCACGAGGTCGTTCCAATCCTTGATGTGCTTCGGATTGCCGGCGCGCACCAGGAAGGACGGCAGCGAATAGAAAGGCGAGGCGTTGTCGGGAAAGTCCTTCTGCCAGTCGGCGGAGATGAGGCCCTTCTTGACCAGGAAGTCGATGTCGATGATCTGGTTGAAGGTAACGACGTCGGCGCCGAGGCCTTCGGCGATGGCACGCGCCTGCGCCGAGGTTCCAGCATGCGACTGATCGATGGTCACGCCGGGGTGCCCGGCGACGAACGCCTTGTTGACCTGCGCAAACAGTTCGCGGCCGACATCGTAAGAGGCGTTCAGCAATCTGTCGGCCGACCAGGCTTGGGAGGATGCGAGGAACAGGCCGGTCAACGTGGCGACGCCGAGCAAAAATCGTTTCATAAAAACAGGGCTCCCATGCGGTAATTGCCGGACCATAGCGGCAAGGCATCGTGCGCGACGAGGCACGCAGAGCGGCCCCTCGACGTTATCGCGAGAAAAAGTAGTCCCGTTGTGGGCGATTTCTAGTTTTTCTTTCAAGAAGGGCCTTCCGGGCAGCTTGGAAGGGGTGCCGGTGCCGTCCGCGTGCACGATGGCTCCCGGCCGGCCAACGGTGGCAAGACGATTGCATCGCGGCGCTGCCTGGCATATACAAATGGTATATACAAGGAGCCATCGCCATGCCCCAACACCGCCATTCAACAACCCCGCCGAAAGAGGCGAAGCTGTTTCGTAACAATCGCAGCCAGGCGGTGCGCATTCCTGTCGAGTTCGAACTTCCCGGCGAAAGGGTCTTGATCAGCCGTGAAGGCGACCGCCTGATCATCGAGCCGGTTCGCAAACCTGGCCTCACGGCGCTGCTCGCGCAATGGGCGAAAGAGGCGCCGCCCGGTCCCGAGGAGGACTTTCCCGAGGTCGACGATATGCCTGTCAAATCCGAGGAATTTTTTTGATGCGGTTCATGCTGGATACGAACATTATCAGCGACATGATCCGAAACCCGGCCGGAAAAGCCGCCAGCGCCGTGCAGCGCGTGGGAGACGCCGCCGTGTGTACCAGCATCGTGGTGGCCTCGGAACTGCGATATGGCTGCGTCAGGAAAGGATCGGCCAAGTTGCTGAAGAAGGTCGAGGAATTGCTGGCCGAGATTCCTGTCTTGCCGCTCGATATGCCGATGGATACCGAGTACGGCGCGATTCGTGCAGAGCTGGAAGGCCGGGGCCAGACCATCGGCCAAAACGACCTTTTTATCGCTGCGCACGCCTGTGCACTGGGAACTACCCTGGTGACCGCCAATACCGGCGAGTTCAACCGGATCAAAGGCCTGAAGGTCGAGAACTGGCTGGTGTAGCGTCTGATAGAGGATCAAGCAGCCGGAAAAAGTTTCCAGCGCCGCGGCCTGAACGCCACGCGACTTTTCTGCGCCGCCGGATGGTCGACGGGCAATTCGATCTCGACCCGCTGACGTTCGCCGCCGATTTCGAGCTCGACCCGCCTGGTGCCGGCGACGCGGCGGCTGGCGGCGACCGTGCCAGCGATGCAGCCGTTGCATTCTTCCACCAGATCGACGTCGTGCGGGCGGAAGTACAGTGTCGCTTCGCCTTGCGGTGCATGCGGCGCGGAGAGCCCGATCGGGCGGTCGGCGATCCAGACCTGGCCGTCCTCGACCTTGACCGGGATCGAGCTCGATTCGCCGATGAAGCCGTAGACGAAGGGAGAGTTCGGCGTGTCGTAGATCTCGTCGGCGGTGCCGACCTGTTCGATGCGCCCCTGGCTCATCACCACGACACGGTCGGCAAGCTCCAGCGCCTCTTCCTGGTCATGGGTGACGAAGACCGTGGTGTGGCCGGTGGCGTCGTGGAT